>DAQQ01000273.1:22144-30416 GCA_002508465.1 Methanosarcina sp. UBA7 | reverse complement strand
ATATAACACAGGACGACCAAGAGATAAAAAGTAAACAGGTATCACTAAAACAATACCAGAAAACAAAATATTATCAAAAAAGTTTCAAAAAAGATTAAAAGGCCTGGTAAAGACCTTACTAAAGAAATTTCAAAAATTCGTTTCTGCACAGTTAAGTACGTGCTTCATAAGTATGGCAATTGTCAGAGGGCCAACACCTCCAGGAACAGGGGTGATTAGGGCTGCTTTTTTGATCACGTTTTCGAAGTCTACATCTCCGTATACGCCGTCTTTTTCCTGGGTAATACCCACATCAAAAATTACTGCACCTTCCTTTACCATATCGGCTTTGATGAGGTGTTTGACCCCAGCAGCAACCACCAGGATGTCTGCACCTAGAGTATATTTTTTAAGGTCATCCGTGAATACGTGACAAACGGAAACGGTTGCATTCCGATTAAGGAACATTGCTGCCATGGGTTTTCCGACAACATTGCTGTGCCCGACAATAACCACGTTTTTGCCTTTAATAGGTACATTATATTCTTCAAGCGCCCGGATAACCCCATGCGGAGTGCAGGGTACAAGCCCTTCATCTCCAATCATTAGCTTTCCCATATTGTAGGGATGAAAGCCGTCCGCATCTTTTTCAGGAGCTATGGCTTCCATTGCTTCTTGAGGGAAGAGGTGTTTAGGAAGTGGGAGTTGAAGTAGAATTCCATGCACATTCTTGTCTTTGTTAAGGGTATTGATCAGGGAGATAAGTTCTTCCTGGCTGGTTTCTGCCGGAAGAAAGTGGTCTTCTGCCCGAATGCCTACACGTTCACAGGCTCTGTGCTTCAGGCGCACGTACATTTTGGAAGCGGGGTCATCGCCAACAAGAACGGTAGCAAGTCCAGGCGTAACTCCCCTGCCACTTACAAGAGCCTTAACTTCAGACTCCACTTCACCTTCAATTTTCTTTGCAAGAACTTTCCCATCTATAATTCGTGATTCATACCCTTCGTCTGACATTGGTAAAACATCCCACTTTTTCAATTAACAATAAACCGGGAACCTTGAACAGAGTTCTCTGACCTTGTCACTAGTTTCAGACAGGATCCTATCATTTTCTGAGTTCGTGATTGCAGTCTCAATATATTCGGCAATTAGTTCCATTTCAGTTTCCTTCATACCCCTTGTGGTGCAGGCAGGAGTTCCGAGCCTTACACCGCTAGTGATAAAGGGACTGCGGGTTTCGAAGGGCACCGTGTTTTTGTTTGCAATAATCCCGGCTTTGCTCAGAGCAGCTTCTGCATCTTTGCCTGTTATATTCATATTATTGAGATTGACAAGCATAAGATGATTGTCCGTGCCACCGGAAACCAGATCAAAACCTTTCTCTTTCAGGCATTTACAGAGGGTTTTTGCATTCCTTACGGTCTGGATCTGATCCTGTTTGAACTTCACACTCATGGCCTCTTTGAAGGCTACTGCCTTTGCGGCTATAATATGCATGAGAGGCCCACCCTGAAGACCTGGGAAAACCGCTTTGTTAATTCCTGTCGCAAGTTCTTCGGTCTTGGAAATAATAATTCCGCCTCTTGGGCCCCTGAGAGTTTTGTGAGTTGTGCTGGTAACAAAGTCCGCATACGGTACAGGACTCTGATGCACACCTGCAACTACAAGCCCTGCAATGTGGGCAATATCTGCAAGCAGATAAGCTCCGACTTCATCAGCAATTTCTCTGAATTGTTTGAAGTCGATTTCACGAGGGTAAGCTGAAGCTCCGCAAACAATCATTTGCGGTTTATTTTCCTTTGCTTTTTTCAGAAGTTCGGAATAGTCCAGCATCTCAGTCTTTTCGCTGACTCCGTAAGGCACAATATTAAAGAGCTTTCCGGAAAAACTCACAGGGCTGCCATGAGAAAGATGCCCTCCGTGAGAGAGGTCCATGGACATGATGGTGTCTCCGGGATGCAAAACCGAGAAATAGACAGCCATATTAGATCCAGAACCCGAGTGAGGCTGGACGTTTACATAATTTGCATTAAAGACTTTCTTTGCCCTGGTAATCGCGAGATTCTCGGCAATGTCCACGAAATCACAGCCGCCATAGTACCGCTTTCCGGAATATCCTTCAGCATACTTATTCGTCAGAATCGATCCCTGAGCTTCCATAACGGCTTTGCTCGCATAGTTTTCAGATGCGATGAGGTTTAGTTTATATTCCTGGCGCTCAGCTTCCTTCTTTATAGCCTCAAACAATTCCGGATCAATTTTTTCAATATAAGACATTACTGTCACCTGTAACCTATTCCTTTAAAATTTTTCAAAATCAAGAGTTTCTGTAGCTTGGGTTAATGGGTTGATTAATGCTAACATGTGCACGTATACAGGAGTTGCCTTCCAGACTGGAAAGTTACTCAAGAGGTCGGCGTTCAGCGATAAAACCGCCGAATAATGTGGAGTGTAATTAAACAGACTCTATAACCTTCCTGATGGGATTTTTCATTCTGAAGTTTCAAAAATTCCGGCAAAAAGCTCCTGAACTTGAAGATAGGAGATTTCGAAACCTGAAAAACCCTTATGGTCTATATGGTTTCGTGGAATACCTATAAGTTTGGAATATTTATAACTATCAGGGATTAAAGAAGTTATTAATCAGTAAAATCTGTTCCGGTTTTATATGATCTTAAGCGTTTGCTCAGTTTCCGGTTACTACATTTCTACCCTCAATTTTAAGTTTACCCTCGGTAAAAAGCCTGACTGCTTCAGGATAAATAACATGTTCTTGCTCCAGAATTCTGGCAGTAAGGGTTTCTTCGGTATCCCCGGTAAGCACAGGCACGCATTTCTGGATGATTATCGGTCCCGAGTCCAATCCTTCGTCAACAAAATGCACTGTACAACCTGCAACTTTTACCCCGTGTTCGAAAGCCTGCTTCTGGGCGTGAAGTCCTTTGAAGGCAGGAAGAAGAGAAGGATGAATGTTCATAATTCTGTTCCTGTAAGCTATAATTATTTCACTTCCTAAAAGCCTGAAGTAACCTGCAAGCAAAAGAAGGTCGATATCATATTGGCTCAAAACATTCAGAATAGCCCTATCATATTCATCCCGGTCATACTCGCCCGGATCAAGAAAAACCGCGTCTATTCCGTGATTTCTTGCACGTTCGAGCGCGTACGCATTTGCCTTATTGGAAATAACCACATTAACTGTAGCGTTCTTTATGTAACCATTCTCAATGCTGTCCATAATTGCCTGGAGATTCGAACCCCTTCCAGAAACCAGCGCTGCAATTTTTACAGTCATCAAAGCTTTTAGATTGAAACAGTGCTATATTAGGGTTTTGGAACAACCGTTGCGCCGGTTGATCACGCCGATAGGGTTAGGGAATAAGGTTATCAAATTCAAATGCTGAACCGCTTTTGGTAAAGCTTTTTTGAAAAAGGGTATTTGAACAATTATTGCACTGGTTGACCCGCAACCGTTGCGCCGGTTTATCACCGTTACTCGGGGTTTTCGCTCAATCCTTTTTTGAAAAGGCTTGCGGGCAAGCAGTTTTTTGAAAAGGCTTATTGGACTAGGGTAGTGGAAACTCGATTTTACTTCTCGTCGTGAGTTTCTCTACGTTCTTCTATAAAGTTAAGGAGTTCTTGAGAATCACTTATTCTGTCAAGTTCCTTTTTCTCTATCATAACGGTATTTTCTACGGATTTTATTTTTGAGTGTCCGTTGATGATAAACACGGATTGGGTCTCAGTGACGCAGGAAATACTGCTCATTAAATGAGCTCTTTTGACCACGGTCGTATTGAATTCGCTGACTCCTGTAAGGATAACTGAGGATTTATCCCGTGAAATGGCCTTGAAAGGAGCCTGGGCAGTAGGAAGGACGTCATAGCCAAGCATGGAAATTGTGTTAAGTATCAAGTCTTCCGGTAAAAGTGCAGAGGGTTTTTCCTGGATTTCGGTAATGGACTCTGCTTTCTTCCTGGGTTTCCTGCTCCCACAGGATTTCAGGATATCTATGGGCTTTGCGAGCTCAACCCCAAAGATGTCCTCCAGCTGGAGTACGACATCTATCGACGCATCCATGCCTTCTTCTTCGTACTTACTGATCGTTCTCCTTGAAACCCCTACCATGGCAGCAAGAGTCCCAAGAGACATTGACTGACCCATCCTGGCTTTTTTAAGGATATCTCCTTCTATGGCGACATATAACCCACCCGGAGCTGCTGAGACTAGAGGAGGAACATTTTCAATAAAGTAATCGAAAAGAGTCTGTACATTTAAGGCGAGAATATCATAACGCATATACACAACGCTATCTTCAAGCATCTGGTCTCTGGTCTTTGCCCCCACGACAATAGCGGAGCCTCCAAGGTATTCGGCCAGGTACTTCATCTCTCTGGCAGTTTCTTCGTTCAGGCCGTCAATGTTAAATAAAACCTTGCAAAGTAATAGTGTTTCGTCTTTCCGTGCGGCAACGTCAAAGCTCCTCGGACGAATATTGCAGCGATCGGAGAGTGCAAAACCTGCACATGCCAATACATCGATAATTTGATGTATGAGAACCTCTTTTGTCATTCCAGTATCAATCTCTGTTTGAACATCTATATATATTTTTCTTTACTTTTGATAATCCTCACAGTAGAAGAAAACGTCGGAGAATAACGAAAACCGTAATTCTCCGAAAAGCATCTGGGAAATTAAAAGGCAAAAACTGGAACTAAAAAAAATGATTATCGGAATTGATGATACTGACTCAAACGAAGGAATGTGCACAACGTATCTGGGAGCTCTGCTGCTGGAAGAACTTCAGGTCTACGGAGCGGTTGAGACTCTTCCACTTCTCATACGTCTGAATCCGACTATCCCCTATAAAACAAGAGGAAACGCTGCAGTAGCGCTGAAACTCAAGACTGACTGCCCTGAAAAAGTAATTGCTCACGTTGTTTCCAGAATAGAAGCACTTGCACGTATGGAATGCGAAAAAACTAATCCCGGCGCTGTTTTTATCCCGGAAAAAGCTTACGAAAAGCTCAAACCCGTTCTCAGAACCTTTCTGGAGAAAGCCGTAAAGGATGTGATCGAAATAGAGGAGGCAAAAAGCCTTATCTCGGAATCCGGAGTTCCTTCAAAGAGCTTCAAAAACGGAAGAGGATTGATAGGTGCCCTTGCAGCATGCGGGGCTATGCTTAACCTCGAGGAGTGGGACCACACTTTTGAGTACCTGGCATACAGGAAAAAAGAAAAATGGGGAACCCCACGCGAGATCGAAAAGGAAAGTTTTTTTGAGGCTGATAGGAAGACTTATCCCGATACCTGGGACACCGTGGACCTTAAAAACAAACTTATTGTCTGTGTACCTCACTCGGCCGATCCCGTACTCTTCGGAATTAGGGGGAAAAGTCCAGCCATAGTTACAAAAGCTGCGTCCCTTATCAAGGCCGAACCTGTTGAACGTTTTGCCATATATAGAACAAATCAGGGCACTGACATGCACCTGCTTTCCGCAGAAAATCTTACAGAAATAGGAGATATGCACTCTTACAGGTTCGAAGGCACAGTTTCCGCAGTTCCGAAAACTATTCATGGAGGACACGTTATTTTTCCAGTCCAGGATAAAGAAGGAAATGGAATTGACTGCGCAGCCTTCGAACCCACAAAAAACTTCCGCCTGCTCATAAGGAAACTCAGGCCTGGAGACAGAATTGTAGTATCTGGAAGTGTAAACTCTGGAACCCTCAACATCGAAAAAATAGAGATAAAAAAGCTAGCTTCCCTTTACAGGGAAGAAAACCCTGTATGTCCAACCTGCGGAAAACATATGAAATCATCAGGTCAAACCCAGGGCTTCCGCTGTAAAAAATGCGGAACCCAAGCTGCCTCAAAAGTCCTGTGTGAAATAAAAAGAAACCTCACAACAGGATTATATGAAGTACCACCCTGTGCCCGCCGACATCTTGCAAAACCCCTGGTAAGGGAACAGAGATATGACATAGAGATTAACCCTGCCCGCTAAAGAAAAAAGAAGACTAAAAAAGCCCTCTTAAAAACTCGGAAACATCGAAAGTTTTCTTATTCCTAAATCAGTCCGCTTGACCGCAACCGTTGACCCGCAACCGTTGCGCCGGTTGATCACGCCGTTGTAATGTTTTAGATTTTGCAGTGATTTTCGCTCAAGCCTTTTCAAAAAAGGCTTGTGATCACGCCTATAGGGTTTGTGGATAAGGTTCTCAAATCCAAATGTTACTGGGGTTTTCGCTCAAGCCTTTTTTGAAAAGGCTTGCGGGAAGCTCAGCTGAGTGGTACCTGGGGAGCACTTCTTTTATGCTCACTTTTCTCTATACGGTTTATGACTGAATTCAGCTGTTCTACAGAAATCTCGAGAGTGTTCAGAATAGTTTCAGGATCTTCGTACTGTTCAAGCCTTTTGAGTACCTCGTCTACTTTTAAGTAAGAGATTCCAAGTTCGGCTTCATCTGTTTGACCTGCCCAGAGGCCTGCTGAGGGTTTTTTCGTGATAATAGATTCAGGAACTCCTAGTCTGCGAGAAAGCTCCCATACATCGGTTTTGTAAAGTCCGCCTATGGGTTCAAGATCAACGCCTCCATCTCCATATTTTGTGAAGTAGCCAAGTAAGATCTCGGTTTTATTACCGGTTCCTATGACCATACGGTTCATCCGGTTTGCATAGAAGTAGAGGAGGGACATCCTGATTCGTGCTTTAAGGTTGCCCATGGAGAGACGGTCTGCAGATTCACTTTCAGGGACTGCAGCCATGAAAGCTGAGATAATTCCTGAAATGTCAATAGTCTGAAACTCAATTCCCAACCAGTCTGCAAGAGTTTTTGCGTCTTTGCTGTCTTCAGAAGGGGTAAGGCTGGATTCGGGCATGTGGATTCCAAGCACTTTATCTTTCCCCAGAGCTTTTACGGTGAGCGTTGCGGCAAGGGCTGAGTCTATTCCTCCACTAATGCCTATAACAGCTCCGTCTACACCTGCTTTACGGATTTCGTTCCGGATAAAATCAATAATCCTGTTCTGCTCAATTTCAAGATTCATGCTGTCAATTCCTTGGTGCTTGTCAGGCATACTGTCAATTCCTTGGTACTCGTCAGGAATATAATTTAAGATGCCTCAAGATCCTGAAAATTCAAGATCCTGAGGTAGTAGATTCGAAAGACGTCAGATTTAAATCACTATTCAAGTTTAAATGACTATTTTGAGAATTAAACAGCTTTATACACAGAAGTTCCAGATATATAAAACCTCAGAGAAAAAAATAGAGCTATGATAAACTTATTTAATAAATGGAAAGTATAGAGAGTAATATATGCCTGGTAATATAATATAAATAACTGATTACCAGATGTACTTATAACCAACCAGTAACTGATTATCAAAAGTACCTCTAACCAATAACTAATTATCAAATGTACCTATAACCGACAAATTATTATCCGGATAAGGTTACAGGCTATAAAGGGGTTTTCTCTGGATAGGAAGGCTGGACAGAAAATTCAAGACATAAAAGTTCCATTACAAACCCTCTGAGGCTAAAATCTACCTGATCAAAGGCATTGAAATAAAAAGACGGCTAATATACAAACAGGTAGTTCCATAATGTACAATCCGAAGAAATCGGAAAAAATCTGGTACCCATATATTTTATGCGATTCTTAAAATAAAAGTTATAATCAAAAAGACAACTATTTTCGGGATGATCTATGGAAGAAATACAGTTGAAGGTTGAAAAAGCATATCCTATCGACCTTGGAAGAGGAATTATCCGACTTGACCCTACAACTTTGCTGAAGCTTCAGCTCTCGCCAGGCGACATCGTGGAAATAAGAGGTAAGAAAAAGACCACGGCAAAGGTGTGGAGAGCTGACAGGCAGGACTGGGACCAGGGACTCGTGAGAATTGATAACTTCATCCGGCAAAATGCAGGAGTTTCCATAGGAGAGAAGGTAACCATCAAAAAGGTTGAAGCCCCGGAAGCAAAAAAGCTTGTTCTGGCGCTTCCTGAAAGCATGACACAGGGGGGACCTGAACTTCAGTTTGGGGAACATGCAAATGAAATCATAAAAAGGCATATACTCAAAAGACCCGTTTTCAGGGGAGACATAATTCCTATAATAAATTCAATGTCTCAACCAATGACAGAATCCCTTACTACAAGCCAGGTAATTCCTCTGGTTGCTGTTGAGACTGACCCTGCAAATACAATTGTCCTTGTTACGGAAGAAACACTTATCGAACTGCGTAAAAAGCCGGTGCAGGGGTACGAAAAAGCAACCCG
>DAQQ01000273.1:19777-22090 GCA_002508465.1 Methanosarcina sp. UBA7 | reverse complement strand
TGAATATCGAACCTCCGAAAGGAGTCATTCTCTATGGCCCACCCGGAACCGGGAAAACCCTGATTGCAAAAGCCGTAGCCAATGAATCAGGAGCAAGTTTCCATTATATTGCAGGCCCTGAAATCGTAGGGAAATTCTATGGAGAAAGTGAAGAAAGGCTCAGGAAAATCTTCGAAGAAGCAACTCAGGATGCTCCATCGGTCATTTTCATTGATGAAATCGACTCCATTGCTCCAAAAAGAGAGAATGTAACAGGAGAAGTGGAAAGACGTGTGGTCGCCCAGCTCCTGACCCTGCTTGATGGGATGGTAGAAAGAGGGCAGGTTGTGGTTATAGGAGCCACAAACCGTGTGGATGCAATTGATCCGGCACTTAGAAGGCCAGGCCGCTTTGACAGGGAAATACATATCGGTGTGCCTGATACCAAGGACAGGTATGAAATCCTGCAGATCCATACCAGGGGCATGCCTATAGAAAGAGATAAGGAAACTGAGGAGATCGGAAAAGTCGAAACCGAAGTTGACGAGGCTGTCCTGGAAAGGGAAAGAAAAGAAAAAGCAGACAAATACCTTATGTATCTGGCTGAAAGAACCCAGGGATTTGTGGGCGCAGATCTGCTGGCTCTTGTGCAGGAAGCTGCCATGCGATGCCTCAGGGAAAACCTGCCTGACCTTGACCTGGAAAATGAACCAGTTCCACCTGAGAGGCTGGAAAAAATCGTTGTAACCAAGAAAAACTTTGAAGACGCACTGACGGAGGCTGAACCCTCGGCGCTTAGAGAAATTTATGTGGAAATGCCCACAGTTAGCTGGAATGATGTTGGAGGGCTCGATGAAGCAAAGCAGTCCATTATTGAGGCTGTGGAATGGCCCATCAAAAATCCGGAAAAGTTCGTTCACATGGGCATAAAAGCTCCAAGAGGAATCCTGCTTTACGGTCCTCCAGGAACCGGAAAGACCTTGATAGCCAAGGCTGTTTCCAAGGAATCAAATGCAAACTTCATAAGCGTCAAAGGGCCTGAGATCTTCTCAAAGTGGCTTGGAGAATCGGAAAAAGCTATAAGGGAAACCTTCAGGAAAGCCAGACAGGTCGCTCCCTGTGTGATTTTCTTTGACGAGATTGATTCGATTGCTTCTATGCCAGGGATGGAATCCACGGACAGCCGCACTTCAGAGAGGGTGCTTAACCAGCTCCTGACCGAGATGGATGGGCTTGAATCCCTAAGAGATGTGGTAGTTATTGCCGCAACCAATCGTCCTAACCTGCTGGACCCTGCAATTTTGCGTCCAGGACGCTTTGACAGGCTGGTTTATATCGGTTCTCCTGACTGGAAAGGCAGGCTCAAGATCTTCAGGATCCATACAAAAGATACACCCCTTGCTGAAGATGTAAACCTTGAAACCCTTGCCAATGAAACTGAGGGTTACGTAGGTGCCGATATCGAATCCGTATGTAGGGAAGCCGCAATGATTGCCCTGAGGGAGAACTTCGATATAGAATATGTAGAAATGAGACACTTCAGGGAAGCTCTGAAGAAGGTAAAACCCACTATTACGGAAAATATTGCTCAGTTCTACGAAAAAATCGAGGCACAGTTCAAAGGAGGCCAGAGGCTCACAGATACATCTGGATACATCGGTTACAGGTAAAATTACAGGTTAGAATTACGTGTAAGAGTTACTGATAAGAACTACAGGTAAAAATTACAGTAAGAGCTGCATGTAAAATTACAGGTAAGAATTTAATCCAGTAACTCTTTAGAAGAGTAGTTTTAAAAGGAAAAAGCTTTAAAGATCCTGGTCTCAAATGGAACAAAATATTCGAAGTGGAAAGCCAGCTTTACCCAAACCGATAACATACTGCGAACGGAGATACGATAAAATGTCGAAGGAATTTGCAAAGAACCTCTTTAACAAGCAGGTAATGGCTACCGACGGAACAGAAATAGGAACATTGAGTAACGTTGTAGTCGAGATTAAAGGGGGAAATATTATTGACATGGTGGTTGCCCCTAATGTCAATTTAGATACTTCCAGGTACAGGAAAGCGGATAACTTTATCCTCATTCCTTTCGATTCCGTAAGTGCCATTAAAGACTATATAATAATAGATAAGATGAAAGCAAAGACAAGCTAAAATCTAAAGAGGAAGGGGACGAAAATTCCTTTCCTTTCTGACATTATATTTGTTTTCTAATTTTTCTTTTAACAGAGGAACTCTCCTTTTAGTTCCGCCTGTTTTCATTAAAACTTATTTTCATTAAAACTTATTTTCATTAAAACTTGCTTTCGTTAAAACTTGATTTCATTAAAA
>DAQQ01000273.1:0-19703 GCA_002508465.1 Methanosarcina sp. UBA7 | reverse complement strand
CATTAAAACTTGATTTCATTAAATCTACTTTTGCTAAAATCTGCTTTTGTTAGAGGGATTTTATTTTAATCGCAATTTTTCGACTCGAAAAAGCTTTCCTAATTACATTTTTAACCGCGATTTTACTTTCAGCAAGGAAAGAAATAGAAAAATAAGTTATTTAATTTATTTTTCGCAGTAAAATTACCAGGTTTGATATTTTTCAAATTATTCACTTACTTAATTTTCAGTGCTTGAAATGCCTTATTTTTCGTGTATCAAGTGTGCTATTAACCATACTAAGTTGAAAAAAGAGGTATACGACACTAAAATTGTTTTTGGAATAATATCAACCAACTAATAGTGCATGACCCAAATGTAGCTCTAATTGGAAAACAACAACTGAATAAAGAAAGATACTTGTCAAAAATTAAACCCGGAAATAGTAGTAATACTTATAAGTTAATGCAAACTAATAAAATTTGGGTGACCAGGAGACATGGATACTTCTAAAATACGATACATATAATAAAAATGACAATCTCACAATGACTATACAGGTTCAGGATCTAAAGTAAATACTGGAATTCCTGGTTCTGAATTTGTTTTTGAGATCCTGTTTGAGGCAAAAATAATTGATCCTGTATAAGAGCATTCTTTAATGTTGCGCATTCTATAATGAGAAGTGATGGTCATTGAACAAAAGTGATGAATGCCTAAATAAAAATAAAAAGTTGTATTATATTTCACGACTGATTATTTTTTTTCTTGCATCAAGTATTATTACGGGATATATGCATAGTGACATAATATATGGAATAAAAAATGGAATTATTACTGTAGTCGGACTAACAATTTTTATAATTTTATATGAAAGGCACAAAAACAAAAAAAGAAATGATTGACGCATGATTGGACTTGAACGTGCATTCAAAAAACATATTCAATAACTGAATATATCCTATTTTCCAGAGTAAAATTTCCACATTTTCCGTAGATGAGAAAACAATCAAAGTACTGAGATTGATGGGGAAAAATACGAAGAAAATTATGTGTGAAAAATAGTGCGAAAGTAGGATTCAAAAAAGATTTATAAGATTTACTCTAAAATAATTTTATCAAGATTTAGTTTCCTGAATTACTGTTTACGTTCCAAAAAGGACTTCGAAAGCTGTTCCCTTTGTTTTGCTTCCCAGACTTTCTTTTCAATAACTTTACTTTCTCTATAAATTTTTTCAATTGATTTGATATAATTTTTTCCATTTTCACTTATTTCATAAGTGCCATGGTGTGTTTTTTCCACCAGATTGCTATCTTTTAATTCGGCTAAATGATTGGCTAGTGCCGATTTTTTAATATCCATCTGTTCAAGAAGCATTTGGAATGTCGAAGGTCCGTTTAAAAGAAGGACTAGAATCGTAAATCGGTTAATATGGGCGATTGTTTTTAAAATAGAAACGATATCATCGGAAAAACTAATTAGAAATTCTTATGATGGATCCAAGTCGCTTTTTTTATTCATAACTAAGTTGTTTTTTTAATTAAATAAATATTTTTTCTAAACTACTACCTTGAGATATTTTATTCTTGACCTGCTGTTCATAAAAACATGGAATATTATTCCACCAAAGAGTGAATTTTTGATACCATGAATTCCAACCTCTATATGCAATTATTTTGCTTACGCATTTGAAATGTAAACTAAACACAAACTAAAAGCAAATCAAACAAAATCAAACGTAATAAAAGATAATCAAACACAATAAGTAATAATCGAACACAATAAGCAATGATCAGAAATAATGAACAATGATCAAAAAATGATAGGACTTACGCACTTGAGGAACAAAATCAATTACCGATAAGACTGTAGATAATTGTTACGTTTTAGACAGTTAACAGTTTGATGCTGTTGATTTTTCAGTTCAACTGCGTAAGTCCTAAATGAAAAATAATCAAATACAATAAATGATAAACGGATACATATTTTAAACAATTTCCAGACACAATAAATAACGAATTGATACATATTTGCAGCTTTCAGTTTTTATCTCACTGGTTTTTCAGTTCATTGCGTAAGTAAAAAGTTAGAGGAGAACTTAACGTGGAAATCAAACTGAAAATCGTGGAAGAACATCAAGTAGCTAGCATTTCTCATGAAGGTCCGGTAGAGGACATGGGAGAAGTAATCGGAGAATTAGCAGGATGGATCAAACAAAAAGGACTCCTAATTACTCAACCCCCTTTTTCGGTATATTACACTAGCCCAACTGAAGTACAGCCAGAAAAAATGAAATATGAGGTTGGAATACCCTTTCAGGGAGATGGATACGGCGATGAGAGAGTAAAAATAAAAATTATGCCAAAACACAAAATTTTATCAGCTATCCACAAAGGTCCCTATGAAGAAATAGGTTCAGTGTACGCTGAGATGACGCAGTACGTTATTGAAAGTGGTCATGAGATGATTGGAGCTCCACGGGAGGCTTACATTAACACTCAAGACGAAGTTCCTGATAAAGAGCTCCTGACAGAAGTTATATTTCCTGTTATAAGTCTAGAAAGTTATGAAGATTCAAGCAACTATTCAAGTTTAAGAGGACAACCTGAAGAGCTCACAAAACAAGAAAATCCCATTAAGATTTCTCCAATCGGATATGTAAGGAAAGATGGCATGAAGACATCCCTGGAAATTATTGACAAATACATTCCCGGCTTAAAAGAATTAAATAATTTCAGTCATGTAATCGTGCTCTGGTGGGCAAATATGATTGACAATAGTGAACATCGGAATGTGCTTCAGGTTTATCCTCCATATTCACTGGATAGACTAACCGGGATATTTGCAACTCGTGCAGAATACCGTCCAAACCCCATATCAATAACAACATGCAAAATAGAAGATATTAACGAAAAAGAAGGGATCTTACATGTATCCAATCTTGATGCTTGTGATGGAACCCCTATTATAGATTTAAAAGCTTATTTTCCCTCGTTTGACAGGGTGGAAAAACCAGAAACCCCCAGATGGCTTTCTTTCCTCTGGCCAGATTGGGCTTATGGCCATTAAGGATAAAAAGCAAGCAGTTAATAGGGGTTAACTTAAAGTGTACAATCTAGAAGTACATTTTTTGTTTCTTTTTTCGGAAGAATGCATATGACTACCAATAACTTTCCAAAACCCCTGAAAATAGAAATCATTGATGAAGGACCCTTGAAATTAATAGGTTGCGTCTATTACGGTAACCCGTTTCATTTAAAAGAAGAATGGAACGTAGAAAATGAAATTGGACTACTCTGGAAGCGTTTTTATGACCTGTACGAGAAATCTGGCGAAAAACTTGAAAAAAATACAGTGAATGACGTTACTTACGAGGCACATATCCAACCAGATGACTATGATGAGACTGGAAAATTTTACGTATATGTAGGCCTTGAAGTCAAGAAAATAGATGAAATGCCCCTCGAGATGTTTTGCAAGATTTTTCCCTCCACTGGTTACGCAGTGTTCACCTTCAAAGGAAGAGAAATGTTCAGAGGAGGGGAATTCATCTGGAAAGAGTGGCTGCCTGATTCTGAATACGAAGAAGCCTATCCCTATTTGATATTAGCTTATCATAAAAACCGTTACTTTGGACTGGATAACGAAAACTCAGAAGTTGAGTACTATATTCCTATTAAATCAAAAAAGGGCTAATTTTTCAGTATTCTTAGGTCTCTTAGTTTTCTTTTTTTATATTTAACTAAAGTCTGCCATCCCTTTTTTGAAGACCAAAAAAGATATAATTTAATTTTTGTCAAATGTTATTGCAGATTTAAATTGCCTGTATCTTTTACACTTGTATCTGTTACAAAAACGCTGTCAGAAAATATTGGTCCTCCTGTATTATACAGTTGTTATATCTGTGTTATACAGTTGTTATATAGTTGATATTACCATGATTAAATGCTCAGTATGACGAATGATCGTGTTTTTGTGCAAGTTATAATTCGAAAAACATAAGAAACCTTCAAACCAAAATTGTGCTGACTTAACTTGCTGCAAACAACAGAATATATCCCAAACACCACTCAAAAATCCGGTAAAGGAAATAATAACCCAAATAATTTAATTTGGTCAGAAATTAGTGACCGAAAAATGAAACCGATAAATTATATTATCGCCAACGGTTACTGGGAAGTTTTCTATCCCCACAGCAAGCTAGCCAGGTATCTGACTGAAATAATAGGTGATGTTAAAAATTTAGATGATGTTATCAAGTTGTGGAGTCCAAAATGATTATGAGACAGCTTTTTTGATACATTTTCAGACATTCTTTTCTACGTTAGAGTTTGCTTTGTCTATATCTTTTTATTAACCAGTATAAAGTCAAAATAAATATAACTACCATTCCTATAATTTCAGGAATAAAAGCACGCGAGAGCTCAAGCTCAAAAGACTTTTCTAACATGTTGGATAAATATTCTATTCCTGTGTAGTCAGAGTGATCTTTGGGAAAACTTAATCCGAGGAAAGGCCAAAATAAAGTTGCAGGTTTTGCCCACATCTGGTCTTCCACAAGGTGAAAAAATGACCCTGAAGCAAGGGAGAGAACTTTGATATCTCTTTTTTTATTATACAAGTACAAACCTATCAGGAAGAGAACAAAGGATAACAATAAGGTATGCCCTATAATACGTCCATTTTCAAAGGTAGAAGCAAAGATAACTCTGCCTAGAGGTTTATCTATTAAGTCAGGAAGGAGAGCTCCAATGGCCAGATATCTTGGATCTATGATAGTTCTTATCCGTGGTACAAAAATTTCAAGTCCAAAAAATATCCCTAATGTAACCCCAATATGTCCAAAAAGAAGCATTAAATATTAAACATTTCTTCTTTTATATAGAAACAACGCCTGTTTTGTAAGGTTGAAAATGAAAATAATTGCTCAATTAGAAAGTAGCTATGCCAGCAAAAGAAACATCAAGCTGATGTGATATCAACAAATGTTTCTAAATTTTGGATATATTGCGCCAGATAAGTGAATGCAAACTATCCACTCAAAAAAGTGAAGAATCACTTTTTCTATTGAATTGTTCCTGGAAATATTTAATGCGCCTTTTTTCAAAAGTCAAACCTGGATAAATTGAACATAAATGTTTACGCCCGTATGACAACCCCACAATAGTTATAAAGCAGACTGTATAGAATAATAAAAAATTGACAAATGAAAGGTGTCAAAAAATGCTTAAAAAGAACTGCAAATACGATACTGATATCTTAAGAAAAATATGATGGGCCCAAATTCGATGAAAATCGTTGAGAAATTGTCAGATTCTTTAAATATTGAGAAAGGAATGCGCGTACTTGATCTTGGCTACGAGCGGGGATTAACTTCAATTTTCCTGGCAAAAGAGTATGATGTCATAGTTTTCGCAACTGGCTTCTGGATCAGTGCAGCTGAGAATTATGACAGAATCAAGGCAATAGGACTGGAAGAAACGATAATTCCGATACATGCTGAAGTCCACGATTTACCATTTGCCAATGAGTTTTTTTGACATTGTTATATGTGTTGATGCCCATAACTATTTCGGAGTCGAAGAAAACTATTTGTCAAAGTATCTTGCTCCACTTTTAAAAAAGTAGGACAAATAGGAATTGCATTTCCTGGGTTGAAGGAAGAGTTCACAAACGGGATGCCGGTTGAGTTACAGCCGTACTGGTTTGAGAATGTGAATAGTTTACATTTTTGTAACTGGTGATATAATCTCTGAAAAAAATGTGATTCGGTAAGTATCCAGGAACGTAAAGAGTTAAAATGTTTTGAAGAGGCGTGGCAAGAAGGGCTGCGTGCGACAGTGAATACGCTCGCAGGAATGTTGAAATGATAGAGGTTGAGGGTGGAATCTACTTTAATCTGGTTTCAATTGTAGCTACGAAGTTGTAAGTTTAAAATCTTTTGAAGAACTCTCGCCTGATCTTTTGGCGGTATATAACATGATTTGCCTGCCTTCCAACCAATAAATACACACGATTAAGGGAATGTGAAACGTATGCGAGTTTTTGAAAGACCTGGTCCAGTTAACACAGATGAGGTTGTTAACCTTGTTAGAGAAAAATCAAGTTTTGTTAAATATATTGTTGTTGCTTCCATAACTGGGGAGAGTGCTGTAAAAATTGCCCGAAATATTACCAATAAGACCATAATTTGTGTTACCTGCCCTCAGGGTATGTATTGGGAAATAGATCAAATGGAAAAAGATGTTTTTAGTGATATTCCTGAGCTGGAGGATATAAAATATAATTGGGTACAGGAGGGATTACACCGTGTTCCGATGAACATTACCGAAAAAAACAGAGTTATACTGGATCGACTTGATGTAAAAATAGTTCAGGGAACAATTCCTTTTTTCGGACCTAGTTTTTCTATGAGATTGCATCTCCACCAGGTCACGTCCCTCGATATCATAGCAAAAACACTTGAGCTAATTTCTCCGGGGACTCTAGTGTGCTTAGAAAGTGTATTGATGTCAACTGACGCTGGAGTTATTCCTGAAGGAGAGCTTGTGCTAGCATGTGCAGGTACCGAGAGAGGGCTCGATACTGCCTGGATAATGAGAAGTTGTGCCTCAGCAAATATGTTTCACCCCTCAAAAGGGTTCAGGTTTGTTGAGTTACTGGCAAAGCCAGGAATTGCTTTGCAACCTGATATAAATATTGAATATTTGAGATAAAGGGTCAATCGTACACAGCTGACTCCAAATAATCTGACAGCCAACATAAGTATATTTATGGCTATGTAGATAGTGCTATCAGTAGTAGGAAATACCATTCCAGATCAGTAGTAGGACATAGCATTCCAGAAACCATCATTTCAGGAGAGAATTTACTATGAGGACCTACCAGGTAGACGCATTCACAGAAAAACCGTTTTCAGGAAACCCAGCAGGCGTATGTGTTCTAAATGAGAAGCCGGAAGAGAAATTAATGCAGAACATAGCTCGTGAGATGAACCTGTCTGAGACTGCGTTTCTTATTAAAGAAGGTGAGAGGTACAATCTGAGATGGTTTACCCCAAATGCGGAAGTCGACCTGTGCGGACATGCAACATTAGCAAGTGCTCATATTCTATGGGAAAAAGGATACTTAAGGAAAGACATCGAGGCAAAGTTCAGCACAAAAAGCGGTTTATTGACAGCAAAAACGAGTGATGGCTGGATTGAACTAAATTTTCCGGCACTACCGGAAGAAAAAACAGAACCTTCAGTAGAGTTATTGGAAGCGCTTGGAACTCAAGCAACCTACGTTGGGAAGAATAAGTTTGATTATCTGGTAGAAGTTGAGTCCGAAGAGATAGTCACAACGATGAAACCAGATTTCATGAAACTTTTGAAAGTACCGACGAGAGGAGTAATTGTTACAAGCAGAGCCAAAGAGTATGACTTTGTGTCAAGATTTTTTGCGCCGCAAATAGGTGTATTGGAAGATCCAGTTACAGGATCGGCTCACTGCTGTTTGGGACCCTACTGGCAAAAAAAGCTGAACAAAGATGAGTTTATTGCTTATCAAGCTTCGGAACGCGGTGGCATCCTGAGAGTAAAAGTTGCCGATAACAGAGTTTTAATTTCTGGAAAAGCGATAACAGTACTGGAAGGAGAATTATTGATATAAAAATAAGAAGCCTCAGGCGTAACAATAAATGACGGAGCACCAGGATCTGAGCTATCGTAAAAAAAATAGACCTGGAACATGAATATTTTTGATTTAGCAAGATGAATTTTATTTGACAGGAGTCTGCTGATTAATGAGAGTAGATAGTATAAGCCACTGGGATATTGCTGCTGAAACTTATAGTGAAGAAAACAATAAGGGAAGAAATTTTCATTCTCAAATATACCTGGCTGCTGTCAATGAGTTACTAGGAAATGTAAAAGGAAAATGTGTTCTCGATGCAGGATGCGGTGACGGCTTCTTTTCGTTAGAACTTGCACGAAAAGGAGCGTTAGTTACAGCTGTTGACGGTTCAGACGCTATGTTAAACATAGCAAAACGCAAGCATGTCCACCATAATCTTCAATATTACAATATGGACTTGACCAGGAAGTTAGCTTTTGAAGATAAGTTCTTTGACATTGTTGTGGCCAATATGTTACTTATGGATATTCCTGAGATTGAACCATTTGTTTTTGAAGTAGCCCGAGTATTAAAAAAGCCTGGGACTTTTATTTTCTCAATAACACATCCATGCTTCTTTTTAAGCGATTGGGAAGAAAACAAAAATAACATTAAAATGTATAAAAAAATTGGGAACTATCTGGATGAAAGAGTAGAAGAGCTAAATTTTTGGGGCAAAACACTACATTATCACAGACCTTTATCAAAGTATACAGAAGCAATTGAAAAAGCGGGCATGTGTGTAAGTTCACTTAGAGAACCAGTCCCTTCAAGAGAGTCAATAGAACTGTACCCTGAACAGGAGTATCATTATAGAATTCCCTCATTTTTAGTAATCAGGGCAAAATCAATTTAAGAAAGATTCACCTGAACCTGTATAATAAGGCTTGAGTTCAAGGTTTCGGGTTTCGAAGTGTTATTTGTTTTGCATTTGGGAGAATGAACATGGATGTAAAAATGAAAGGCATCGTAAGAGTTGTACCACATGATCCTGAGTGGAAAAACGAGTTTTTGAAAATAAAAGCAATGATTGTTGATTGTGCTGGTGACCTTATAATTGGCGTTGAACATGTCGGAAGCACAGCAGTTGAAGGTCTTGCTTCAAAACCTATTATCGATATTGACGTAGTCATTGATTCATACAATGTTTTTCCGGCTGTAAAAGACAGACTTTCAAAGATAGGATTTGAACATGAAGGAAATCTGGGCATTGAAGGCAGAGAGGCTTTTAAAAGAACCTTTATGGACGATTTCATGCCTTACCACATGTACGTATGTCCAAAAGACGGTAAAGGTCATCTTGAGCATATAGCTTTTCGCGATTACTTAAGGGATCATCCGGAAGCTGTGAAAGCTTATGGGGAACTCAAAGTGAGATTAGCTGAACAGTTCAGAACTGATATCACATCTTATGTAAATGCTAAGCACGAATTTGTACAAAGTATCCTTAGAAATGTAAATAAAAAATAACGATATCGATTTTATCGGTTTATTGGAATTGTAAATAGAATTGTAAAAGAAATTGGTATATACCCACATTGATTTGTATTTGGTGCTTTTTAGAGAGCTGGTTCTAAAATCCTCCCATTCGAATTATTAAGAATATCTCAGAATCATTTTTGTGATTTGTTTTTGTGATCAGAATCTTAAGTGACAATTCTTAAGTGACAATTCTTAAGTGATCATTCTTAAGTGATCATTCTTAAGTGACTATTCAAAATGTAAGATCAAAAGAAAATGATTTTGAATTTTTGGGTCTTCTCATTTACTATTGGAAGGGATGATTTGTGGGAATTGATTATAACGAACTGGCAAAAAAACATGATGAAACCGGTATAGAAATCAGAAGCAAAAGACTTCACGAAATCTGGCTTTCCAGACTGGGGTGCCGGTACTAAGAATTGAGAGATATGACCGTAAAAGAACGTGTGAACATTGTCATGAGTATAATTTGATGAATACATGACTTGTGTTAGCGGCCAGTATATAGCAAACTAGAAAAGGTTTATTCCTCGTTCATTCCTCGTTATTTTGTTTTTATTAAAAAAGAGATATAAATGTAAATGATTTAGCTTAATAAAAGGATCAGATCAAGTCCTTTGTTTGTAACATATCGTTTATTTAGGTCTTTTACTTTCATCAGGTTCCTCTTCTATATTTATTTGTTCTGCCGTATCTTCTCTTTTTTCATCTATTGATTCTAGTTTTTCCAGTAATTCTTTTTCTTTATTATCATTCTTTACTTTTTTTGCTGGCATTATTTCACCTCAATAGTTTTATGTCTGCCAAAGTAATAAATATACTGAAATGCTTACTGATACTGAATTATTACGAAGGTGCAGACAGCAGCCAGATGGCTTTTTGGACCTGTTATTCTGACAGGGTTTCAAAGAAACAAGCTCACGAATTTGACGAATACATGGTTTGTGTTAGTGGCCAGTATACGGTAGTATTGAATGACGAGGAGTTTGTTCTTAATCTAGGAGACGAGTTACTTATTCCGAATGGAACAGAACATTTGGGAAAGTGTATTGCAGGAACAAGAACTATTCATGCGTTTGGGGAAAACGGATTAAGAGAGTTGAAGAATGACAAATCTGCAAAAAGGCAATTCGGGAAGTACTCATTTGAAAAAACGGAATTTACTCAAAAAAACTCACCCAATCCAGAAACACTTCGCTATTAAGCTGATTTATTTCAACATAAGTCAATTTAGATAAATTTATAAGGACTGTTTTTCAATATCAGTAAATGACTGCATATGGAACTAGAAAAGCAATTAGGTACTTACTACGCCACAAAATTGAAAGTAATTGAAAGTAAAACAAAAGTAATCTGGGAAAAAGGCGAACTGTATCATACTTATTACACATTACATGGAATTAAACACTCAGATGCAGTTATAAATATACTTAATCGTCTTGTAGATGGCTTAAATAATGAAGATAAATTAGAAGAAATTGAGATATTTTGTCTGCTGTCTGCTGCATATTTGCATGATGTCGGAATGCAATGTAAATATTCAGATGATGAAAAAAGGATAGAAAGCGTTTCTAAATCAAAAAATAAACCTTACACAATTCAGGATCTAATAAGAGATGAACATCAATTTGATAAAACACCCAATAATCTCCAACTCTAAGCCGGTATGTAACAGTTCGGGTTCCTTTGAGTTCTTTTTCATTTCCGTTACTATCCGGCCGGCACAGCGTGGGTGAAGGCATACCCTTAAGCTTGCCCCGAGTCCCAAACGAGTCTCAAGCACTTCTCTTTCTTCTTTTCAAAATGCTTCACCATCGAAGACTGGTACAAAAGTATCAATTAATGTCTTCAAGCTGTACTTTAGCATTACAGCAGTTGCAAAAATACCTACCACTTTGTGAAAATTCATAGATGTTCTCTTGCTCACCTTTTTTACTACTCAGGGACATGACCTCAAGTGCGTAAGAAATGTATATTAGTAATGAATTACTAATATTAATGGAATAGTTCGTGGGGGTAATCAAGAAAGGAAACCTACATACTTAAGTCTGGAATGGAGAAGAAACAGACGGAAAGAATGTAATGTTTCTCTGTACTTTTGAAAGAGGTAAATAAAAGACAATAAGTGGATAATACATTGGGAGTTGAGGTATAATGGGAATAGATGAAGAACTGCATGTTACAAAGAAAATGACTTTTGTGCCGGCAACTGAAATAAAGGGATCTAAGATCTTAACTATTAAGGATGAAGAACTTGGAAAGATTGAAGAAGTCATGATTGACTATGAACGGGGAAGAATAGCATACGTAGTACTTGCTTGTGATTGTTTTATTGGTATGTCCTGTAAATTATTTGCCGTTCCTTGGGAAGCTCTTAAAGCAAGTCGAGGTGATTATATCCTTAAAGTTGAGAAAGGAGCATTCAAAGAATCAGAAGGCTTGGGTGACGACGTGTGGACTTTAACTCATGATGATTTGACTAAAGTATATGAACAGTATAAAGTTCATCCTTACTGGTAAATTTAAAAGCTCGTTACAGGAAAGACTTGAAGTTCTCGAAAACTTTACTATTTTTGAGAATATACCCTCTTCTGTTGAATAATTTGTTTCAGATGAATACCCCGTTGTTTGCTGCGGGGTATTCGAACGAAAAAAATGAAAATAAGTTACTTTTTTAGGTGTAAATTTAAGCAGAAATCCCCACGTAAACTATATGGAGTTCCCTGGAGACTTCCTCAGCACTATTATAGAGGAAATGAGAGTCACCTGTAAGGCATCAGAGATTCTGGAATCCGGTCATGGAATTGTCGTGCTAAATCCATCTGTTAGGAGTCATGCTGAGACATTTTGGATGATATCAGCTGGGTATGGATGGAAATTACGTGTTTAAAGCGCTACTATCACAAGCTGACCCAAAAGTTCGCTTAGTTATCAAGAATCCAGGATTCAGAGGAGCTTTAATCAGGATTTTGAGCTTTTGAACCGATATTCCAAATAATACTATTCCAAATATTATTGCTTACAATCAGAATGGAAAAAGAAAACAGCACAACTGGCTAATGTGAACATTAAAACATCAGCCAGTTAGGATTTTTTATTTATATTCAACTTTCAGCCACAATTATACGTTTTTACTTCCAGTACCAATAACCAGGGATCCAGTATTTATCAAAGGTATACCAGAAAGACTTGTGTTTTTTATCTTTGTTGTGTTTTACTTTTTTAGACCCCCAGTGACCTTGCATAAAGTACTTCTTCTTGCCATAATTGTTGTCATACTTTTTGTCGTTGTAATTGTTCTTACTATCGTACTTATTCTTAGCATCGTACTTTTGCTTACCATCGTACTTTTGCTTACCATCGTATTTGTCATTAACAGGAGCCGCACTTACTGCCGCAGCTGTCACTGACAGCACAAAACAGAGCGCCAGCAAAATACCCAGTATTTTTTTCACTTTCATAATTTACCCCTAAAATATTTACTGTTATTATAGCCTTATTTTAATTATCATCTCGCTGACAATTCACAGCTTGACAATTCCCAATATAAGCCAGTTAAAATATAAACATACTTATAAATAAAAATATATAGAAGTCCGTTAATTAATGAAAAAAGGAGTTTTGAAAGGTTTAATCAAGGAAAGAAAATTTATAGGAGCTATAATCAGGATAATTCTGGTTAAAATCAGACAATTATTGAAACAAAGGTTTTGAAACTTTTATTTTATTTATGCTCTAAGTATGACATTAAACTCCAATGTTACTTTTTTAAAGTCGTACATTTAAAAAAGAGCTCATTCTAAATCAATTCTGTTCCTGAATTCATAAAGCTTCAGAACTGTTCTTATGTTCAGAAACTCGATTGACTATTCGAAATACAAAATCCAGAAGAGCAGTCTGAGTTTCGGAATCAATTCACAGGCGATTTTAGAAAAGTAGTTTTCCTTATCATACTTAAATTTCATATAGAAAGGCCTTTTAGTACTTATTGATAGGCGAGTAAAAATGTACACTGAAAGCGATAATCTTCAGAATTACCTCAAAAAGAGTGAAGTCATAGACTTTGATAACAAGCTGATTGTTGATAAGTGCCTTGAGTTGCAGAAAGGCACAGATGATGAAATTACCTTAATTAAAAAAATTTACGAATTTGTCCGGGATGAGATTCATCATTCAGGTGATATTGGAGAAATGAGCGTTACCTGTAAGGCATCAGAGGTTCTGAAAGCCGGCCACGGAATATGTTGTGCCAAAGCCCATCTGTTTGCAGCCATGCTAAGATATTTCGGGGTGCCTGCTGGGTTCTGTTATCAGAAACTTTCTTCAAGTCGTGATGTTAGCGTAAAATTCTTACATGGCTTAAACGCGGTATATTTAAAAGATCTGGATAAATGGATAAGATTGGATGCGAGAGGCAACAAGCCAGGCCGTGTTGCTCAGTTTTCCATATATGAGGAAAAGATTTCCAAGAAAGTAGATAAAGAACTCGGGGAAGAAGATAGTCCCATGATCTTCGCAGAGCCTAATCAGACTGTTATTGAAATATTAAAGACAAGTAAAGATATGAAAGAATTATGGGATCATTGGTATCTTGGGCTGAGGGATTTATTTCGCACTTAAGAATTAACTCAAAGTTGGATTAATTCAAAGGTGGGACTAATTTAAAGGTGGAAAATCGCTTTCCATTCACCCGTTGGAAAATCGCTTTTGACTTCAATTCTTAGTGGAAATGATAAAGGTGAAGCATGAAACTTGAAATTCAATTCGATCAGCTAAATGAAAAATATGTGAATGCAGCAGCGGATTTAATTATGTCTGCATACATCGAAGAAAAAACAACGATTCCTTTTTTGCCTTACAATGATGAACACTTATATTTAGCATGAAAATGCTGCCATCAGCATGCATTTTCATACAGTTGTGCATGTTATTCAAGGAATATCATATTTGTTTTCTCAGAAAGTTAATTAAGAACTTATTTAACAATGGAACAGGCATTGTTGCTGTCAGAAATGAGGAATTAATTGGGTTTATCGCCGGATTTGAAGTTGAAGAACTATTCGGGAAATGTAAAGGAATTTATAGTCCTCTATATGGACACGGTGAGAAAAAAGAATATAGAAGCATATTGTATCAGGAGTTATATACGCATGTAGCTGAAAAATGGGTAAGAAATGCTTGTTTTACCCACGCATTAACATTTTTTGCACATAACACAGAAACTATTGATTTATGGTTTTGGCAGGGATTTGGCCTGCGCTGTGTAGACTCTATTTGTGAATCAAAAAAGATTTCTGCGAACAACATTTCTCCTGAAAATAATCCCTCCCCTGAAAATAACCCCTCTAAAATTGTAATTAAAAAAGCCAATGAGCTTGATATACCAGCTTTAGCAAATATTCATAGACAGCATAACATGTATTACAGAAACTCACCTATTTTCATGCCCAGAATAAATGAGGACCCGGTTCAAGATTTAACTGATTGGCTTAAAAAAGCTAACCATCATTTATGGGCAGCTTATCAAGATGAAAAACCTTTGGGGTATATGAGAATTCAACCAGATGCTGAAACTTTTGTTTCGGAACACAAAGACATTATGAACATAACCAGTGCATACGTTCTGGAGAGTGAAAGAAAAGCAGGTATAGGAACTATGCTATTGGGAGCAGTACAGGAGTGGCTTTTAAAAAACGGGTATACTCTTTGCGGAGTAGATTTCGAATCCATAAATATTACGGGAAGCAGGTTTTGGAATAAGCATTTTATTCCTTATGCATATAGCATGGTTAGACGGATTGATGAGAGAATTTCAATAAGTTAATTCCAAAATAAAGATGGAAATAAAATCATCCTGTTTTAGCGTGTTTACACCAATAGCAGTGGAGCCGGAATACCAGAACAGAGGGATCGAACTGATATTAACTTTTTTCGAAACTTTTTAAATCCAGCCATTAGATTCAAGAAATTCAATAGCTTCTACAGTTCCATCTCCAAATGAGGCATCTGTCACATAATTGGCAGCCTCTTTTATCTTTTCGTCTCCGTTTGCGACAGCAATTCCAAAGCCTGAAGCTTCAAACATCTCTACGTCGTTCTCCGAATCTCCTATAGCTACGAAATCTTCAGCTTCAAGCCCCATCATGCCTGCAAGTTTCTGGAGGCCGACCCCTTTGTTAATTTTCGTGCTCTTGAGATGGATAGCATATTTCGTATCAACCATTTCGATGTCCAGGTTTTGGGTTTTGAGAAGAGCTCTGGCTTTTTCGAGATCAAAGTCCCTTCTGAGGGCAATCTCGGTTTTTCGGTATAAAGGATCAAGTTTGGTGAGATTGAAATACTCGGAAAGAAAAGAATAGGCTTTCTCGCATTCTTCAAGGCTGTCCTCAAAAGTACCCTGCAAATCGAAGCGGATAGTAACAGCACCTCCGTTTTCTGCAATTACCGCGCCCTCGAGGCCGATAAGCCTTGAGGCTGTCCTTGCATAACATAGAGTATTTCCTGTGGCAAGCACGACAGGAACTTTAAGAGAACGGATCTTTTTCATGGCCCCCAGATGAAGTTCCCTTTTCTCGCAGGTGATTGTACCGTCAATGTCGGCAACGATAGCTTTGAATTTCATAAAAAAGATTGGGTAAGGGTAGATAAAATGTTTCCCTACCCGCCTTTGAATATGCCTACCATTTACGTATTGCTTACTTCAATAACACTTGCTTCTTAATACGCTTACTTCTTGATACGCTTGCTTCTTACTATACTACATTTCACAGCTACATTTCACTGGTCTGAGTTTCACTGGTCTGTGAGTCCGGCTGTAGTAACTGCGATAACAGCTTCTCCTTCTGGCAGGTTGGGAGAGTCCACCAGACGTATAATCCTTTTGTCTCCTTTGGATTTCCGCAGGTATAGCCTGAAAGTTGCTGTATGTCCGACTACGTGGCCTCCGACAGGCCTTGTGGGATCACCGAAGAAAGCATCGGGTTTTGACATGACCTGATTTGTTACAACCACACAGGCATTGAATAAGTCCCCGAAGCGGAGCAAGCCGTGCATGTGCTTGTTGAGTTTCTGCTGCCTGTCGGCAAGGGTTCCCCTTCCCACATATTCAGCCCTGAAGTGAGCCATAAGCGAGTCAACAATCAGCAGACGAACGGGCTTTCCCATATCCCGAAGCTCGTTTGCAAGATCTGTTGCAGATTCGACAAGAAGGATCTGGTGATTGGAATTGTATGCTCTGGCGACATGGATATTCTGGAGGAACTCTTCTGGATCAAGCTCCATGCCGTATTTCTCGGAAAGCCCTTTTACCATCTGGTCAATCCTTTCAGGTCTGAAAGTGTTTTCAGTGTCTATGATGATAACCGAACCGTTAAGCCCTCCGTGTTCCCTGTCCATCTGGACATTAACTGCAAGCTGGTGGGCCAGTTGGGTCTTTCCTGAGCCGAATTCTCCGTACAGTTCGGTAATTGCCTGGGTTTCTATGCCCCCACCCATCATTTCGTCAAATTCGGTACAACCGGTCGTCAGCTTGCCTACCATTTTCCGCCTTTCAAGCACGATGTCGCCGGTCTCAAAACCTCCTATATCAGCAGCTTGCCTTGCGGCATTGATGATTTTTGCAGCCGTTGATTCCCCGATTTCGGCTGTAGTTGCAAGTTCAGAAGGAGAGGCAACAGCCACTGCTTCAATAGTATTAAATCCAGCTTCTTTGAGTTTTTCTGCGGTTGCAGGGCCAACTCCGGGCAGCTCTTCGAGTGCTATTTCGCTCATTACAAATTCTCCTAAGATGCACATGTTTGTATAAGGTGCATAACAGTTGCTCCACAATAGTTTTGAAGGTATAAATAACTAGAGGAAGCGAGGTGAAAGTGTTTTACATCGCCTCTGAAACACGGTTATATTGCCGGGAAACCTGGCAAATAGAGGAAAAAAGAAGAAGGTTTTTCTAGCACTCACATTTAAAAAACTAGCGCAAAACAGAGGAAAAAGAAGAGAAAAGAAAAAAGAAGAAATGAGGTTTTATCAAAATTGATGGAAAGGCGTTAAAAATGAAAAAATAGTTTAAAATGGCTTATTTGATCAAAAAGTTACATTTGGTGCCTTTAAGTAATAGCACAAAATGCAGATGAATATATAATTTAGTGATAAAAGCTTAATTAATGCTATATACTATTGATAAATTAGTACTTTATGTGATCTTTTTTTACAAATTGAATAAATATATAAATACTAATCATGTGTTGAAAATTGAATAGGGCATTTTTCCTTATTACACAACTAAAAAGTACCATAGTTAAAATTATTGGCATAAATTCCATTAAATCAAATTTAAACGGCTTTAAACAAACTTTTTTTGCAAAATAGATACTTTTACCTGATATTATTGAAAAATAAGGAATCCTGCAAAAATGGTGGAGCCTTAAATAAGAAGAAAATGAGAAGAGAAAAGAGAGGAAAAAGAAGAGAGAAGAAGAAAGAAGAAAAGTAGAAAAAAGAAGGAAAAGAAAGAGAGTGAGTAAAAATTCCCAAAATACCGGAAAAAAACCAAAAATTCTTTTTACTTGGTAGATTATCACCAATCATGCCAAAGGTCGCAGTCGGCGGTACGTTTCAGTATTTTCATGACGGTCACGCCAAACTGATTGAAAAAGCATTTGAGATAGCAAAGGATGGAAAAGTCCACATAGGGCTTACCTCGGACGAGATGCTAAGCAAAAGTCACAGCGTCGATAATTATGAGAAAAGGAGAACCTTGCTGCTGCAGTACATAAAAAAAATGGGAATTCCGGATGACAGATATGAGATTACAAAGCTGAATGATCCTTACGGCCCTGCTCTCGAAGAGGACTTCGATTACATAATTGTCTCTCCTGAGACTTATCCGGTCGCCCTCAAGATGAACCGTATCAGGGAAGAAAAAGGAAAGAAGCCCCTTAAAATTGAATACGTTGAATATGTAATGGCTGAAGATGGAAGCCCGATCTCCTCGACAAGGATTGCAAACGGAGAAATTGACAGGCATGGTAAACTGAAAAAGAACATTAAGCATTGTAACACTAAGAACTGAGCACTAAATATTTACTACCATTAAACAGTTGGACTCTCCATTACAATTATATTAAGGAATGACGAAAATTTAATTTCAATTATTTTGCACCGGTATTGTATTTGATGTTTATTTATGAAATGGAATTATATGGGCCATTACCAAAGTGAAATATTGAAGTTATTTATCAATCATCCCTAAATTAGCTATAAGTCAGGACAGAACTAAGTCAGAACAGAACTATGAAGTGATAATATGCCCAGAGAATTTACACAGAAGGACATTGAGATTTTTAACAAGCTTGCTCCTGAAGCCAGAGGAAGTATAACTTCCAGAGAAGCAGGCCACCAGTTCCCTTTTATCCTGCGGCCGGTCTCACATAAGTTTGCAGAATCCTCTGAAGATTTTAGAAAAAGACTGGAGAGGCTGAGCCCTGAAGAACTTGATTATCTTGTAGGGCTTGCCCTTGAAGGAAAGGAGGATGTTCAGTCCCTGGACGAAGATCTTGAAGAGCTGGTTGCAGTAATTGCCGAAAAGCTGTCCCCTGAGAGGGCAAAGCAGCTAAAGGACTTTGTGGGAATTTTCTGAAAGGATAGTTAAAAATGACCTCGAAAGATCTGCTTTTCGGAACCGGAGGAATTCCGAGAAGCACAAAAGGAACAAGCAGTATATCAGGAATCAAACGGATCAGGGAACTTGGGCTTGATTGTATGGAGCTTGAGTTTGTCCAGGGAGTGCGCATGGGCGAAAAAGGGGCGAAAAATGTCATGGAAACTGCAAATAAAGAAGAAGTAGCCCTGAGTGTCCATGCCCCGTATTACATCAACCTGAATTCTTATGAAGAAGAAAAATTAAAAGCCAGCCTGGAAAGGATTTACGAGGCCGCAAAAGTAGGCAGTCTCTGCGGAGCCGAATCGATTGTACTGCATGCCGGATTTTACCAGAAAAGCACCAAAAAACACACCTTTGAGAATATATCAAAAGCCCTGAAAAAGCTTACCGGGCAACTCCGGGACGAAGGAATCCAGGCAGTCCTGCGCCCTGAAACTATGGGTAAGCGTACGCAGTTTGGAACGCTTGAAGAAGTGCTTGCATTGAGTGCAGAAATTGAAGGCATTATGCCTTGCCTTGACTTTTGCCATCTGCACGCAAGAGAAGGTAAAGAAAACTCTTACTCCGAGTTTACGGAAATTCTATCAAGAGTGGAGGAAAGCCTTGGAAAACAAGGGCTTTCGAATATGCACATGCATATCTCAGGAGTCGAATACGGCACGAACGGAGAAAAGAGACACCTAACTTTAAAAGAATCTGACTTAAATTATCCCGAACTTATGAAGGCCTTAAAAGAATTCAAAGCTCAAGGAAGGGTAATACTTGAGAGCCCTATTCTTGAAGAAGACGCGCTTATGCTGAGAAAGCTTTATAACGATATATAATTTTGATTTTTATATCTTTTTAAAATCTCCTGGGCGCTCATAAACCAAAAAGATGTATCCAAAATTCCAGATAAAAATAATATATAACCTGAGTTTGACAGTT
>DAQQ01000132.1:772-12033 GCA_002508465.1 Methanosarcina sp. UBA7 | reverse complement strand
TTCAAAGTAAATTCGAGACACTGTACGTGAAACAGCCCTACTTATATAGAATTATTGAATCAAAAACATATTAAAATTTGAAATTTTAGTAAGTTTGTGGCTTGAGAATCCAGCATTAAAAGAACCGAATTATGCTCAGTATAGGTAAATTTGACTTTGAATTCACAGAAAATTCAGAACACTGCCATAATGAAAATTACTAAACGTCAATATTAAATTAATCTAAGGGAAAAAGCCGGACGAAGAACCTGCTTTTAAAAAGAGCAAGTTTTTTCTTTTAATTTTTCAGTTTTACGTCCTTGTTTTGGATTTTTTCCTTAACCTTCTATCCTTGGCTTTTTCTCTTAATTTAGTTGTTTAATTTTAGATTAAAGCAAATATTTTCAAGCCTGAACTCAGTCTTCTCTTTTCATCTGCGGGAAAAGAATTACTTCCTTGATGGATTCCAGACCCGAAAAGATCATGGTAAGCCTGTCGATTCCAAGCCCCATACCTCCTGTTGGGGGCATTCCGTATCCTAGGGCATTTACGAAGTCATAATCAATGGTCTGGGCTTCAAGATCTCCTAACTTTCTTTTCTTATCCTGTTCTTCGAACCTCTTTTCCTGCTCAAGTGGGTCGTTCAGTTCGGAGTAGCCGTTTGCCAGTTCCCAGCCATTTAAGAAGAGTTCGAATCTCTCGACAAAACCTTCTTTCGATCTGTGGTTTTTAGCAAGAGGAGAGTTTTCCACAGGGAAATCATAAATGAAAGTCGGGTTTATCAGTTTGTCCTCTACCAGGCCCTCGAAGAGCAGGGCAAGGAACTCTCCGTAAGTATTTGCCTTTTCGTAGTCCTCGATCCTGTTTTCGATTGCGATTTGCTTCAATTCTTCAAGCGAGTGTGCAAAAACATCAAGTCCAGCATACTCTTTTAAGGCATCCTCCATGGAAATTCTTTTCCAGGGAGTATGAAGATTAAGCGTGTTTTCACCCATTTTTACTTCATAGCTGCCAGTAAGCTTGAACACAAGTTCCGAGATGAGGCCTTCGGTTAAGTCCATCATGTCATTGTAATCCCTGTAAGCCTCATAGACCTCTATCATGGTGAACTCAGGGTTGTGGGTTGTGTCAATATCTTCATTTCTGAAATTCTTGGAGATCTCAAAGACTTTCTCATACCCACCAACAACAAGCCTCTTAAGGTAAAGTTCGGGAGCAATTCTAAGGAAGAGTTTCTGCCCGAGACAGTTATGGAAAGTTGTGAAAGGCCTTGCATTTGCGCCTCCGTACACATTCTGAAGTATTGGTGTTTCAAATTCCAGAAATTCCCTGTCAGAAAGGTATCGCCTGATCTCGGAGATTAGTTTGCTCCTCATGACGAAAATCTCTCGCTTATCAGCATTGACTATAAGGTCAAGATATCTTTTCCTGTACCTGGTTTCAATGTCTTTTAAGCCGTGGAATTTTTCCGGAAGGGCACAGAGGGATTTTGAGAGCAGGAAGAATTCGGACACGCTGATGGAGTTTTCACCCCTTTTTGTCCTGAAAAGTTCACCCTGAACACCTACGATATCTCCCGAATCGACCAGGGTTTTAAAAGTCTCAAAATCCTCATCAGGAAGATTTCCTTTTCTCAAAGTAACCTGAATTCTGCCACCCTGGTCTCCAAGATCGGCAAATATCATTTTTCCAAGCCTGCGAATGTTGTAGAGCCTTCCTGCGGTTCTGACCGTTAGACCTTCATTCTTTTCAAAGTCATCAAACTTTTTCTGGATATCACAGATATCCCCATTCTTTTCAAATTTATGGGGGTATGGGTTAAGTCCCTGGTTTCTGATACCGTTTAGTTTTGCAATTTTAGAATCATCAAAGACTCTACTATCTGAAATATTGTTATTGTCAGATTCATTGTCAGATAGTACAAGATCATCTGACATTTTTTCGTTGTTGATTTCCATGCTCATTGAATCAGTACATCCTCTTCAGGTGAATACAAATAATTTGATTGGTAAATCGATTAGCAGTTACTTAAGTAAATCGATAAGTAATCATGTAAGTTAGTCAGTAAGTTAACACCATAATCAATAATCGGCAAATCAGTCATCAATGAATCAACCCGCGCGCCCACAGCAGAGAAAAATCTTGAGGATTTCACGGATAGGTGTTAACTCTTGGATATGTGAATTCTTGGATATGTGAATTCTTAGATATGTGAATTCTTAGATATGTGAATTCTTAGATATGTGAATTCTTAGATATGTGAATTCTTAGATATGTGAATTCTTATTAACTTCTATAACTGAAAGCTGCAAGTCCGAGTATCAGGAGTAACGACTGTCTATTAGCCTGAGTCCTGACATTTAATTTTTCCATACATCCATGCATATTATATAAACATTGAGAAAACAAACCTATGGACTAATGAAATTGTTAGTAAAGTTGGCACTACTCCCTGAAGAAAAGTTGCGTTCACAGTACTGGTAGCAAGATTTACATAATGTATTAAGAAAGTATCCTGTATATTGGAAAGCATCCAATGTCTATTAATTTATAGACTTATTGTCCTTCCGCTACGTAAAAAAGAATATTAAACTCGGTCCCTTGATTTCGTTTAAGCTCAATTTTCCCGTCCAGCTGATCAACAAGAATACTTACTAACTGCAGTCCCAGTGATTCAAGACTTTCTAATTTTAAATTTTCAGGAATTCCTTTTCCATTATCTGAAATTATCAGGCTGAAAAGAGATTTATTTGTTTCTTCATTAATTTCTTTCCTGCAAAGCTTAATTCGGATCTCCCCTTCTCGGTCTTCAGTAAATGCATGTTTGAGGGAATTGGAGACCAGTTCATTAACAATTATTCCCAACGGGACTGCAGTGTCCATATTAAAGAACGCATTTTCTTCCAGATCCGTGAAAAGGTTGAGATTTTTACTGCTAAGACTGTAAGTCTGGAAAAGATTTCCAGTTAATTTTTTAAGGTATTCAGAAAAATTCAGAGTATCGGTTCCTTCTCCTTTATATAATTCTTCATGGATGAAAGCCATCGAAACCACTCGATTCTGGCTTTCCCTGAAAGCTTCAACAATTTTCGTATCATTAAACTTATCAGCCTGAAGATCCAGGAGAGAAGAGATCACCTGCAGGTTATTTTTGATTCTGTGGTGGATTTCTTTCTTACGGGCAATTTCGAGATTTGCCAGAGCTTCTTCTGCCGTCTTCCTCTCGGTAATGTCAAGAATAAAGGCTATGCCTTCATAACTCACCTTATCGAAGGTAGCTATTCCAACAGTGACAGGTACGCGCGAGCCATCTTTGCGAATGTACTCCTTCTCGTAAGGCTTATTTACGCCTGTTGATTTGAGTTCCACCATAGCATGCTCATCCAATTGCCTATATTCCGTCGGAGTAATCCTATTCCATTTAACCCATCCAGCCTGCAGGTCCTCGCGAGTGTAACCGATAATATTCAGGAACTTATCGTTAGCGTCTGTTATTGAGCCGTCCAGATTGTAGAAACACACACCGATCATATCTGATTCGTAAAAACGGCGTAGACGCGCCTCGCTCTCACGCAGCGCTTCTTCCCCCTTGATACGCTCAGTTACATCTCTTACAATAGCTGAAAGGGCTACTAGTTTTCCAGTAACATCAAACACCGGAGAGAGGGCGGCTGAAATGTTTAAAAGAGTACCGTCCTTTCTTAAACGTAAAGTTTCGTAGTGCTGAATCGTTTTTCCCTGTTTAATCCTTTCAGAAAATTGATTAATTTCTCCTTTAGTATTTTCTGGTTCGAGTACTGATACGTCTCTTCCCAGAATTTCTTCGGCGGAATAACCATAAACCTGTTCTGCCGCCTTGTTCCAGCTGGTAATGATACCGTCAAGAGATATAGTTACAATAGCATCATTCGATGATTCGATAGCATTCGCCAGTATCTGAAGTTTCTCTTCTGCTTTTTTACGCTCAGTAATATCCTGAACTACTCCCTTTATTCGAATAGGATTATTCTTCTCATCAAAAATAATTTCTGGTTGTGAATGAACTATACGTTCTTCTCCGTTAGCCCGGGTAATCCTATAATCAATGCCAAAAGGCTTTTCTTTTAAATAACTTCTGATTGCGTTACCGACATAATCTCGATCTTCGGGGTGTATATAATTTAAAAGTTCATCATAAGTTACGCCTGATTCATGAGGATTATGTCCGAAAATCTGATACATTTCGTCAGACCAATATGTTTCACCACTTATAATATCCCAGTCCCAGTTTCCAATATGAGCCATCTTTTGAGCTTCAGCAAGGCGCTTTTCACTTTCTTTTAAAGAGTTGTAAGCTTCTTCAAGCTCAGAAGTACGCGCTTTAACTTTTTCTTCCAGACTCTCGTGTGCTTTTTCCAGAGCCTCTTCTACTTTTTTGCGCTCTGTGATATCGCGGACAATACCTCCGCTGAAGAGGGGCTTTCCATTCCAATCTTTATTCACCGTGAACCTATCAGCTAACCAGCGATATTTGCCATCCTTGTGTTTGAACCGGTACTCCAGAGTTCCGGAACCAGTATCGCATGCCTGGGCCAGTCCCGAAGTAACTGTGAGGCGGTCGTCGGGATGAATACGACCAAGAGTCTCACTGGCATTCATTGAACTCATTTCCTGGGCAGAGAAGCCAGTAATCTTCTCTACCACCGGGCTCATGTAATCATATCTGTCGGTCTGAAGGTTTCGCCTGTAAGCCACGTCAAGTGAATTCTCAAGAACCGACCGGAATCGCTCCTCGCTCTCCCGCAATGCATTCAGAAGGGCTTCACGTTCATTCAGCGAATGAGCCAGTTTAAAATTGCTGTAGCCTAACTGAGAGAGAATATTGGCAAAAGTTACAAAGAAAGCCATACCCGTATGCACAGTTTCCCTGCTTAACCGCGGAACTTTTTCAAGTGCAGCTATATATTCCTCCTCATTAAAGCCATATCTTCTGGCCTGAGATTGGAAAAGTTCATAGTCCAGAGGTTCGTCTTCAAAAAAGAACTGACCTGAGAAGATATTAGCAACGTGCTGACTGCCAACTATGATGGGAGTTGCTATGTCCCACATATTGTTTTTGCATTTATAGAGCTTGAACTCTCCTGGAGAAATACCTGCAGACAGCTCTATATCACTCTCTATGCAGTGCTTACAGGCTTCAGGGTGAACTCTGTGGAATTGTGTGCAGATATCCTGCCATCCTATGCCTACCAGAACATTGCCTTTCAGATCATCCAGGCTCATGGGAATGTGTGCAATTTTGTAGAAGTTATCCATCATAGACTGGATCGCCTGGGAGTCAACGATATCAGTGATTTCTAATTTACCCGCCTCCCGAGCAGGTGAAATAATGTCCTCCAACTTCTGCCTGACGTGTAGCTCACTCTGGCGCAACGCTTCCTTAACTCGTTTACGCTTATTGAAATTTTTCTGTCTGGAGTTTTCGATCCTTTCCCATTTTCCTTCCCTTTTGACTAAAGAAAAATTATGGTTAAACGTTAAGTCAATAATATCTGCTGCGCTGCACATACTAAGAAAATATGAACACAGAGAGATTATCTGTCGCTTGCCGATATTAATATCCATCTTTTTTTTATAACCACCAAAATCGACCCAATACCCTTCTTTCAACCAGAAAACATTTCCTGCCATTCTGAGCCCTTCATAGCCACTTGCTAGAGCCTCATCTAATTTTTCAACCCATCCATCTAAAACTCTCTCGGAATCGAAACCCCCTTCTCCCACATACCAGGAAGTGTAAGGAATAATTTCGATTTGCTTTTTCTCTAGATAGACATCAATATCAGAAACGGCCCTTCTCAAGGCTTCTTTTGCCTCTTCTACTTCCAGAGGTTGTGATATAACCCAGAAACAAAATTCATTATTTTCCAGCCCTGCTTTAAAATAAGGGACAATTATATCCATTAAATCTTCTTTTGTCTGGTAGAACTGGCAGAAGTGCGTTCCCCAAGGCACATCTCCAACGATATTGATACCAGAATTTCTCATTATTTCTTTCATTCCACACTTCCTGCCACAAAAGATCATTTTAAATCCTGTAGTAATCGTCTATGAGTAATTATCATAGAGAATTGGGGATTTTCTAAATTATCATTATATTGAAGCAGAGTAGATTAATTATTTTTGGAAAAAATAGAAGAACAATCCTGAACAATTTTAGTGATATCAATAGAAATTTAATATTATATTTCTGAAACTCTTTGGACGTCTATCATTTGTTGATTGATATTATTCCTAAATAATGAAATAAAGCCTTTTGATTTTATTTTTTCAGCCATTTTGTATTTTCATAAGACTATCGCAATCTAAGTAAATAAATGTAAGCGGAAGCAGTGTTTAACATATATCATCAAAACATCAATCGGATATTAGTGGACGACCAACTCTTTGATTCTACAAGTTTTCATTTGTTATTGAAGTCATTCAAATATTTAGATTAGTTATATCCACTAAATTTAAAAAGATTTGGATACTAAGAGAATGTTAATACGGAATGGACTCCAAAAGAAAAACAGGCTAAAAATTGGAAAGCATTTCACTGGAGGGTGGAAACTTAAAGTCAGAGTTAGACACAGCTATATTTATACAAGAATGTTGTTAGTTATAAAATTCAAGCTAAAAATTATATTTAATAACAAGACCCCGTTCTAGAACTGGAACCTGATTCTCTGTTTAATTAAAGCTAAATCCCTGTCCACGTGTCAGTACATCTTACGTAGAGCCTTTTGAACTCTTGCGTCTTCTATTCATATTATTGTTTCTAACCCTTGTATACTGCAGCTTTCGAATATTCCTGAGCAGTCCGAGCCTTGTTCCGTCAAGCAAATACACTTCGGAAGCCTCAAGTTTAATTCCACCTGAGGAAAAAGCCGGGCCCAGCAATTCTTCCTGAGTGGATTCGTTAAAAGGTATTCCTCCACATAGCTCATTAAAAGCCGGCATTACAAAGAGTTCAGGATCTGCCCACTGTGCAGGATTCTCAAAATTAAGGTTTCCGAAATGACCTTTCAAGATTTCCAGATTGAATTTTGTCTTGATCCAGGCAGGCTCAACTATGGAGTACCCGAAAGCATCTGTAAAACGAACAGTGGGATGATTGTGGGCGGTGACTACATAAGATGCAGCCAGTATTTCAGGTGCAGGCCAGGTATGCCCGTGAAAATATCCTACCCCATCAATAAGTGCACCACGTGCGGAATGAACCGTGATGTCCTTTTGCCTGTTGAAAAGAAGTTCGAGTCCCCCATCATGGTTTCCGGGGATAATATCAACATGTGTATGTTCTGCAAGTGTTTCGAGGAAGCAAGGAATTTCGTCCTTCTCCTGCCAGGAGACCTGAGGAACATTATGCTTTACATCCCCAAGAAGTATTACTCTATTAGGGGAATTTTCCTGGATATAGCCCAGAAGCCTGTCCAGGCGCCCTTTCATCTGGCTAGGCAAATTGATCCCGCTCCTGTACAGATCCCACTCGATCCCGAGATGGATATCGGCAACTACCAGTGAGGTTTCGGAATTGGTCACAATAAGAGCAGGTTCTTCAATAATAGGTGTGATTTCGGGTGGCATAGTTGATAAAAAGTTGTTTTTCAGGATTTGAAAGTAGATATCAGACAGCAGCCTGAAATGGATTTAATTTCAACGCTTATAGATATATACTTTATGATATTTAAATAAAATGATAAGTATAAAAACAAAACCATGGAATAAGCTGGACCCGGATGAGTGAACTTAAGCATAAAAGCACCTTGAAGATTCCAAATTTTCGTACCAGAAAATTCCAGATTATAAAAAATAGTCTAAGAACCACTCAATAATCAGTCAGCTTAAAAGACAGGAATGTTATAAAAAAGTTAAACTATACTAAACTTAATCAACATGTATTTTTTAAATCTAAAAGACGGATGAGATAAATTGACCGAAGAAATAATAATGAAAATAGCTGAACCTCAAGATGCTGATTCGTTGAGAGAATTAATAAACGAGACCATTGACACCTGTTATTCCCATGTTTACCCTCAGGAAGCAATTGATTACTTTAAAGATTATCACAATCGACTGAATATCGTAAAAGATATACTGGAAGGGTATTGCCTTATCCTGACCTCAGGAGAGGAATTTATAGGGACGGGCACTCTTCTTGGTTCAAACGCCAGAAGAGTCTTCGTAAAACCGAAATATCAGAAAATGGGACTGGGGAAGAGAATCATGCACAGACTTGAAGAAAAGGCCGTGGAAAAAGGAGTCCGGATAATGGATCTGGATGCCTCACTTGTAGCATATCCTTTCTACAGGATTCTTGGCTATGAAACACAGACAGAAGAAGTGATTCCCGTGAAAAACGGGCAAAACTTAAGATATTATAAAATGGTCAAAAAGCTTGGAGATAAGTAAAAACCGAAAGTTGAAAGCTCTTTAGCAATCAGGTCAATTTTTCAAAACTTTGAAAAAACGGCTTACAGAAGCAAGAGTAAGCTCCGGGAAGAAAAAACCCCGGAAAAAAATTATACAGTCTAAGTTATAGTAAAATTTACATTTATTTACATTTCATACCGATTTACATTTCATACCGATTTACATTTCATACCGATTTACTTTTCATACTTAAGTACATCATCAATCGTATCCACGTACTCGACGTTGATTCCTACCTCTTTTTCTATATACTCTTTAGCATCTACGATTTCCGGCTCCTGTTCAACAATAGCAAAACCACCAAGCTTTCGTTCTATATATCTATATTTAATAAGCTGGCTGTTCTCCCTCGGAATGAGGAAAAGAGTTTTGCCCCCGGCTTTTGCTGCCTGTGCTTTTTCCAGAACTCCACCTATCTGACCGATATTGCCTTTATCGTCAATTGTGCCTGTAAGGGTTATACTCTTGTTCAGTTTAGTATTGTTGTCAATAGCTGAAATTGTAAGTAGGGTCATGAGAGCCCCTGCGCTAGGACCATCGACCTCTGGAATTTCACCCGGAGCAGTAATGCTGAAGATAATATCACTGCTTGACATTTGTCTTCCGGTTTTGTTTTCAGCGATGAAAACTGCAGTGTTTGCAGCATCCTGGAAAACCGTACCCATTAGAGGGGTTGTCTGGACAAGTACACGGCCTTTTCCAGGTTGGATCTCAACTGAAATATTAAGCAGAGCTCCTTCCTCAGAAACATTTTGTTGTATAAAGGGACCTGATCTCTCCAGTTCAACTTTCTGGAAAACTGCAGGTCCCTGAAGGGTAGCAAAGCCTTCAACTCCTGCAGGACACATTTGAGAGCCGTTTTCAAGCTCAAAGACTCTTGCCCGATAGGACTCCAACTGAGAAGCATAAGACTGAAGCGACTCATTATTCTGATTTATCTGTGTCTTAAGGTTTTCATTTTCCGTTTCAAGGGAGTTTATGCGAGTCTGCATTTCCTGTACCTGTCCTTCCTCAAAAGAAGGCTGTTCGCCAAACAGAACAAAGTAAGCGTTTCCGACAAGTGAAATAGCCAGTAAAAGAACAAGAAATTTGGATCTCATATCACTTACCACTTTTAATTTGTTTTAGATCATACTTGTTTTTCCTTCTGGAAACCATGTAGGAGAACTGCAAGAGTAATTTATAGATAGAATCACAGAACTTTAACTGAAAGACCCAATAGATGAATATATTATTTACCAATAAATGAATATGTTGATTACAGAGAAATCTTATCCTGGTTACCAATGAATGAAATCCTGATACTAATAAATGAATATATTGATTACAGAGAAATCTAATCCTTGTTACAAATAAACGAAATCTTGATACTAATAAATGAATATCCTCGTTGCCGAGAATAAGTACACGAGTTCAAAGCCCTTTCTCCGAATCCGTACGCTTAGATTAAAATTTATATAATTTTATAGGCTATTAAATCTTACTTTTCAGGGATTTCCTTCTCAGTCTCCTCTCCTTTATCCTTCCACATTAACATTACTTTCAGGTTTTTCTCATTTTCCGATTTGGTGATAACTGCTTTTCCATTCATAGTCAGCAGTAAATTAAAAGTCAGCTCTATCTGAGATGGCCTGAACTCAGGAGAAGTTTCCTCCAGATTATCTACGACTTTTTTAGAAATCTCCTTAATAATGAGCATTGCATTATCAACCGATTCTATGGATTTCTCTTCCAGGGCTTTCGGAGATATAAGCGTAAATTTTTTTACTTTTCCAGGAGCATGCCCCAGTTCAGCTAGAATACACCCTGCTTTTAAGGCATCCCTACTGGAATTCTCAAAAAGCTCTTCATCAACAGTGACTTTCTCATCAACATTTACTTTGTCCAGAAACTGCCCCCCCATTAGGCTATATGGGCGCATCTCACAGAAAAAGAGAACGCAGCCCTGAGTAAGAATAGATTAACGTTAGTAGAATTGTATATATACGGATAAATAATTATTGACGTTTTTAAGGATTCAAGTTAAAGTTTAGACCTTAAATGCCATATTAACTTTCTTCGGCTTCTTTTATATTGGGCCCTTCTTTCGTATCTTGTACAATGTACCCAAGAGATTTTATTTTCTCTCTGATAGCGTCTGAAACCGTCCAGTTCTTACTTTTTCGAGCAGCTTCACGCTCTTCAACCAGCCTCATCACTTCTGTGGGAATTTTCTTTTTCCCAGAATCGGAAAAGAGGCCCATAGCATCCGAAAACTGTCTGTAAAGAGAATAGATCTTCTCAAGCACTTGTCGATTTTTTCCGGATTCAAGATACCTGTTAGCTGTACGGGAAAGTTCCTTAAAAACCGCTAGGGCTTTCGGAGTATTGAAATCATCCTCAAGAGCTTCTCTGAACTGAATCTCAAGTTCAGGAAAGATATTAAGAACTTCTTCGTCCTCAGGATAAGCCGTATCCTCTGGGCTTTCCAGGCTAAACTCAAGGTTCTCGAGTGTTTCTTTAAGCTTTAGGTAATTATTTTTAGCGTTTTCCGCAAAGGCGTCAGAATAATCAAGCTTTTTACGGTAGTGGACAGAGAGAAACATAAAGCGCACAACTTCCCCACCGTACTTTTTGACAATATCGGGGAGAGTGAAGACGTTTCCTTTGGACTTGCTCATCTTCTCCCCTTCGACTATGAGATGTTCTCCGTGAGTCCAGTAACATGCAAACGGTTTTCCTGTCGCCCCTTCCGATTGTGCAATCTCATTTTCGTGGTGAGGGAAAATAAGATCTACTCCCCCTAAATGCATATCCAGAGTAGGGCCAAAGCAGTTCATGGCCATCAC
>DAQQ01000132.1:422-748 GCA_002508465.1 Methanosarcina sp. UBA7 | reverse complement strand
AGGGGTTGAAGCTTTCAAAAGGGCGAAATCGCGGGGATTATCTTTATCATATTCGTCCACGTCCACAGACGCACCAACTATAATGTTATCAAAATCCAGCTTTGAGAGTTTGCCATAATCCGGAAATGCTGAAATTCTGTAATAGACCGATCCTCCTTTTTCATAAGCTAGCCCTTTATCTATCAGCTTTTGCGCAAGTTCAATCATGCTGTCAACATTTTCCGTAGCTCTGGGATAAGCTGAAGCCCTTTTTATGTTCAGCATATCAAGGCCTTTAAAAAACTCTGCCGCGTATTTATCCGTAAAATCCTTAAGTGACATTCCGA
>DAQQ01000132.1:0-375 GCA_002508465.1 Methanosarcina sp. UBA7 | reverse complement strand
TTGCCTATATGCGGCATACTGTAAACCGTAGGCCCGCAGGCATAAATCGAAACTTCACCTTCCTTTAAAGGTTTGAAAACCTCTTTCTTTCTTGTAAGGGTATTGTAAACCTGGAGCATCCGGAACGCCTCTGGAAATTTAAGTACCTGAAATATTGTTAGAATATTTGTTAAATGAAATTAGATCTCTTTAATTTATTCGAATTAAATTTCAGTTGTTTGAGCTCATGTATCAGTAACCACTTATTTATCTAATTGGTTAGAGATGCTTTATTACTTTCGCCGCAAGCCTTTTAAAAAAAGGCTTGAGCGAAAACCCCAGTAACGTTTGGATTTGAAAAACTTATCCCCAAACACTATAGGCGTGATCACAAGC
>DAQQ01000094.1:0-20007 GCA_002508465.1 Methanosarcina sp. UBA7 | reverse complement strand
GATAGCATTCATTTTCTTCTAAGCCTCGGCATTCCTGAATACATCATCCTTGCTGTTCCCTGCCATGCGGTTGCATATATGCTTTCAGACCTTCTAAAACTCCCTCCGGATCCCGGAAAAGACGAAAATACAAAAGAAGTTCTGGAAAAAAGCCAGAAGGAAAACAACCCGAGAACCGAGCTTTTTATCCGACCTGAAGACAAAAGACTCATGTCCTTTTTCGAAAAGCTTGCAGCTTCCTTTCCTTACAATGTAATCGCAGGACGTTACCCTGAATATGGCATGCTGTTTCTCTCTTATGCAAGGGAAGGAGAAATCTGCCCTGACGGTTGTCCGGGCCCAAGAGACCGCTGTCCTGCCTTTGGGCGGAAAAAACCAGAACTATTACTGAATATACAGGAAAACTTCTCCGGAAGCTGCCAGGCTGGGTTTTTGAAAGTTATCAAATGAAGCCGGGTATAGGTGGGTTTAAAGGAGGTGAGTTCAAACAGAACCTGCTAGAGATCCTTGAGTTTTTAAAAACTTTTAAAGAAAACAGTAATGGGAATAGATTTGAAAGCCTTGAGGACAGAGCTTTTTTCGTTGCTACTACCTGCACATACCATGGGGTATTGAATCTGTTCTATGTCACCTGAAAACCCAATTCACCTGAAAACCTGTTTTTCACCTGAAGAATTTTCATCTCACCTGACAGCTCAGTAAAATTGTATTGTAGTCAAAATCGTATTCATGTGACTGCTCTTGCACCAGTTTTTCCTATCAAGCTCCTGTAATTCGTACCAGTTTTTCGCTTAGAGGTCTCTAATCCGGTGTCAGTTTTTGCTCACCAGGTTTTTCGCTTATAAGTGAGGATAAACCAAAATTAGATCTGTTATTATACCGATATATAAATGGGGACTCTATGGAGGTATTTGTAGGCACCAGCGGCTGGTATTATGACTGGAACAAGAAGAAAAACCTTGATTGGTTTATCCAGAACTCCGGGCTGAACAGTGTTGAACTTAATGCAAGTTTTTACAGGTTTCCTTCACCTGAGCAGATTGAAAGCTGGAACAGGAAAGGAACAGGAATTAGGTGGAGTATAAAGGTTCACAGATCCACAACCCACTGGCGACAACTCAGTGAAAGTTCCCTGGAAATCCTGAAAAGTTTCCTTGAACTTTTCGAACCCATGGACCATCTCATTGATTTTTACCTTTTTCAGGTTCCTCCAAAGTTTGATGATGTCGAAAGGGCGCTCAGATTTGCAGAAGCAGCAAAACTTGGGAAAAAGTTTGCCCTGGAGATAAGGAATAAAGAACTTCTAGGAAATGATGAGGCATATTCAGGGCTTGTTGGAAAAGTAACCCTGGTGTCCGTAGACTCGCCTGACTACAGGAACCGCATCTTCCCTGGAAAAAACGTGTATATGAGAATGCATGGAAGAAATAGCTGGTACAGTTACGATTATTCTCAGGAAGAAATTAGCGAAACTCTCAGAAAAATTCTTTCATTCGAGCCTGAAAAGACCTACATTTATTTCAATAACGACCATAATATGCTGGATAACGCAAGAAAGGCATTGGAAATCTCTTCAGGTTTGTAAACCTTTAATTAATCCCTTGATTCTAAAAAGCTGCCATTTCCTAAAAGAAAGGATTTTATTCAGTGGCGTCAGTTCTCATTTTTCTTGTTAACTTAAAAAGTTTGGTTCCAATTGTTAACCGTTTATTATGAATAAATTATTATATTAAGAGGTATATTCAAAGTTTAGTATGGAGATTCTGAGGAGTTAAAAATCAGATACCTCAAAATTAAAAACGAATTTTTGAGAACCCAACCCTAATAAAGAAACCATTTTACCCAGAATTCCCTATATATATAAAAAAGAAGTGAAATATATGTTCTGGAGTAAGGACTATATTGTAGAAAGGCTGAGCGAAATCCCTAGAACCCTGGAAGACATCTCGATAGAAGTCTTTGAAGGTGTACCCTCAACAAATGATTTTTTGCAAAAAGCTGGCCTTTCAAGCGAAAACTGCACAGATGTGCCCTGCGTCTGTAGAGACTCCCACACAAATGTGAGCATAGAACAGATAAGTATTGAAAAGGAACTTATGTACCCTTATGTAGACGATTCCGTTTCGAATGAATTTGCGGTTCAGTCAACTCAGTACCAGTTTATGGTGCCTTACAAGATCCTTGACAATAACATAAGGAAAGAATACAGGATATTCCAGCCTGAGGAACTGAAAGCGAAGTTCCCTGTAGCTTATAAACAGTTACTTGAAATCAAACAGCAGTCTGAGACCGAAGAAGATGAATTCGTTTCGGCTGATTACCGTTTCGAGAACGAAATTTTTCTAAGTTATATAAATACACCCAAAATCATTATTACCAGCAACTCTCGCCTTCAGGCTTCATATGATCCTACCGGAAAGCACGTTTTTGCAAACGGAGTAGGAATCGTTCTCGGAGATCCTATACTCTACCTCTATGTTACGGCTGTACTCAACTCTTCGATAGCAAGGGCTTTTCCTGAGGTTTGGAGCCGTAAAGGGGTACATAGCAGAAGCAAACTTAATTCACAAATGCTGAAAAGATTTCCAATTGCGTTCCCTAAAGAAGATGGTATCGAGAACATTATAAGCACAATCTCACGTTACCTGATTTACCTGAACAGGCAAAAACAGATGGCAAAAGCCTATGCGATACCCGGCTACCAGGAGCTCATTGACTTCTATAAAAGAATTTCAGACCTCCTGATTGTAGATACATACATCACTAATGACCTTGATCCAAAACTTCTTGACGTCCTTGCCGAAAACATCACAGTGTCCGATGGTGGATTTGAATACAGCGACGATATAAATCTCCTGATCGGACTGCAGGAAATAAAGAAGAACATTTTGAGTGCTCCGGACTTTGGAAAGTGCAGGTTCAGTAACGAGTTCACAAACATTCTCGCAACTCTTAAAAACAATGCTGTCTGGTAAACGAAAAACTCAACCAGTCGCTGGTTTACTTTCTTTACCAGATGTCCTGCATTTTATCTTCCGGACACTTTGACTTTTTTTCTGACCTTTAACTTTCTTATTTTTTATGTGTTTGATTTTTATTTTTCTGTTGCCTCGATTTTTTGTTTTTAGCGTACTACAGCTCATTTTTTCGAGTACTCTGGTTTTTCCTGAATTCTGTGAGTTGATGCTACATCAGGTAGTTGACACTATGGTGAGAGCAGATTGCCATTTTCTTAGCTTAAGATGGCAGTAAAGATCTTAATATACCTTTATATTGACAATAATCGTCAAATTTAAGTGAAATTTATTCATCGATTATTCCAATTATTCTGGATATATCAGGCACTATCACTATTATACAAACGCCACAAGTCCTTCTTCACCTGGAATGGCATATTTCACTGTATACTTTTCAAGGATCGTGAAAATATTCCGACAAATAACATATACAAAATTAAAATATTAAATATAAAAAGTAATGTTTAACAATAATTAAACAATAATGTTAAACAATAATACCAACTTCAATCAACTCAACAATGTCAACCTTGAGCGAGAAATGAGTATGAGAAGAGCAAAGTCTGAGCCTGTTGGAAGAAAGTCCTTAAATCTCATTTTAATGGCCGGGCATGCTGGAAGTTTTCGAGAAATCGATGGTGGCAGGAAAATTGCAAAAAAGACAAATCAAAAAGAGTGTGAGATATATGCCAGCCCAGGTGAGCTTCGAGAGATTTTACCTGCTGTAGAACGGACAAGTCAGGATAATCAAGAAGTAATCGATATGGGTGAAAACGTTGTAATTATGCGGAACTTGTTTTATGGTATCCAAGCACAATCACTTGTGGCTCTGGACATAAAAATAGGGAAAAGTACAGCTTCGAGAGCTCAACTGTTTGAATCCGGAGAAAAAAGTCAAGTGTGGGCTTTTTTCAAAGAAATGAAAATGAAGCTTTATGATTACTATACTAAATCTTCTACTCGAGGATGGAGGGCTATTCCAGTAAATGACCAAAACAGGGCAAAAATAGGTCGAAATTCCGAGATCTTCTTGATGAAACAACTTGAGAGAGTAAATGTGAATAAAGACACTATGATAATAAACATAATATGCCAACTTGATCGGATTAAAACGAAATTGGAACAAAGTCAAAAAACGTTTATTGCATCCAGTGTCCTGATTGTAATCAATCTTCAGTATCCAGAGAACGCAAGGGTAAAATTGATTGATCTGGCACATCCAATATATGCAAATAATAAACTGTTCAAAAAATATAAAGAAAATTTTAATGAGGGAATGAATTCACTTATTGCTTTTTTTAAATGTTGTGCCGCCGAGTAATAGGTAAAAGTAAAACAGGTCATATAGATAGGTTACACAGATGACTATCAATTCACTTTACATTAAGATTCCCGATAGATCAACAACTTCTGATAGACAAACAATTTCCGATAAACCGGAATTCCTGATAGACTAACAACTTCTGATAAACTAAGAATTTCTAATGGACCAGGAATTCCTAATGGACCACGAATTTCTGATGAACGAGAATTTCTGAGAAAACATAATTCCTGGTAAACCAGAAATCCTGATAAACCAAATTCCTGATAAACCAGCTTAACCTGTCAAGAGATTTATTTATTGAGCTGATCCCAAAACTCAAAATTGCTTCTCTGAACTCTGTATTCTGAATAATCAATCAAGTTTCTGATCATGGGAGCAATCCTGAAAATTCTTGATGATTAAGAACTAAATGGCTTTTGGGATAGGCTCATTGTTTGTTAGCTGTTACAAATTTTAATGTATATGCAAATTGGGGAAACTCTGGTTAAATATTATAGGAGACAAGCTTATTTATAGAAGCATTCCAGAGTATTTAGAGTTGATATAACTGGAATTCCAGGCAAAACTCTTTATATTTCGAAATAAAGATACTTATTATGCTGCTTTTCGCTCAGGAGGGGTGAACCATGACTGATTTCAAGAAAGATTCGGGAAAAAAAGAGATTTTTGATGAAAGTACCTCTATCGAAGCTAAAGATAAAAGTCCAGAGAAAGGGATGAAAAAGGAAACAGGAAAAGAAGTGGAAATAAAAACGGAAAATCATAGAGTTCTGCTTGAAAGGTATGATCAGAGGCTGAAAGATCTTGACCCGGAGCTTATCACCCCTGAAGATGAGATTGCCTTAAAGGAAGCTTTTATACATGCAAAGGAGACCTTTGAGCCAGAGGAACTGGTAAGCTGGTTTACAGTTAAAGCCGAGCCCTTTTACAGGTCCGTATTCTGGAAAGTGCTCCTTCCTTTTTATGAAGAATTGCTTGGGATTGTGGAAAAAAAGCCAGGACCCGAAAGTCCGGAAACCGCATATGTGCTGAATGGACTTGCAGGAATCTACCGCTATATGGGAAATTATGAAGAAGCTCTCGGGCTTTTTTTAAGGGCTTTAAAAATTCGTGAAAATCTTCCAGACCAGCCCAGGCCTGAGACCGGGGACACACTCAGTGAACTTGGCGTTCTTTATGCTTTGATGGACCGGCGTGAAGAGGCTCTTTCATTCTATACCCGGGCACTGGAGACCCAGAAAAAGTTCCTGAGCCCGAAAAATCTTGGTGTTGTCAGAACTCTGAACAGGACTGCCTTTTTTTATAAAGGATTGGAAAAACCGGAAAAGGCCGAAGAATGCTTCAGGAGAGCTCTCGAATTTCTTGAAAAGCTTCAGGAACAGAAGCCTGACAACCGTGTGGTTCTGGGATACAGAGCCGGAACCCTGAATAACCTGGGTGTCCTGCTTTCGGAAACAGGTAAACTTGACGAAGCTGAGGATAGATACGGGCAGGCACTAAAGCTTCAGGAAAAAGTGTACGGCCCTGAACACCCGCAGGTTGCCCAGACTCTGAATAACCTTGCCCTGCTCTATTTCCAGACTACAAGGTACGAGAAAGCCATGATCCTTTATACCCGGTCCCTGGAAATTATGGAAAAATTCGGAAAAACCGAACACACAGGCTTTGCCACGACCCTGAACAACCTTGCAGGCGTGTATGTCCAGAAAGGCCGTCACGAAAAAGCCCTTGAACTCTACACAAGAGCGCTCGAAATCCGGGAACGTATCCTTGGTCCTGAAGACCCTGACGTTGCCAAAACCCTGAATAACATGGGTGAACTCTACAGGATCCTCGGCCAGCATAAAAAAGCCCTTCCTCTCTACACCCGTGCCCTCAAGATCTATGAAACGACCCTTGGTCCTACCCACCCTGATGTCGGCACAACCCTGAACAACCTTGCAGGCCTCCATGAAAGCATGGGAGAATACGAAACAGCAATTAACCTCTACGAGAAAGCCCTCGATATAATAGAAAAAGAATATGGTCCAGACCATCCTTATTTCAAGATCACACGAAATAATCTACTTGGCCTGTATGAAAAAATGGAAAGAAGCTGGCGGAGATGAGATTCATACAGAGATGCACAAGGTTCTAAGGATAGTAGAGATCATCGGCAGCCAAGAAGAAACGAGATTCAAAATATTCACAAATTTGTAAACGAGAAAAGTTATCTCCTCAAAACGGCTCGCTGTACTTATGGGAAAGCTCGGTACTTCAAAGTTGATGTTTTAGGTAGAAACTTATCTGGCCAGTGTTTTAGTACTTCTCAGGTCAGTGTTTCAATACTTCCCAGTCATCTTTGCAATCGTCCTGTGTATCCCATGTATGCTGAACCCGCTTCCGAGGTACATCATTGGACAATGTTCGGTCATGCATTCGAGACCTTCTGCCTTGCAGGTGTCAACAGCTTTTTCGGTTTCTGTTCTCCAGTGGAGCCAGATTTTAGTTATGCCCTTCTCTTTCAGGGCAGGTACGAAATTTCCAGGGTCGGTTATTGTGACTCCCAGGACAGCACGGTCGAGGCCGGCTGGCAGCTCGGATATTTTTCTTAAAGATCCTGTCTCCGGTTTATCGGAAAGGTCGATAACATAAACATTTTTGCCACGGCTTTTAAGTTCGGATATGGCCCACTTCATTGCAGGCTTTGTATTATCGGTGAGGAATGCGTAGGTTTTTGCGTTCCAGAAGTTTTCCCTTTCGGACGTCGTTGGTTCCATCTTGAGTTCCCTCTATTAGGTTCTAAGTTAAGTATACGTCTGCTCATATAAAACTGCAACACAGTTTTCAGCCAGCTTCCGGCAGCACAGGAAGAGTTTCTGAGACATCAGGCTGAACAACATCTGAGTGATATAAAGAAGTACAAAAAGACTGAAAATACAAAAGACAGCCGATCCGAACAGGATTCTGCTTACTTTTCCTGCTTATCCTGCTTACTGCCTCTGAAGTTTCTGTCCTGCCGCCTGAAGCTCTCCACCAAGTGCTTTTACAAGTTCACAACTCTGAAAACACTTAGAGTTACAGTTGCAGTACTTAGGGACATTTTCCGCCATCCATTGCCCGAGAAAACCGAAGGCTTTGAGCTGATCTTCATTTGCGGTCTGTACAAAGTTGTTTATATCCTGTAATTCCATGATTTATCACCGAGATCAAAAATGCTGTGTATATTTATATACTTGAGCGTTATAATTGTGTACATATTTACGATTGTATAGAAAAATGACCTTAAGTTAACAAACTTTAATAATCCTACAATTATCCCTTCAAATATCAACCTCAATAAAAACCATTGGTAAGTCCTTAAGTTTCAATTTCAATGAATATATTCAATAGTGCCTTCAATTAACAGTATTCTTAGCAATGTTAATGTTGGTTCTAATTACAACAAGCTTTAACTAAAAGAATTTTAATTTCCTATAATTAGTTTAAAAATTTTCCGAGGCAAATAAAAAATGGAGATAAATAACGAAAATTCTGAGATTTACTATCGGGAGGAGCTCCACTCTATTAAGGAAGAAGTAACATCCCTGCGGAATGAGTTCTCACGATTTTTGCAGAGAGCAAACCAGCAACATATTGAAGGGATGATTGAGGAGATGAGAAAAAGTTTCATGAAGCCCATGGTAGATTATTTATGTGAGGACGCAAGTGATAGAATGCATACCTGTATGACAGCAGACTGCAGGATGCGGGATTTTTGTGAAAAGGCTTTTCGAGAGTTTCTGCAAGAAACCGCAGGGCTTGTTGGAAGAGGCAGGATCGAAACTGAAACAATAAAACTTTACCAGGACAAGCTGGCAGAATTAAAAAAGGAAGCAAAAACCTCAAATTGCAGCAGATGTTTTTCGGAAGCTACGAACGTTTTTGAAAAGCAGGTTAAACTTATGCGTTCTCTCCAGATTTATGAAGAAGAGGACGAAGAGGATAAGAAAATAGATATTAGCGAACTAGAACCTGAAAAACTGGTCACTGAAGTTTGCGAGCCGATAGCAAATCGACAGCGTCTCATTATGCTCAAAGCGCTTTCAGGAGAAAGTAAAACGTTTTCCGAACTTTCTAAACTTACAGGCCTGCGTGGCGGGAATCTGCTCTTCCACCTCCAAAAATTGCTTGAAACAGGAATGGTCCTACAGCGAAACGAGCGGGGAGATTATATCATTACCAGGAAAGGCTACTCCACTCTGCAGGGACTTTCCAGAATCTATTCTGAAATTGAGAAGGAATAAAGAAGCGAAAGCAGCCAAAAGCAGTATTAGTAAAAAAGCAATTGCAGGGAAAAAACAGTCAATGAAAAGAATAACAAGGAAAAATCCAGTCAATGAAAAGAATAACAAGGAAAAAGCAATAAGAAAACAGTATAAAGACAATAATAATCAGTAAAATTATAAAGCCAATATATTGGCTTAAATCAAACAAATTATTCCAGCAGTCATTTTAGTCGTCAGACACTTTAACCGTCAGCTACTTGCTGCTAGTCACTTTAGCCATCGTTATTTTAGCCATCGTTATTTTAGCCGTCGTTTCCTATTGCGTTAACCGGACAGGCGTCTAACGCTTCTTCACAAAGTTCTCTTTCTTCGTCATCTTCAGGCTGCTTATATACATAAGCATTGGAATCATCATCGTTCATCTTAAAATTCTCAGGCGCAGTATCTACACAGAGATGACAGGCTATACAGCTGTAGTCACAATAATAAGGTCCTGGAATATTTTCAACAACTTTATCTGAGCTATCGGCTATACTTCACTCCCCCATTGTGTTTATTTTACAATAAGAGTAATTAAGAGAATTTTTATATATAACTTAACATTCAAAAATAAATTTTTTAGTGAATTAAATTTCTCGATAAGCTACGCAATCCGTACATCTTAATGCATATCAAAAAGGCCTGGTTTAGTAACCTAGCCAGTTTAGTAATTATTCATATAGTTTTTTGAATTTTTCACTGTTGTACATTTGTTTCAAAACCGGAAAACAATCTGGTTAAAACTTGAAAACAACCTGTATTGAAATTTTACGAAATATACTTAATTCTATTTGCTTTTTATTAAATGGAAAACATAAAATTGTTCTACATCCATACCTTGAGGGAAAGTGTACTACGGAATAATCAAGAAATAACAGAGGAATGGCAAAGGAACAATGAAGTAATAGTAAAGGAATAAAAACGTTGTACTAGTATATTGGGGAAATAAGTATGGGAAATCAGGATCTTACCGGCCTCCCTGTGAAAGTCAAGCTACCCGGGCTGGAAGTTTCAGGCAGGAGGCGTATTGAAGAACTCATTGCAAAGCGGAGATCTGTACGGAGATATAAAGATAGAAAACTATCTGAGTCCGTTATTTCTCGTTTACTCTGGGCCGCACAGGGCATAAGTTCAGAGGACGGTTTAAGAACCTCACCTTCTGCAGGTGCGCTTTACCCGCTTGAAATTCACGTTGTCGTCGGAGGAGGAAGCAAGCTTGAACCTGGGGTTTACAGGTATGTTCCTGAAGACAATACCCTTATTCGAGAAATTGTAGGCGATATGAGAGAAAAACTCTCAAAAGCCGCTCTTTCCCAACCCATGATCAGGATTGCTCCTGTTTCATTTGTGATTTCTGCTGTCTATGCCAGAATAACAGCCAAATACGGGAATAGAGGCCTTCGTTACATATATATGGAAGCAGGGCATGCCGCACAGAACATATCTCTCCTGGGAGTGGAACTTGGAATAGGAATCTGTACAGTAGGAGCTTTTGAGGACGAAGAGGTGAAAAACGTGCTTAAACTACCGGCAAACGAAGAACCTCTATATATTTTACCTCTAGGCTATATTTGAATTCTTTTACAGCATTATATTTTCTAGATATCTCTAGCAAAGCCTCCCATGATACCAATCTCCTTTCAAATAGTCAAGCATTCAAAATTGAGAACCTTAAAGAGAAAGGAACTTAAGAGGGATAAGATTAAAAAGGAATAAAGGAAGGGATTACAAAGAGAGTAACGGGATGTAAAGGGATTGTAAAGGGATTAAGGAACATCAGAGGTTTTTTTTATTTTCAGGTCTCATTTCAGAGTTTTCCCGAATTAGCTTGCCTTCAGAATACCGATATATTGCAAGCTCGCTTGTAGAAAACCTGACTTTCCTGATATCCTCGTCCGAAATCCCTTCTATATATTTGACCAGAGCCCTCAGACTGCCCTGGTGGGCACAGACCAGCACATTTTTTCCTGCCTTCACAGCAGGCAGGATTTTCTCCTTGAAATAAGGTACTGCACGTTTATACACGACTTTGAGGCTCTCTCCTTCAGGTGGACCTGGCTGAAAGTTCCACCGCCAGGAGGCAAGTTTTTCGGCTCCGTATTTTTCTTCCATCTTCTGCTTTTTTCTTCCCTGCAGCTTTCCGTAGTAACGCTCATTCAAAAAAGGCGTGAAATAAATCGGGATAAGTTTTTCACCTAGTTTTTCAGGATAAGAGTACCAGTTCGTTTTCCCTGGATTTCCTTCATTTTCCGTTTTCTCATGGACGACAACACCTGTTTTCTTCTGCCCGGATAATATTAAGAAAAGTGTTTCCTGCGTCCTCACAAGGTTTGAGGCAAAAGCAAGGTCCAGCTCGAAATTTTCAAGCTCTGCTGCGCACTGAAGAGCCTCTTCTATCCCTTTCCTGCTGAGAGAAATGTCCACCCAACCGGCAAGCCTTTCTTCGGGCTTTAATCCAGGTTCTCCATGCCTGACAAGTATAAGATGACCCATAAAACAATACTCCATATAATCAGTTTCTATAGGCAGGGGCTAGCAAGTATAGCCAGAAGCCAGTAAATATATCCAGAAACCAGTAAACCTTATGGTTTATTACATCTTCGATGCAGGCCTGAACTCAAGCCGGATATTGTAGAGAAGGTGCCAGAGATCACCTTTTTTTTCCATTCTTTCCGCATCAGTTACAGCTCCCTGCCCTTCGAGCTCAAACCTGATACTGCACTTCCCGAAGGTAACTTTTCCAAGCCTGCTTCCCATCCTGCTATAATCAAGGGCATCGGCAAGCCGAATAAGGGCAGCTACTTTAAGGGTAAGCTCCTGAAGGTCTTCAGGCATTTTCCCGAAATTATTTTCTTTAAGTTTCTCAATTTTCTCTTTACCTGCACTCTTTTTATGCAGGAAAGCAGTCCAGGCAATAACAGGCCTGAGTCTTTCAGGCACCTCTAAAGGCGGGTGAAGGAGTAGAATGTTTCTTCCTGCTTTATGATGATTTTCAAAATCTGTTTTCACTCCGATATCGTGGACAAGAGCAGCTGTTTCTACCAGGTCCCTCATTTCGGGTTTCAGTCCGTGTATAGAAGCAAGAATGTCAAAGAGCTTAAGAGCGTTCCTGGCCACGTTATCGGCATGGCTGCGTTCAATTTCATAAATACTGTAGAGATCCTCCAGAGGCAAAGGCTCAGGACGAAGGTCTTTCTCAGGTCTTTTATGTTTCAACGTTTTCACGTTTGAATCTTCATCTGGCTGATTACTTCCTAATGATTTATTAGCCGAACTCGGATTAAAACCCCCTTTATATATGAGTTAGACCTCCTTTATACATGAATTAAACCTCCTTTCTATATGAATTAAAATCTCTTTCTATCTATTTCTTAATTTATCTACATTAATCAAATTAATAATATTTTTATCCAAAATTTAATATAAATGTGATTTCACAAATAAATTCGCAAAGATTGCAAATTTAAAATCAGGTCAAAAATTATTTTTTTTACGGTCTTTTAAAGATGCCTTCTTTTTTTCAACCCGCTCAAGAAGAGCTTTTCCAAGGTTAGAATACTCTTTTTTTACAGGTTTTTCTTTTTTCATGGTTTTTTGGGCGAAAATAGCCTCTTCTTCTTTGTTATCAAAGAAGCCTGAAAATTGGTCAAAAAGTAGAATTGAGGTTTTAAGTAGCTTTTTCTGTCCTGGAAGGTCTCCAGAGGAAAGCTCTCCTGCGCATGCGAGAAGCTCTGCAAATTGTTTGAAAGTCTCGAGGAATTTCTGACTTTCAGCCTGATCCTTGACTTCATCTGTCATTTTTGAGAGGTATTGCTCGCTTTCAAGCTTTGCTATGCCGTGCCTGTCACTGAAAAGAATGAATAATAGGGCCTGATAAAAAGGATAATAGAATTCTGGAATATGGGGGCCAATAGAGGCTTCGGATGCTTCTTTAAAGTAATTGACGGCTTCTTTCAGCCCGAAAATATAAGTAGCTTCATTTTCCGCTCTTAGTGCTCTCCAGAAAGAAGCTTTTCCTAGCGAGCGGAAAGCATACCTTCGGACATAAACGTACGGATTGTCAGTAAGCGCCTGCAGATCTCTCCAGGCCTGGGTTTTATCCGTCATATTACAAAAAGCAGGTCCAAGGGCCCGTGTTGCAGCCCTTTGAACAAAACTATCGCTATGATCGGAAAAACTCAACAGGTCCTTCCAGGCTTTTTCTTTATCTGGCACTTCTTTATAGCCTGAAGAGAGAGCAAAAATCGCTCCTTTCCTAACTTCTCGATCTTCAACTGATACAAGCTTTACAAGCTCGTTCCAGGCTGCCTGCTTATTTTCACAATAGGCAAAAGCAGCAGCAAGAAGTTCTGCAGCTCTCCTCCTGAGCTGAGTATCCTGGCTTTCAGTAAGCCTCACAAGGTCGAAAAAAATTGTAGACTTTTCCTCAATCTCTGGAAAGACCTCCGAAAGCAAGTCTGCAGCATTCCTTCTGGTGCCTGTCTCCTCCTTTCCGGCCAGGTTAAGGAGTTCGTTCCAGATATCCTGTGTTTTGCCCGTATATCGGGAATAAGTAGCAAGAAGGGCTTCTATTTCGCCTTTTCGCCTCTGAGGATCCGGGACCGAAGATAAGTTAATAAGCTTATTTATAACTTCTTCTTTGTCGGAAAGATCAGAGCTTGACTCAGCAAACAAGTCCTTCATATTTTTTCTTTGTATATGCTCTTTGCTCTCTACTTCAGGCCCGGAATAATCAGAGACAGGATTTTTAAATAGGCCCGAAGCAGGCTTTTTGTTTCTTTTTTCTTCAATCTGGACACTACCATTTTTTTCTCCTGATTTTCCTTTTTCTCTGAATTTACCTTCTTTCTGGAATTTGTTATCTCCTCCTGACTCATGCTTTTCCCATAGTTTCTCTTGCTCTCCGGAGTTACTTTTCTCCCACGTTTTATACTGCTCTCCGGAGTTACTTGTTCTTATCTCTTCCAACTCCCTACCTACCTCAGGTATACTACTGAACTCTGGATAAACAGAAGTAAGTGTATCCACAACCTTTCGGAGCAAAGGACTATCTTTGGTTTCAGCCAGGAGTACAAGCTCGGAATATGCCTCTCTCCTGGAGAAAACGTGTGGAAATACCTTAATGAAAATGTTAACCGCTGTACTCTGCACGGCTTCGTCCTTGTATTCAGAAAGTTCGAGGAGTTCCTCCCATCGTGAGTCTTTGTTATCCAGCCCTGGAAATAAGGACACAAGCGTGTCAGCGGCCATGTTCCTGATATAATCATCTCTAGCTTTTGCCAGGCTCAGGAAATCAGTCCATATTTTTATTTTGTCCGGCATCTCAGGAAAGATAAAAACCAGGGCATCGATAGACTGCCTTCGAATATACTCATTCTCGTCTTCTGTAAGCCTTAGGATGTCATCCCAAGCCTTTTTCTTATCAGGGAGATGAGAAAAAACCGAGGGTAGAGCCAGAAGGGATTCTTTCTGGACCTCAGGGTTTCCTGATACTGCAAGTTCCATTAGAGTCTCAAGGGTTTCATCCTTCATCTCGTCTGGCATCTGCATGTAAATAATTCCAAGAGTCCGGGCAGCTTGCTCCCTTACCTTTTCATCAGCAGATTCGCTAGCCAGTTCAAGTACTTTGTTCCAGGCTTTTTCTTTTTCTTCATCCGCAAGTTCAGGAAAAACAAAGCTCAAAAGCAAAGTCGATTTCTCCCGTACATAAGAATGTTCTGATGTTCCCATTTTAAGCAGGTCTTTCCACACCTGCACCTTATCAGGGACTTCTTTTATCAAATACTGAAGCGAGCTGACGATTTCCCTGTTAACATCTTCCATGCTTGATCTGGAGTTTATCAGCCCGGCAATGTCTTTCCATGCTTTATTTTTGTCCGGCATAAGGGAAAATATGCTGACCAGAGCACTGGCTGCAGTTATCATTACGGATTCTACTGGATAGGCTGTCAGATTCACAAACTTGTCCCACACAAGCTTCTTATCCGGCACATTAGGAAAAACCATTACAAGAGAATTAACGGCTTCTTCCCTGACTGCATCGTCTTCGTCAGAACAAAGCCTTAACAGATCTTCAAAAGCCTGTCTTCTGTCAGGCAAAACCTCAAAAAAAGTTTCCAGTTGCTTTACAGCTTTTATTCTATCATCCGAAACCTGACTGAAGGTCTTGTTATGTATCTCTGGCTGCTCACTCAAGAATTCCCACCAACTTTGCTCTAGTGTCGTCCTATATAAATATTCTTTATTTACAATATCACAATCTGGCAGGTTTCTTCATATAAGTATTGATTCCGGATTTTAGCTGGAAGTAAAAATTAGTAAAGTGAAACCTGCAGTTAACCGCAGCTTATAATAGAATTAATTGCAATCATGATTAGTGTCGCATCAACCGTAAAATGTCATATAAAACCGATGGAAATTCTTCGGAATCGTTGAATTCCTGATGATTGACTCGGCATTAGAATGTTTTACTCAAGATAATTTCACGTTTTCATTTTCTGCTATTGCAGTTATGTAACGTGCACAGATGACTCACTCTTTTAGTTCAACTTTGAATTTGCTTCATTTTACATGGTCACTTTCATTGCTAAAACTGAATTGGAATTGTGACGAGGCTAGAAATAGACTAAACAAAACAACGTAAAATCATACACAGGCAACAAGAATAATTGATAAAAGCAAAAAACAAAATTAGAAACTTCTTTATCATGCATGACAGTTTTTCAATCTATAGCTTTCTATTTTCCAAGTTCTTCAAAAGTAAATATAAGATGATAATGATAAAAATCATTGTGTATATTTCAGGGATTCCCAATTCAGTAAAACTTTTTAAAAGTAAATTCGGAGACATATTCCTCCTTTTACGAATTGCTTTTATGAATTGTTTTTATGAGTTGTATCCTGAAATGGTTTTGTATATTTAAAAATATTTAAAAATGGTACACGATACAACATCAGGCGACGCAAAAAGTAAGTAGCGAGTAATATGGAAGAAACTGGATTTTTCAAATAATTTTATCATTATTTGAATTTATTATATCTATTCCTCTCTATTTCTACTCTATTTTCTACAATTTATACTAATTCAAACAATACTGACCAGATGAAAAAGAAGAAGAACACCGAACAAAAATAAGAATCAGAGAATTAAAAATAGAGCCTATCCTAAAACCATGAATTGAGATAATCACTCTAATGTATAACATGAAAACAGTATAGATTTGGGAATAAAATTGGTTTTGGGATGAGCTCATAGTATATAAATCTATTTTATATCCCTTTTTCAGATTTACTTGAAATAGACAATAGCAACTTTAAAAAACACAGTTATATAGCACAAGTACCTCGCTGAGCCTATGGTTAAGTCCCTTTTTGAAGAATATCTGTAAAGTAATAATACAAGGAAAAATTATAAAATTAGCACATGAAGTCCTGAAATTTTTGCAAGAAAAATTGAATGAAAGAAAAAAACGCCGTTTTTATAAATACCGTTTTTAGAATTATTTACCAACCCTTACAAACATATGTACAAAAATTCAAAAAATCTAAATAATTATATGTCAGCATTAACAAGGTCATCTAAACATTTACCATGTACCAGGATAAAAAACGATTTAATATATGCTCTGCAACTTTAATTGTCTTTAGTTTTAAGACCTTCCACTTTACATTGTCTTGGATACTGAGTTAAATGTTCCCTTTCTCCAAGTATAATAAATAAAAACGACTCAATAGATAATTAAAGTATGTGTAATTATAGTACTTATATAATTGTGGATTATAGTATCTGATGAGGATATTAAAATAGAAGGCTGAAATAATGCGGCAACAGGACTTAATAATTAAACAGCTGGCACAAAAAATAGCAAATTTTATCGAACCTGTCATCCCTTATCTGGTTATCGGGTCTAAAAAAGCGGCTGAAGAAGCATGCAAAAAAGTGGGGTCTGAAGTTTGGGAAACTGAAAAAAAACTCTGGGAAAAACTGTGTTCGATGGGATGTATTGAATTGAAAGAAGCCGCTGGGGATATGGTTGTTGCACCTTCTGATACAGACGTAAGGCAAGTTTTTACTCAGGAGATTTTAAAATTGCTTGAAGGAAACCCTGACTTAGTTAAAGAAGTTTCGTCTTTTATGGATTATAAAACAGTACAGAAGCTAATGACCGAAGATAGTTCGGCCAGGATTACAAAACAAGCCTTAGAACAGGGTTCAAAACAAACTCTGCTTGATAGAACCAGAGTACTTGACGAATTTAACGGTCTGCTTGAAGCCTTTATATCAAGAGAGAATATTTCTAAAAGTCCGGAGCGATATGGAATGCCCGCTACCGAAAAATCTGTTACTGGTCTGGGAGTCGTAGGCGAAAAGAGTCACAGTGACTTACGAATTGAGCAAATTGCAGAGATTAAACATATCACAAAACATGATTTTGAAAAATCTAGTGCTGAAAGTACCGATAATGAGACTCAAGATAGAGTTCAAAAGGCAAAGGCTCTTTTACTGCTAATCTCACGTCTGGAGAAGCCGGAAAAAAACGAGATCATGGAAGAAATCATTGATTTTGCCTCCAGGATTCAGTATGGCGATTTAAGGTCACAGGCCCTTTCCCTGGCTGTCCTGTATCTGAATGAGCCAAAAAAAGCCGAATCTGTTGAGAAAGCCCTTGAATCTGCCTCCCATATTCAGGATGAGAAAGAAAGAGCCCTTGTCCTTTCCTCACTTTTCCCTCACCTGAAAGGGCCAGGCAAAGAAGAACTTATTGAAAATATCTTTTGCTTCTCACACCATCTTCAATATGGAGATACAAAATTCCAGATACTTTCCTCGCTTGTCCCGCATCTTTACGGGTTAAAAAACGAAGCCATTATTGAAAGAGCTCTTGAACTGATAGAGGTGATTTTCTCCGACTATCAAAAGGTACAGGCTCTCTCATTTCTTATCCCGTATCTAAATGAGCAAAGAAAAGAAGAAATTCTTGAACTAGCCCTTCAATTAGCTTTCGGCCTTAAAGATAAGGACATGAGGCCAGAAGCTCTCTCGTATGTTCTCCCGCACCTGGAAGAACCTAGAAAGGAAGAGATTCTTAAAAAAGCCCTAAATATGGCATCTATGATTAAATCCGAATTCCAAAAAGCTGAAGCTTTATTCTCACTTGCTCCATATATTGATGAGCTGGAAAAAGAATAAGTTATGGTTTGTAGAAAACTTCCATAAGTAAGCTGCAAGAGGCTGATATAAGTAGTATAATTTTTAGCATACTCAGCTTTATGAATTTTTAGCCCACTCAGCTTATTAATCTTTAGCTCACTCAGCTTATTAATCTTTAGCTCACTCAGCTCAATTAATCCACTTTTTTATTTCCGAGAGTTTATATATTCAGAAAAGTTATATAATAGTATCTATCGACGTTATATTAACGTTCATCCTTAATTGTGAACTCTGTTTTCCACCGTCTGCATGGATCAATCACGGTCTGTTGAAGTTACATGAACTTTCTTACTAACAAGTAAAACAAAACAATAAAGCAAAGGATCAGGAATAAGTGCATCAATGCTCCAAGCATCACTTCAGAACTTACATCGTGATCTTTAAAATAAGGAATATTTTGTTTCAAAGTGACGAGGAGATTGCCAATAGAGTCTGCCATGGTTATACAATAATTTTTTTCCTATATATAGAATTATAGTTTTAAATTTCTCACAACTTTTCTGATAATACCTTATTCTGCACCGTTTCATTGAGAAATTGACCAAGACTCAAGTCTGATTTTTAATATCCTGAACATTACAGTTCAATATAGAAAATTTAAAAAACTACAATACAATAATTATTGATAGTATATTTGTCGGACATCTTCTAGGCAAATAAAAATTTAGTAAAGGGAGAAAGATGGCCAGTTATAAACATCCATGTAAATATTGCGGTAAATTAATCGCGCTCGATTCTAATTTCTGTCCTTTCTGTACGCAGGAAAATCCTCTTGGGCCTATAAGATGCCCTGTATGTAGATATCCTCTTGAGGATGGGGCAAAAGTCTGCGGACACTGCGGTATTTCGCTGTGGATCACATGTGAAAGTTGCGGAAAAGAAACATTCCTCGGGGATAAGTGCAGCAATTGCAGTGCTCCGATTGTTATTATCTGCCCCAATCAGAAATGCCGGACCCTGCAGTCTCCTGCGAATAAGAATTGTATTAAATGCGGTGAACCATTGAGGTGATAATATGGGATTCAAGACGTCACAACTTCAGCCTTTTACACGGAACTATGAAGATAACAGTTCAGAAGCAGGTTTCCAGTTTACTTTCTACTGTGACATCTGTCAGGACGGCTACAAAACAAGATTTATCGAATCTAAAACATATAAGAAGACAGGTCTGTTTGGCATGGTTGGAAGAGCTCTCTCTGCAGGCTCCGACCTTATAGGCCAGTATAATGTTGGAAATGCACTGGAAAGGGGCGTGGATATACTCAATGACCGAAAGCAGGGAATGTCTCCCGAATGGCGCAAGGAATGGGAAAATGCTTTTGAAATAGCCCAGAATGAGGCAAAAGAACACTTCTACAGGTGCCCAAGATGCAAACACTATGTCTGTGAAGCCGATTGGAATGAGCAGGATAATCTTTGTGTAGAATGCGCACCAAGGGAAAATGTTGAGCTGACTGCTATAAGAGCAGAACGCATGGTAGATGAAATGAGGAATAAAGCTGAAAATGCAAGTGTATTTAAAGGCAATATAGAGAGAAGGCAAACTTTATGTCCGGAATGCGGTAAACCCTCAGGTGAAGGAAAATTCTGTAATAACTGCGGAGCATCCCTTAATCTCACAAAATGTCCAAACTGTGGTAACAAAGTATCCATTGGTACCAGTTTTTGCGGAGAATGTGGTACAAAGTTAAATTAATTCTCTGGTTAAACAATCATAGGTCGTACACTTTTATCTGGTTGATATTTCCTTCGAGCATTTTGGTTAACTGTACCTATCTAAACTTACGTACGAGCAGAGAATTAAAGTTACACAACGTGATAATTATACGCAGTAGCCTATATTTGCAGATTTCTGGAGAAATATCAGCCTATTATTTCAGTCAAATGCCCTGCTAGCTTGCTGCGGAGATGGAAAACTTCCCCAGTAATTGCTAGTGAAAACTCTATTTTTCAATTACGTTTTTGTTTGTTAACTCTGCTGAAACAAAATCATATTACGTTTATCTTCTTTCAAGGTATTTTCAGCGGTGCACGAACATACATGTTGCTTGCTGCGGGATGCGCCAGCGCAACTTTGAGTTTGCCTGTTATTTAAGGAATTTTACGCTCATTTTGTATAATCTGTACAATGGTTGGTACTGGTTTTTCCTGTATGTGTGATGGTTCTAA
>DAQQ01000101.1:0-4456 GCA_002508465.1 Methanosarcina sp. UBA7 | reverse complement strand
ATGGTTCAGAGGATGACTGACTCCGGACGCCGTGTGAAATTCAGAGCAACCGTAATCGTAGGAAACAGAAACGGCTATGTAGGGCTCGGGCAGGCAAAGGATGTGCAGGTAGGACCTGCTATCCGTAAGGCAATTGATGCTGCAAAGCTCGACATCACTTACATCCGTAGAGGCTGCGGCTCATGGGAGTGTGCCTGTGGTCTGCCTCACACTGTTCCTTATGAAGTTACCGGAAAGGCAGGCAGTGTAAGCGTAACTCTTATTCCGGCACCAAGAGGTCTTGGAATTGCTGCAGGAAATACTGCAACCAAAGTGCTGGAAAAAGCCGGAATTAAAGACGTATGGACCAAGACCTTCGGGACTACACGGTCTACCCTCAACTTCGCAAAGGCAACCTTCGATGCCCTTAACCAGGTCAATATCATGAGGCTGCCAGTGTACTGTAAGGGGGAAGCCTGATATGTATGCCATTGTTAGGTTGAGAGGTCAGGTTAATGTCCGGTATACGATTGAAGATACGATGAAGATGCTTCGTCTGCAAAAGGTTAACCACTGTGTGCTTGTACCCGAGAATCCTCATTTCAAAGGTATGGTTCATAAGGTGAAGGACTACGTTGCTTATGGGAAAGTTGACGCAAAGGTTCTTGCAGAGATCCTCGAAAACCGTGGAAGACTCGAAGGCGGTACTCGCCTGACTGAGGAACACATACGGGAAAACACAGCCTATGATTCAATACAGGCTTTTGCCGAAGCTGTAATTAACGGAGAAACTACCCTTAAGTCAGTTCCCAAACTGAAGCCTGTTTTCAGGCTTCACCCTCCAAGAAAAGGACATGCAGGGATTAAAAGAACCGTGCAGCAGGGCGGCGAGCTCGGAGACCACGGTAATAATATCAATGAGCTCCTGCACAAAATGAGATAAGGTGGTTGAAATGGATACAAAGAAGTTCAGAGGATCCAGGACCTGCGGAGGCGGTACTCATAAAAACAGGCGTGGAGCCGGAAACCGTGGAGGCCGTGGAAAAGCCGGAGGTTGTAAACACCACTTCGTAAGAGCGATGCTCAGGGGATACAGCTACGGAAAACACGGTTTCAAGTTACCTGCTGAGATTTCCAAGGACCCTTCCATAGTAAATGTGGGAGAACTTGATGAACTTGCTTCTTATCTTGTTGAAGAGGGGCTTGCAGAAATCAAGGACGGTGCATACCACATTAACCTTGAAAACCTCGGAATCGAAAAAGTACTCGGAAGCGGACGTGTTACGAAGAATCTTGTAGTTACTTCTGAAGAATTCTCCGCATCTGCCCGCGAAAAAATTGCAGCCGCTGGTGGAAGTTGCATCGATGCCGAATAAGTAATGTCATCTGACATTACTTATTTTAATTCTTTTGGTAACTTTTTCATATTAGATGTACTATTACTATACTTACCAATGTCTTACGGTAAAACGTGATCTTACATTTTAAATATTATAATAAATTATATTTTGAATGGTGTAATCGATGACTCTCAGGGATACGTTAGAACCGTTTTTTAACAAGTTACCTGCAGTAGCAAGTCCGGAAAAACACGTCCATTTTAAGGATAAGCTCTGGTGGACTATGGGAGTCCTTTTGCTGTACTTTGCTCTGGCAAATGTACCGCTTTTTGGGATGTCCCAGGATTCGGTTGACCTTTTTGAATCTTACCGTGCCTTCTTTGCAGGCGCGTCTGGATCTCTAGTTCTCCTAGGTATCGGGCCTATTGTCACGGCTTCGATTGTCCTGCAACTTCTTGTTGGAGCAGATATTATCAAACTGGACCTGTCGGATCCCAAAGATCAGGCATTCTTTCAGGGAGCACAGAAATTCCTTGTGTTTATCATGATCATACTGGAAGCGCTGCCGCAGCTGCTTGGTGGATATATCCAGCCGGATCCAGGGCTTGCTTCTGCTCTCGGTGTAGGCCTGGGAGTAATCACTTTTGTGCTCCTTATACAGATCTTCATTGGAGGCGTACTCATCCTGTTCATGGATGAAGTAGTTTCCAAATGGGGTATTGGTTCAGGAGTCGGGCTTTTCATTGTTGCGGGAATCTCACAACAGATTGTTACAGGGCTCGTTAGCTGGGAACGTGATTCAACAGGTTTTCCGGTAGGGTTGATTCCGAAATGGGTTTACATTGCGCAGACTGTCGGAGCGGATTACCTCTTCTCAGGTGACGGTGTGATATTCATGCTGGTCAGAGGAGGAATTCTGGCACTACTGAGTACAGTTATTATCTTCCTGTTTGTAGTATATGTGGAAAGTACAAGGATTGAAATCCCTCTCGCGCACAGTGCAGTTAGAGGAGCCAGAGGCCGTTTTCCTGTCAAGCTCATATACTCTTCGGTGCTGCCAATGATCCTTGTCCGAGCTCTTCAGGCTAACATCCAGATGATAGGGATTATTCTTGCAGGCAGGGGAATCACTTTCCTTGGAGAGTTCAAGGGGTCCACACCTCTAAACGGGATCATGTATTACCTTGCTCCCATACACAGTCCTTATGACTGGGTACCTTCTCTTGTGAGAGAGTCCTTCTCAGGTTACGGTGTGACCGTTCCTGCTGGCTGGCAGATCGGGCTTCATGTCCTTACGGATGCTTTCATGCTTATTGTAGGCGGGATTATCTTTTCCCTCTTCTGGATAGAAACCACAGGCATGGGGGCGAAACCTACAGCCCAGAAGATTTTCAACTCCGGTATGCAGATCCCAGGTTTCAGGCGGAATATTAGCAGTATTGAAAAAGTTACGCAGCGCTATATTCCAAAAGTTACCGTAATCGGTGGAGCTTTCATAGGATTACTTACTCTGGTTGCTAGCCTGCTAGGTACTCTTGGAAGTGCTGGAGGTACAGGGTTGCTACTTACTGTAAGTATTGTATACAGGCTGTACGAGGACATCGCATCCGAGCAGATGATGGAGATGCACCCGATGATACGTTCCTTCTTTGGAGAGCAGTAAACCCGCTTTGGATTGCAAAAAGGTATAAACAGGAATCGAATTTAGATGTAACGTAAACAAACCAAAACACAGGGATCTTCGAATGAATATAATACTCTTTGGCCCTCCTGGTGCCGGAAAAGGCACCCAGGCCAAAAAAATGGTTGACTATTATGGAATCCCTCAGATTTCCACAGGAGATATCCTGCGGGCAAATGTTAGGGAAGGAACCGAACTTGGGCTTGCAGCCAAGAAATATATGGACAAAGGAGAACTTGTTCCCGATGAGGTACTTATAGGGATTATTAAAAACCGTCTGAAAGAACAGGACTGTGAAAAGGGTTTCATTCTTGATGGGTATCCAAGGACAATACCTCAGGCTGATGCTCTTGCAGTCATCCTTGATGAGATCAATAAGCCCATAGATGCTGTTCTTAACCTTGAAGTGCCTGATGAAGAACTGGTCGAAAGAATAAGCGGTCGTCTCATGTGCAACTGTGGTGCGAGTTACCACAGGACTTTTAATCCGCCAAAAAAAGATGATGTCTGTGATATTTGCGGTGGCAAGGTTTTCCAGCGTGCTGACGACAAAGAAGAAGCTGTTAAGACTCGTCTTGATGTCTATAAAAAGCAGACCGAACCCCTTATTGACTATTACGCCAAACAGGGACTTCTGATGAATCTTGACGGTACAAAAGATATAAATGAAGTCTTTGAAGATATAAAGGCAATTCTTGTGAAATTCGCCTGAATTCTTCACTTCTTTTTTTATTTTGATTAAATCTTTCGTATTTATTTTTAGATAGTGGAGACTATTTATCGAAAAACCTTAATTTTTTCCGCGTCCATTTGATTCAAATAATTTGTATTTAAATAATATGTGGCTATTTATGTCAATAAAAAACTGCATTACGGAGAAGCTGAGTTAGTATGACTGAAAACTCGATCGATGAACTGGTTAACTGGGTTATCAGCGTTGATCGCCGTTTGATTCTTATGGACTCCATGAAGAGGCACCCTTTTGTAAGGGCTTCGGATATTGCCCATGAGGCGAGCCGATCCACACAGAATATCAGCCACGCTTTAAAGGAACTTGAGAGCAAGGGCTTAATTCAGTGTTTGACTCCTGAGAAGACAACATGGAGAAAATACATCCTGACAGAAGAGGGAAAAACGCTTTTAGAAAAACTCGATGGAAAATACCTTTGATTATTGAAATAATGGAATGTCGCTATTAACCAAATGTTAATAAGATCTTTAGCTGAATGTGTTAATCGGTAATTAGTACTATCCGAAAAGTGTTGTGGTCTAACGTATCTTGAAATTAACAGTACCGTAATCAGAAATGATACTGATATTACAGATCTATTGTAGCTTTAAAATCTGCTGTAGTTTAAATCTGTTTGTAGTTTAAAATCTGCTGTAGTTTAAATCTGTTTGTAGCTTTAAAATCTGCTGTAGTTTAAATCTGTTTGTAGCTTAAAATCTGTTGTAG
>DAQQ01000014.1:0-13973 GCA_002508465.1 Methanosarcina sp. UBA7 | reverse complement strand
ATATAACTGTCAAAGTCAGGTTTATCGTCAAAAAAGCAAAATTTAAACAGATGCCAACTCCTTGCCTTCCAGCTCAAAGTTTATACCTTCAAGCCCAAAGTTTATTAGTTGAAATGATAATTATGCAAGGAACTCAAAGTTTTTGGCTTAAACCCTTTTTTAAAAGGCTTGCGATAATTATCCAGAGATTAATAGTTTTCCAACGGGTTTCTAACCTTTTGAAAAGGATTATTACATACATCATAGAGAGGTTTTCGATCAAGCCTTTTGAAAAAAGGGTTGCAATCACGCCGATCACATTATTGATGGGCTTTTCGGTCAAGCCTTTTTTCAAAAGGGTTGTTTCAAAAGGGCTGTTTCAAAAGGGTTGTTTCAAAAGGGTTGTTTCAAAAGGCTTGATTCTGGTGAGAAATATGGCTGACACAATTCATTGGGCAGACGTCATAGCAGAAGACGTGCTAAAAAAGAACGACAAGCATCTTGTTGCTACAGGTATTACTCCATCTGGACACATCCATATAGGCAACATGAGAGAAGTCGTGACTGCAGATGCTGTTTATAGGGCTATAATTGATAAAGGAGCAGATGCCGACTTTATCTATATTGCTGACAATTATGATCCCCTGCGCAAGGTTTATCCATTCCTTCCCGAGAGTTATGCCGAACATGTGGGAAAACCCATCTCCGAAATTCCCTGTCCCTGCGGAGACTGTGCAAACTATGCCGAGCATTTCTTGAAACCTTTCCTGGAAGCTCTCAGGCGACTTGGAATTAATCCTCAGGTTTACAGGGCAGATGAAATGTACAAGACAGGCAAATACACTGAAGCAATAAAAACTGCCCTTATTAAAAGAGATACCATAGCAAAAATCCTGGAAGAAATATCGGGAAAAACTGTAGCTCCTGATTGGAGCCCTTTCAATCCCAGATGCGATCAATGCGGAAGGATCACAACCACGAAGGTAACGGGCTTTGATCTGGAAGCCGAAACCGTGGACTATGTCTGTGCATGCAGGCATTCGGGAACCGTACCTATGGCAGGAGGAGGAAAACTTACCTGGCGCGTAGACTGGCCTGCCCGCTGGTCAGTTTTAGGGGTGACTGTCGAACCTTTCGGAAAGGACCATGCTTCGAAAGGTGGTTCTTATGACACCGGAAAGAGAATAGTAAGAGAAATTTTTGGGCATGAACCTCCGTATCCAATTGTCTATGAATGGATAATGCTTGGAAAACAAGGGGCAATGTCTTCTTCTACAGGAGTAGTTGTCTCCATTTCGGACATGCTGGAAGTTGTGCCTCCTGAAGTTCTTCGCTACCTGATCATCCGCACAAAACCTGAAAAGCACATCCAGTTCGACCCTGGACAACCTCTTCTCACTCTTGTGGACGAATATGAACGGCTCAGGACGCAGTTCAGGGAAAATGACCCTGCTCTCGGGGCTTTTCAGAGAAGAGTGTATGAGCTTTCCAGGGCAACTGGAATTTGCCAGTCCGAAATTCCTTTCAAGCAGATGGTGACTATATATCAGGTAGCAAGAGGAGACTTTGACCGAATCCTGAAAATTGTAAAACGTTCAGGTTTTTCAACTGAAGATAAAAAGTGTATAAAAGAACTGGCAGACAATGTATCTAAATGGCTAAAAATCTATGCCCCACCCTTTGCCAAGTTTAAGGTTAAAGAAAAGGTGCCTGTACAGACAGCAACCCTGTCCGAGCTTCAGAAAGCCTTTCTTTCAGCATTTGCAGCCCTTATCGAGTCAAGAGGCGAAATCAGTGGAGAAGAATACCATATGCTGGTCTACTCTGCAAAGGATGAGGATTCCGAACTGAACAAGCGGATTGCAGAAAAGCTGGACACTCCTGCTCCGCAGGTTGACCCTAAGGAGCTTTTCAAAGCAATTTACATTTCATTACTCGGGCAGAGCTCAGGCCCTAAAGCAGGATGGTTCCTATCTTCGTTTGAAAAAGAGTTCCTGGTAGAAAGATTTGAGGAAGCTTCAAATTATAGCCCTGAAAAACACGCATAAACATGATAAATCGCAAACATGGATAAAACAGATACCTTTAGCCTCGCAGATTCACAGGCAAGCTCCACGAAAAATCATTTTCTGGCCTGGGACAAAGAATACACCCACCTGAAATGGGGTGGGCCAGCCCCTATCCGGGATTTCCAGACTCGTCTTCTGCCCGGATCCAGGGTTCTTGATGCAGGCTCAGGAAACGGCAGATATCTTGGTGAACTTATAAGGCATTACAACACAATAGGAATTGACATTTCTTTAACAGCCCTTAATGTTTCCAGAGCTCAGCTTGCAAGGAGTGGCAGGTTCGCAGAGCATCTTGGTGCAAGTATCCTGGATCTGCCCTTCAAAACCCGAACTTTTGACGGAATTCTCTGTTACGGGGTACTTCAGCACCTCTTCAAAGCAGAAAGGGAACTTGCTGTCAAGGAACTCACTCACATACTGAAAGAGGGAGGTTTTTTCTTCTTTGAGGCCTTCGGCTATAAAGATATGCGTTGCGGAGGAGAACCTTCAATCCCTTTTGAAGACAGGACTTTTGCCCGACAAAATGGAATAATCTATCACTATTTTACTAGAGAAGAGGTCAGGGCCCTTTTCAAGAATTTAGAGATTATAGAGTTGGAAGATGCAATAAAAGAAAAAAACTTCAGAGGGACAGTTTACAGGAGGCATCTGATAAAAGGAATCTTTCGGAAACCTTGAATTCCTTCTCTCAAAATTTAGAAAAAAGCTTTATCGAAAACTTTTTAGAAAAAAGTTTTATCAAAAACTACATAAAAAAGTTTTATCAAATGTCTTCTCGTATCTTTAAATTCCTTTAGTTTTTTACCTATTTATACGAAAGCTATTTTTAGATAGTTCAGCACAATTATAACAAGCGCCCCTATAACGCCCCCTATTGCGCAGATAAGAACTGCTACCCAGGTAATTGCTATTTCAAGTCCAAACAAAAGTTTTGCCGCCGTAAGGACTAAGATCCCAAGTACTGCATTTATTGCAAGGCTGGTTGCGGTCTTCAGGACTTTATACAGGACAAAGGCCACTACGATTGCCAGAATCAGTACTAAAACTTCTATAATTTCAACTACCATAATCCTATTTAGGGGCTCAACTTATTTATAATTATCATTGAGTTTTATAATACAGTTATAAGCCATAAAGATTACAATCGGGGTTTGGCAGGACATCCAATGGCGTTTCTTTCGAAAAGAAGGATAACGTCAGGCTATTATTCTCAAAGAGACCGGATAAATTCAGTAATAATTTTATTAAGTGAGGTTTTGTCCGGATAAGCTCTTGCCTTAAGTAAATGGTCTGGATTTCCCAGTACCATTGCCGAAACTGCTTTATCAGGGCTGTAAACACATAGCACGGGAATTCCCAGTACAAGGGCTCTGCAGATTTCATAACCCACACCTATGGACGGCACTGTTACTTCTGCAATCAGGGCATCGCTTTTTACAAGCAAACCCATATCCCTGGCATAGATTTCTTCTTCTGTCATTTTCATTTCGGTCTTTTCCAGCTCAGGATCTGCAACGTGCCAGCTTAGCACTTCAGCCCCTGCCTCTTCGAGAGTGTCAAACATAAACCTGTATGTTTCAAGCAGTTGCCTTCCTCCACGGATAGAGCCAGACAAGAAGATTTTGAGGTTGTTTTTTTCCAAAACTTTCGTTTTTTCCAGCTTTTCCATATTTCTTTCACCTTTCAGCCTGTTTTTCCGGCAATTCCGGCTTTTACTGTACACCCCTGAAATAATGTCCGGTCGTAAAGCCCTTTCCAAGCTTCTCGCAATTTTCCGGTCCCTTTTTCCCGGTTTCAAGATAAGTATCAATTGCTTTTCTGTAAGCTCGGGTCACTTTTCGGATCTCATCCGGATTATCCATTCCCAGAGTTTCAACCCTGAGACTTGAAACTCCGCTTTCGAGAATTTCAGGAAGATACTCAAGCATGCAGAGTGATCTTGAGTTAAGGAGATGCATCCTGCATTCATAATCCATGAGCAGGGGAAACTCATAGTTTTTCTCATCTACCAGTGTAAACTTTCCTGACCTGCATGGGGCATTACATTGCCCATTGTTGTTCCCGAGAAGCCCGCCTGTAAGGCAGTGTTCTGATTCCATTAGTTCAAGCCTGCCGTAAACAATACACTCTGCAGGCCCATGAGATGTAACACATTTTAATTCCTCAAGGGTCAGTTCTGGAGAAATTACAGCCATTTGAGCCCCTTCCTGCAATAGAAAGGCAAAAGTACGGCTGTTAAAGATGTTCAGAGGACTGTCCGCAATAAAAGTAATTTTCCCGGCTTTTGCGAGGCCAAGAGTCCCCAGATTTGAAACAAGGGCCCCGTCAGCCCCCAGTTTCCTTACGTAAGAGAAGATTTTTTCTACGGACTTCATTCTGGAGTCTTTTACAAGCTTTGGAGTAATCAAATAGATTTCCTTGCCTGCCTTTTGAGTCTCCGCAATAGCTTTCTCAAAAATTGCTTCAGATCTCTTTGTCGAACCTTCTTCTTGCCCTGTTATTTCCGGCCTTCTGAAAAGTCCCTCGCCAAAATAAACCCTATCGGCTCCTCCTTCAAGCGCCCCTTTAAGCCCTTCAAAGGAATAAACGGAAACCGAGAGTAAAGGATGTATAGGAAAGTACTCTTGAACAGTTTTTTCAGCTTCTTGGCCTGCATTTTCCACGAATTCCTCATCTACTGATCCCTTTTCTAAGGATTCCTTATCTACCGATCCTTTTTCTAAGGATTCCTTTTTCCCAAATTCGCAGACCTGTAGAATATTAAGAGGTTTTCGCTTCCACCTGGAAATCCGCAGGTTTTCAAGCTGCTCCACTGCTTTTGTCCTCAACTCGTTCAACTGCCCCACAGGAACAAAAATATCTTCATCCATCGTGATATGAAATTCAGCAGCCTCAAAAATAGTGTTTCCTAATTTTGAAAGTTGTTTTTCGATGCTGGCTTTTGAAGTTGGCTGCTTTTCGGCTTTTTCAACCAGATATTCGGACTCAATTGTTACTTCATTTGAATCCCTGTCTTTTATCTCAAGCCTAACAGGTCTTCCAGATGCAACGATTGCCGTGATAGACACAGGTATTTTAGGCCTCAGGCGTCCTGACTCACTTTCTTTTTTGAGGGAATCCATAAGTTTTTTTTCATGCGTTCTGTATACCGTGCTCCCTGAGGGAGCCCTTGAATCAAAAGGAATTTCTACCGTATCTCCCACTTCTGCACTATATACTGAACCCTTTCCGGTATACATTGAGGATATAATTTTTCCTTTATCTTCGGGCCTGGTCTCTGCATTTTCAACCATTATCCCGTCTCCGAGGCGAAGAGGTCGGGAAAGTTTTACCCGGATAAGGTTTGAACGCCTGTCATACCCTATAACCGTACCTGCCTGAACTCCACGGTTGTGGGGGTTTTCCCTGCTCATGAGCTTCCAGCGTGGATTTTCAAAAAAGTAACCCTGAGTGAAACCTCTATTAAAGAGCTGGGTTAGTATTTCCTGCTCTTCTTCGGAAATGTAATACTCTGTAGGATTTTCAATATACCTGTCAATAAGGCGGCGGTAAATCCTGACGACACCTGCAACATATTCCGGTCTTTTCATCCGGCCTTCGATTTTAAAAGATTCAATCCCGGCTTCTATAAGGGCTCCCAGACCTGAGGTCGTATTAAGGTCTTTCGGGCTTAAGAGATAGCTTCCGGTTGTTTTTATTTGCTTTCCTTCGCAGTATAGTCTGTATTTTTTACGACATGGCTGGGCACAGAATCCCCGGTTTCCACTTCTTCCCCCTATAAGGCTGCTTAGAAGGCACTGACCGGAATAGGAAATACAGAGAGCCCCATGTATGAAAACCTCAATTTCAGTCCCTGTTTTTTCTTTAATTCTTATTATCTCTTCAAGCGAACACTCCCTTGAGAGAACTACCCTCTCTATTCCCATTGTTTTTGCGAGTTCAACTCCTTCGCTATTATGCAAAGTCATTTGGGTACTCGCATGCAGCGGGAGGTCAGGCAGATATTTTCTTGCAAGCGATATAAGCCCCAGGTCTTGAATTATGATTGCATCGGTCCCGATGTTTCTTAGCCAGGAAAGCAGCTTGAGGGCGTTTTCTATTTCGTCTTCCTTAAGTAGCGTGTTAACAGTTACGTATACTTTCACGCCTCTCAAATGAGCATAATCAATGGCTTCTTCAAGCTCTTTCTCTGAAAAGTTAGAGGCATACCCCCGAGCACTGAAAGCCCGAGCTCCGAGGTACACGGCATCCGCCCCATTTTCTACGGCTGCAATAAAAGCTTCCATGCCTCCTGCCGGGGCAAGCAGTTCCGGTTTTTCAGGCTTCATCGAAAGGATTAGAGAGCCTGCCCTTAATTAAACTTTGGCATACCTTTTTTGTATACAAGGCCAATATTTAAAGTTTATAAAAAGAAGTTAAAATTAAAAATAGGTAAAAATAGATAAGAACGAACGAAGCCCAGCCTGAGTGATTCTTGCCGGACAGGTCGGATTATGTTTCAGTATTATGCTTTCGGCCCTATTATGCAACTCACTGTTCTCCCGGCTTTCTCATCTTTTGAAGCTTCGCAGAGCATTTTTCCATCGTGCATGTGGCATTCACACGAGTAGCTGAGTTTATCTGTTTTTCCCACGTATCTGAAGTGTATTTTACAGTACCCTTCAGCACACCCCAGCCCGTACTTAACCCAGCCTTCAATGTCCGCTCCACCTTCACAGCTCCCTTCACATGCAATGAGCTCAAAGCTCTTTTCTTCATAAGATTCAATTTTAGCTGGAGCCTGGTGACCTTTTTTAAATTTCCCTTTATCAATTTTCTCAGCTTGGAGCACAAGATCCTCGTCAGTGTTGTTAAGAATCTTCAACTGCAAACCCTCAAGAAGTTCCATGGTGTCGGCTTCTGACATATATATCCCCCGATAATGGAGAATCCATATAAGAATTCCACATAAGAAATTGCCTCTAAGAAATAAAAAAGTATCTCAAAATATATGAAAGATAATATGAAAAAAACTTCCGAAAGAACAAAAGCCGGGGCAACCAAGATATGGAGACCGAATTCTGAAAATAAGCCTTCTAAAAGTAATTCCTCTAAGAATTAGTCCTTTAAGAACTAGTCCTCTAAAAATAAGCCTTCTGAAAAATCAGGCTCTTCAAACAAGATACGTTTACAGTACTCAATCCGTACATATACAGGGCTTCTGTTTGCAGGTAGGGCACATGCCAGGATACTTCTTGAGGAAGGCTTCTTCGAGGTTCACGCCGTAAAGATTGGCAAGTGCTCCTATCCATGCGAAACAGTCTGCAAGTTCTTCTTCTATATTTTCTGACTCTTCCCTGCGAATGGCTTCGGCAAGTTCTCCAATTTCCTCAACCAGCCAGAGCATGGTAGCCTTTCCTCCCCTCTTTCTGTCATTATGCGCATACAGATCGGACATCAGTCTCTGAAATTCTGAGATTTCCATTACTCTTCCCCACTCCTATCTGTTTCTGTTTTTTTCAATTTAAAGCCTTACAGGAATTTCCTTTTCCCTCAGATATTCTTTAACTTCTTTAATCGAGTATTCCCTGAAGTGGAAAATACTTGCTGCAAGGGCCGCATCGGCTTTTCCAATTGAGAAACCCTCATAGATGTGCTGGGGGTTTCCGACACCTCCTGAGGCTATAATCGGAATATCGAGCTCTCCTGAGAGCTTTTTCGTGATTGGCAGGTCATAACCGGCACATGTTCCGTCCCGATCCATGCTTGTGAGCAGGATTTCTCCGGAACCCAGTTCTTCTGCTCTTCTTGCCCACTGCACGGCATCGATTCCCGTAGCTTCCCGACCTCCGTAAATTACAACCTCATACCAGGCAGGCGTTCCGTCCTCGAGCTCCAGAATAGTTTTATCGGGATTGTTCTTTATGTCGGTGTTTCGCTTGCAGTCAATTGCAGTGACAATACACTGGGCTCCGAATATATCTGAGGATTCTTTGATGAAGTCAGGATTCTTGACTGCAGAGGTGTTAACTGAGACCTTGTCTGCCCCAGCCCGAAGAATCTGGCGAATTGCATCAATGGAGTTTATTCCTCCTCCAATCGTAAGAGGAATGAAAACCTCATCTGCAGTCCTTTCGATCACATCGATCATAGTTTTCCTGCCATGAGCCGAAGCTGTAATGTCCAGAAAAACAAGTTCGTCTGCGCCTTCTTCATTGTAGCGCTTGGCGAGTTCCACAGGGTCTCCGGCCTCTTTCAGGTCCACGAACTCAACCCCTTTAACAACACAGCCACCTGCTCTGTCAAGGGTCACATCAAGGCATGGTATAATTCTTTTGGTGAGCATCTATGGGATAATAAATTAAACTTTTATTAAAAGCTTGTTGAAATTAAGCCAATACCAGTCTTAGTTCCATTCCTGGATTAGCGGCAGTACTGGATCAATGGCAGTGTTAGACAGTAGTCGCTATCAAAAATAGTCCTTCTGTACCCGACAGAAGCTTACAGATCAATGATAGTCATGGATAATAAGCTATAAAGAATATTTAAACTTAAATCTTTTCAAAGGAAAGGGAAATGCCTAAAAATCACTAAACATAATTCCAAAACCGATTTTTTCCAAAACTGATTTTACAGCCTTAAAAGCAGGATTAAGAGAAGAGAAGATAAGTGAAAATAAGTGACGGTAAATAAAGGTAAGCAGAAGTAAATGAAAGTTAACAGCTCATGAAAGGAATCTACACATGAAATCTGCGTGTTCCAATCTAGCCGAAAATATTCATCACCCGAGCGCCTTCAAGTCTTGACATCTCGACTTCGGAACTTTCAAGCACATTTTTTCTGACTCTTATTGGAGCTCCAACACGCAAGGCAAGGGCAATGCAATCGCTTGGCCTTGCGTCAAACTGCATGATGCTGTTATCCTTTCTTATCAGGAGCCTGGCATAATAGATTTTATCCACTTTTTCATCAATCAAGGCTCCCTCGATTTTTATATCGAGCCTATCGAAAATATTGAGCATAAGATCATGAGCAAGAGGTCTGGGCGGAGAAACCTTTTTAATTACGTTTCCTATTGAGAGAGCTTCGAGATGCCCGATGTATATAGGTAGCATATTTCCCTGCAAATCTTCAAGAAGCACTATAGGAGTCGGGTCTGTAAAAACATCGACTATATAGACATCCTTGACTCGAATTTCCTCAAAATCCTCATAACTGTCGATGTCCATATTTATTAGATGATTTTAAACTTATTAATACTTAATTTAATTTTTTAAAATATATTAAAAATACTACTTGAAGATCGTAATTGGCTTCTTTTATCAAAACTTTCAGCCCGGTTTTTGCCTCAAGGAAATAATTAGAGGAGTTCAGAGTAGACTTATCATAAGTTAAGGGTAGACTTATTCTTACCAGAGTTTTTAGCATTCAAGGCTTTTTCGGAAGCCATGTTTACCAATCAGGGGTACAAAAACGACCCCACCTTTTCTCTTTTTATATATATGTCCCTTGCTGTCTTTTTTAATTTTATAAAGTTCTTGAGAATAATCCCCCACAGGAATAAGCATTATGCCCCCAGGCTTCAACTGTTCCAGCAAAGGTTCAGGAATATAAGGAGCTGCACATGTCACAGCTATCCTGTCATAAGGGGCATACTAAGAATAACCCATTGAACCGTCCTCGAGTAGCACTGTAACATTCTTATATCCTGTCTTTCTCAGGTTCTCCCTTGCAAAATTCGCAAGGGCTTCTATACGTTCAACCGTGTACACGTGCCCACTTTTTCCTATGAGCTCTCCCATCACTGCAGCATTATATCCTGAGCCTGCCCCTATTTCAAGGACTTTATGCCCTTCTGAGAGTTCAAGGAGTTCACACATCATCGCAACCATATGTGGGGCAGAGATTGTTTGCCCGTGACCGATATCAAGGGGTCTGTCCATGTAAGCTGCTTTTTGCTCATATTCCGGAACAAACTTATGCCTTGGAACATGGAGTATAGCCTCACGGACGTTATCTTTCAGCAGCAGGTAAGCCTCAAGATCGTCTACAAGGCGCCTGCGCATTGCTTCGAGTTTTTCTTCCTCTTCTTTTTCTCTTTTATCTTTTCCTTTACCACGGCCCTCTTCGGAAATCACGCTGACCCGAACCTTCCCATTTCTTTCTCGCAAAAATTCTTTTCACATATTTTGCAAGCACAACATCGCCTTTTCTGGATCGGAATGCCCCATCCCTTACCTTGATTTTACTAATGAAAAGACTTTTATTTCCCACTCTTTCTTCTGCTCCTACAACAAATTCATAATCGCCAGGCACACGTTTTTCAAGAACCTCGGTTTTTTCAGTTCCTGCCTGTGCGGAAAATTTTACAGTTACTTCATCAATGGCCCTACCCCAGACTGTCTCGGTATTTTCTGCCCGGGCAATCTGAACCCGTTTTCCTCCTGCATCAAGAGCAGTAATCAGGATAGGTATAACTACTCCTGTTTCTTCATCGTCTATAACCAGCTCATCGTCTACTTGAAGGATGGTCTCTGAGTCAAGTTCAGTCTTATAGGTATTTGTGACATCCATTTTGCTGATTATCACTTTCAAACTGACGGATTTGGGGGTTTTAAGCTTTACTGCATGAACCTGCCCGCATTCCAGACAGCGAACAAGCGGACTCTGGCCCTCTTTCAAAACCTCATGCCCTACCTCTTCGTCAGGAGAGCATGAGGGGCACTCAACTTCAATTTCTCTTGTCATGGTATAATCAATAGATGGATTCAAGATACTAAATACTTAACTTCTCCGGCGACATTTTCCCTGGAGATAAAATTTTTAATATTTTCTGGCTCTTTTTAAATTTTAAAAGAATAATAAAAAGCATGATAGAACTTCATCCGAGTTTATTAAACTCTTTTCCTTATTTCAGAAACAGCGATCTATCAGAATTTTCGTCAATACAAAAACAGAAATTAATATATTGCCTTTGAATATCATTTCAAACTGATACATTGATTATTTTGTTTCCTTTTTCTAGTAGAAAGATTTTGTTTAATAAAAGTGATTACTCCCACGACTGAAGTTGCGGGCATCCTGCTTAAAGGTCTTGAAAACACACATTGAGGAAGTGCACACAGACGAAGGGTTCTGAGGTGAGTGATTAAAGTGTGAAGATATTAAGGAAAAATTAAATCGTTATTTCTTTTTTATGATTCATTAAATTCCTCAATTAATTTGTCCTACTTTTCTCTGTATATACTCAATTCTTCACTGAATTTTTTCTTTTCATCTTCAAGATTTGAGGAAAATAGTAAACTCATGTGATATATCATCATTGAAAAACTTGAAAAGAGCAAATAAATTTTTCTTATGATTCTTTGAAGTCTTAGAGTATACACGTGGTGAGTGATGCATTCTAACCAGTTTTCGAAATTCACTCTGCGAATTCTCACCACGCAGGTACACTTATATCATTATAAACGGTTGATGACCGACAACAGTAAAATCCCTAAAATAACCATTATTGAAGTAAATCCAGACGTTTGGTTGGTTGACCCATTAGTTTTTTGTTCTGTTTTATTATCTTTAATTGTAAGATTTCCATCTTTGTTGATCTCGGTCTCATTTTTGCTTATATCTATATAATTTCCGTCTTTGTCTTTGATAGTAACAGTTTCGTCATCTACATCTGATTCATTGGCTGGTGCTAAATCATCCGTTATGCGTATGAAAGTAAAAACTACAGGTACATCATTGATGCCTTTCTGTTTAAAGTGCTCATCTATTACTTGATATATTTCATCAATTACTGATTCATTCACTTTCTCTGGAGTGGATTCCTCGAAACCTACTATTAAATATCCATGTATGTGAGCTCCAAAACTATTAACTGGGCCGCCGAATCTAGTCAAATATGGATTAATTCCTGCAGGTCTAGAACTAGAACGACTATACTCAGTAAGTAAATCTACCCATTCACTTTTTTCTTCTTCCTGGTGAATTTCAGGCATTGTCCCTCGAGCAGTTATAAATCCTGGAAACAACTTTTTAGCTTCTTCAAAAGATTCAGGACCATAATCTGATAACGAAAGATCTTCTTTGACTTGTGCCCACATAAAGACCACAGGTATGTCACTTATACCCTCTTGCTGTTCGCAATAATTAGTAATATTTTGATAGATATTGTTAATTCTGGAATCATTGATTTCTTCTTTATACGCAGGACTTAATTCAATTATTATTATTTTATTGTTGGTGGCAACGCTATCTATAGAGTTGTCAAGCTCTGAATATAATGGTCCCATAAGGGTGAGATTTAGCCAGCAATTAGCAATTGAATTTTCCCACGCTTGGTCAACTGTTTCAGGTAAGATTCCTCTGTATGCTATGAATGAGGAGTCATTTGCAAATTCTTGTATAGAGGGATCAGAGAGTCCATTATATTTAGAATCATTCAATTTACTATCACCTGCGCTTACAGAACAGGATAATGATGCGCAAAGAAATAACATAAGTATCAATAATTTAAGCGTTAAGATTTTGCCAGTTTTGCTTTTCTTAAGTATGATATCAACCCCAAATTATATTTTATCCAAACTCCACGGCAACTAATTATTATATAATGAGACAAAATAATAAAGTCTATCCATAAATTTTTGATTTATTTTTGCTTTTGAAGAGACTTCATCTTATGTTAGCATGCAAATGATTGAACCTGCTACTCAGTTTATTCAATACAATTAAATTAAAACCTTAACTCCACTTTTCACATGGAAATCAACTAAATAATTCATTCTCATATCAATGGGTCCAAATCTTAACTTTTTCTGTTAGATTTCGGCAATGATTGATAGAAAATATCTGGAATTTAGTTCGAATTTCCTGTTGGAAACCAAAATCAATATCATAGTATGTGAAGTAAGTTATTTCCTACATTTGATGGAGTAAGATAAAAAATAACTTAAAAGGTAACTGTTCAGCCAATATAAAACGGAATCAATAGCCATCTTTATTAAAATTCAATTGACAAATTTCTGTAAATTGATTTTCTTAATCTGTTCGCAATTGATAACGTTTCTTCCTTTTAGAAGCACTACCAAAACAAGTATTTCTATTCCAATTTTATTTTTATTCACTTCTTCAACTCCTAAAGATTCACCTTAGGAGGCAGAATCAGGCAAGCTTAAATATCCGCACAACTAAACATGATAACTGCCTCTTGGGGCATATTTTATGGAGTTTGGATGACTTAGAAGGTACTTTCAAACTCCACAAACTTCTCATTCTTAACTTCTTATAAGTTTTATGTCCACTCTCTCTAACAAGGCAATTTTCAAGCGGATTTTGAGTCTGGATTACTTTATAATATTTTTATAGTTTGATAATTTGGCCATAAATTATTTATTTGAGTATTATGCCTTAACTCATATTCAAGAATAAATATAAAATAAAACATTATTCAATCTTAACATGTTAAAGTCTTATTTAAGTTAATAAATAATAACTATATACTTTTTTGCCTATATATTGTTTAATTCTGACTATACTGGTGTAATCAATTAAAGAGTTAGAAGGACGAGAACTTACCATTATTGTGCATGCACCTGAATAAATTGCTTTAACCTAGGAAATCTAAAAAATTAGATTTGGTGTTTTGTTGAGGTTGACGGGCTGTATCCCACCATTAAACTGACGGAGATTAGCCCTTATTGTTCTTAAAATTTTATTTTTTTGCACGATTTGAAAATGGAACTGGAAACCAGAGAATAGTAAAAAGTTTCTAAAACCATCAGTATTAACCTCCCTGAGAAAGATATTGTATATTAGCTCAAGGCTTTAGAAATTTTTTAAATTTTATATATTGAAAGGTCATTAAAATACACAAACAAAAGTCAGATACAGAATTCTGACGCTTAACTATATTAATATATACTATAATCATTTTGATTGTGATATTAT
>DAQQ01000016.1:44653-46557 GCA_002508465.1 Methanosarcina sp. UBA7 | reverse complement strand
TACTAAAAGTATAAAAATAAATATAAATATATATTAAATATATATCAAATATAAAAATAAAAAAAATCTAAAAAAAGTGACATAAAAGATCCATAAAAATGCAGCCTGAAGAGAAAAAAGGCAGAAGGAAAGAGGTAGGGTCTTATCTACCCATCTTATTATTTTTACTCATCTTACTATTTCTACTCATCTTATTATTTTAGTATTTAAAAAGGTTAATAATTTAAAGGTCGCCAGAAAAGGTTTCATCTTTGAAGCTAATAAATAACAGGTTTTCTGATCTTACTATTCCATTTGGGGATGCTTTCTATGGACAACTCAAGACCTTATTTCAATCCTGAAATCGAAACCATGGCCAGAGAAGAACTGGATGCTCTCATAGAGGAGCGAGTACGGTACACGGTAAAATATGCGGCAGAACATTCTCCTTTTTACAGAAAATGGTTTGAAAAGCAGGGCGTGGATCCGGCTGAGATTAAAACCCATGAGGACCTTCTGGACCTTCCCATAATCTCGGGAAACACTATCCGCGAAAACCAACCTCCGGAAATGAACGAATTCATGTTCAGGAGTGTGGGATGGGAAGATGTTTTCACAGTTCATGAGACTAGCGGAACTAGCGGAAACCCAAAGAGTTTTTTCCTTACATGGGAAGACTGGGAACGGTATTCGGAAAAGTACGCACGTATTTTCAGGTCACAGGGCTTCGGTCCTGGAGACAGGGTTGTTGTCTGTGCTTCTTATGGAATGAATGTAGGGGCAAACACAATGACCCTTGCGGCCAGGCAGCTTAGTATGAGTATTATTCCTGAGGGTAAATGCACGTTTCCCCTGCGTGTTATCGAAGCTTACAGGCCTACAGGTATAGTAGGCAGTGTATTCAAACTACTTAGCCTCGCCAGAAGGTTACAGGTAGAAGGTATTGACCTTCGGGAGTCAGGCGTAGATAAACTTGTTGTGGGAGGAGAATCCTTTGCTGAAGAGTCAAGGAGCTACCTTTCAGAAATCTGGGGCTGTCCCGTTTATAACACATATGGGAGTACGGAAGGTACGATGTGCGGTGAGTGTGATGAGGTATCAGGGTTGCACGTGCCTGAAGACCTTGTCCACGTTGATATTTACGATCCCCATCTAGAGAATTATGTACCTGACGGAGAATGCGGAAGGGTTATCCTGAGTACATTGCTACCTGTTGGGGCGAAAGCAGGAAACCTTCTTTTAAACTATGATACCGAAGACACAACTGTGGTGCTCACGCGCAAACAGTGTCCCTGCGGAAGGACGCATATGAAAATTATGACTCCTCAACGGGAGGCTGAAACTGTGTGGGTAGAAGGAGCTCCCTTTAACCGTGTAGATGTGGAAAGAGGCGTTTTTCAGCGCGAAAACATGGACTACCTAACCGGAGAATATGAGGCTTTTCTTTATGGCGCAGAGGATGAGGGAGAAACCGTACTCAGGGTAAGTATGGAATGTCAAAGTCCTGAGGTGTGCGACCGGGATCTTATAAAGGAGAACTTTCTTCGCACTTTTCTTAAATATAAGCCTCCGCTTTCCAGGGCTTATGCTGAAGACACTTTCAAAATAATATTCAATTTCACGGGCCCTATGGGTCTCGAACTTAACAGAATAAAAGGCAGGCCTAAAAGGTTTGTGGACAGGCGATAGAGATAATAAGAAAAGATCGGGACACAAAAAAATACCAAAACTATTCAAAAAAATGTAAATCCACTTAAAAAGTTTCGAGAAAATTCAAAAAACGCTGAGATAATTCCGAAAATGTTGAAATGTTAGTGGCGAGAAAGTGCGCTTATCTGGAAAATATACTCGTGCCTGGAATCGATCTTACATATAATTTTCTTAAAATTTTATTAAAAAATAATCTGTTTAAACTTTCTTCTACA
>DAQQ01000016.1:43767-44544 GCA_002508465.1 Methanosarcina sp. UBA7 | reverse complement strand
ATAACTGAAAAATAACTGAAAAAATAATTCGAAACAAATTTGCCTTTCAAATACTACTAATAGTTATTAATATTGTTTTCTTCAGACTGAATAATTACTTTTTCCAAAATAAAAAAGCCTATATATTTTTTGGTTAGTAGATGTAAGCTATTCCCAAAGATTAATATTAGTAAAGAACGAATATTTGTTAGAAACTCTTTTATATTAGTGGCTATGTGAAAAAAACATATATAGTGCTACGTGTAATATACTAAAGTATTAACTCGTAAACAAATCCAAGATTATCCGGTGATATTATGGAAACAGAACTTATGAGGATAGGAGTTTCCCTTCCCGATACCCTTTTGGGCAAATTTGATGAGATTATCGAAAAAAGAGGTTATTCTTCTCGTTCCGAAGGCATAAGAGATGCTATTAGAAGTTACATTTCTTATTACGAATGGATGGGTGACATTAAGGGCTACCGCGTCGGGACCGTTTCGGTTATTTATGACCATACAAAAAGAGGTCTCTCGAATGCCCTTGCAGATATTCAGCACCACTACTCTCACCTGATAAAATCATCAGTGCATATACACCTTGATCATGACAATTGCTTTGAAGTAATTGTTCTCGATGGGGAAGGTGAAGAAATTAAGGAGCTTGCCGAAGCTATAATGGCCCTCAAAGGGGTAAAATTCTCAAAGCTTACTACTGTAGCATCAAACGAACAAATCTGATCTTCTCTAAGTGTTTGTTTTGAACAGTCATGAGAAGGTAAGAATGGAGTAAAGAAAA
>DAQQ01000016.1:1012-43738 GCA_002508465.1 Methanosarcina sp. UBA7 | reverse complement strand
ATTCTAAAGAAAAGACTCAAAAGAAAAGATTTCTAGAGGGAATAATACTTCACTTCAAAGAGAATAAATCCCTCTTGACTTTTATATTTATACCTTTTCGAAGTGTTTTTCAATATGCTTTAGGAGCAGGTTTCCGAACTTTGTGAGTTCATAAACCTGAAAACTCCGTTCTCTTTGTGAGTTTACCAGGCCTGCTTCTTTTAATAGTTTTAGATGGTACGAAAGGGCTGAATGTTGCTGGTCTGCACAGTTAACAAGGACACAGACACAGAGACTCTGAATTTCAAGAGCTTTGAGAATCTTCAGGCGGGTCGGATCTGAAAGAACCTTAAACAGATTAACGATTTCTTCCACATCCTCGTTCATTGCCGCATTCACAGCATCAAGTACATCTTCCGGAAGACAATATGCATCCATTACTTTGATTAATTTTTTTTCAGACATTTCTTCCACTTAACTATCAGTTCGAGTAAAGCATGTGGTTATTATTTTTAATTCTTTGTATTAATGCTTCGGTTATTTCTTAAACTCTTTGACTTATATATCAGGTCTGATTTAACTATTCTGTTTACCTTGCTTATTTTGTTTACTCAGCAAATCCTGGCTATGCCCTGTTCACTCTTTCTGCTGCATATTCTGTTTACTCTGTTTATTCTGTTTACTTTGTTTACTCTATTTATTATCTTGAGTATCCTGTTTTATCCTTTTAAAATATCCTTCTCAGTACAAAGCACTTCTCTCCACCTGAGTCCAAGTTCCGAGAGAGCAAGACCGCCCCCTATCAAAGTAATTGAATTTTTTATAATATGATCGAGCACAGCAACCGTAAATCCGATTTCCGGGCTTATTCCCCCAATCCCGAAGACTGCAGTAAGGGCAACTTCATATGTTCCTATAGCTCCAGGTGTTATTGGAAAGATTTTTGCAATATTTCCAAGGGCTACAGCCAGGAAAATCAGTGACATCATATATGTGGACGAGATACTTTCCCCGACTGCCGGAAATGATTTAAGAACAAAGAAACAGGTGAATATATCTGTTCCCCATATAAGAAGAGATGATGCAGTCACAGCCAGAAATGAGCTTGGACGTACGGCAACGATACTTATCTGACGAAGAAAAGTAAATACAAAGCCTTTTATCTTTCCAGAAAGTCCTTTCTGAAAATTTTCCATTTCCAATATCTTTATATTGGCACTTTCTTGGAAAGACACAATAAACAGAATTAAAAAGAAGATCACTACTGAAAGTCCGGACAGCTTTATCAGAGAGTTCATCCACGGTGCGAGTTCAAAATGGGAAGCAGCCCCTGAAGATGCAAATACTGCTATAGAAGTAATTGCAACTACATCAAATACTCTTTCTACAGTTAGTGAGGAAAAACTAGTTGTAAAGTCAAGGTCTTTGCTTTTTTTCAGGATATACATCCTGCTCAGGTCTCCTATCCGTGCCGGAAGAATTACATTTGCGGATTGGCTGATAAAAATGCTGCCTGTAAGAAATCCAATTCCGTATTGATTTCCAAGCCTTTTAAGGATCTGCTGAAAGCGTACTCCTCTTAAAGGCCAGGAAGTACAGTATACCAGAACAGCTATAATCAAAGTCCTGAGGGACGCCTGCTTCATGTTTTCCAGAATATCGGATGCGCCAAGGAAGGTTGCAACAAGTGTAAGGATCAGAATTGCGAGAGTAGCTGTTAAAAAGACTTTTCCTTTTCCTGAAACTCCGAGTGGGGATGAGAGTTCCCGCCAGAGACGAAATATCTCAGAACCCATTCCTTTGACATCTTTTGCCAGATTAACTTTACTTGACTCTCCATGCCTCCAATAAACCGGAAATTCTATTACTTTATATCCTTTATGCTGCGCTCTTACGAGTACTTCGGTATCCCAGAACCAGTGTTCATTCTCGATCTCATCAAGAAGCTCAAAAAGAGCTTCTCTCCTGAAAGCCTTAAAACCACACTGGTGGTCACAGAGCTTTGAATTTAGAAAAAGTCTCACCAGAAAATTATATCCTCTGCTTGCAAACTCTCGCTTAAAAGGCCTTTTTGCATCACTATCGGGCATCATTCTTGAGCCTGTAGCAAAATCATAATCACCTGTGCTCACAGACTTGATCAGTTTTTCCAGGTACTTCATATCTGTCGCGAGGTCCACATCAATATAGCAGAGGACTTCTCCTGAAGCGACTTTAAAAGCCCGGTTAAGAGCTTTTCCCCGGCCCTGCCGTTTATCAGAGTGCAGGTGGACAACATAAGCGTACTGTTCCGAAAGTCTGGAAGCTATCCGGTCCGTACCGTCCGTGCTGCCGTCTTCTGCTATGATGATCTCGAACTTATCCGTTATTTTAAAAAGTGTTTCTGCTGTGACAAAGACAGCCTTCTCGATATTCGCTGCCTCATTATAAGCTGGTAAAACTACCGATACGCTGGTAATGGATAAGACCTCTCTATTTTCATTCCAGTATTAGGAGCGAATCTATAATTATATAAACGGACTTTTCTATACTTATATAAATGGACTATTATATAATCATGGGTTTAAGGTTACACCTAAAAACCAAAAACTCAGAATTTCTTTTTTACTTTGTAGATCTGAACTGAACTTTGGTAAACCGGTTCAAAATAAGTTTCATCCTCGAACTTATCCGTCTTTATGTCATACATCTGCCGTTCAAGTTGACCAATATACACATAGCTTACGTTATATTTATTCATAAGCTCAAGAGCTTTTTTTTCACTGCTTGTACTGTAAATGATATTTACGTCTTCAAGCCTTTTTGCGATTTCTTTATTGTCTCTTCCCCAAAACCTCTCATGCCTTGTCCATCCAATAATCGTAGGAAGCCCGGTATTTGCCGATACACGCGAAGTATAACGATAACTGCTATCATCTGAGGAAGCTTCAAGAATCACCGGAACTCCCTTTACATTTTCCTGAACCCATTTTATGGCATCATAATCCCCTCTGTCCAGTTTTTTCATATATTCCATGCCGTCAAGAGCAGGTTTTGCATTCATGTCTTCTATTCTCGTAAAGGTTGCTACTACGGGAAATACGCTGCATGAGAGGACCAGGAGCATAAGTGAGAACGTCATGATTTTTTTTCCATAGATTCTGTTTGTGGGAAGACTATTCTCCAGAGGAGTTCTGTAGCGGAAATAAAGGTCATAGAAAGAGTAAGAAGCTGCAATAGCCAGAAAAATCCATAAATGTATATAAAATTTGAAAACAGTATTCATGCGGGCGAAAACTCCGGAAATGGGGTCGTCGAGAAAGATAATTTCGCAGATAAGCGCTATGGATGCAGCCATTGCGATTAGAAGCGAGATGAATCCTGCACTACTTCTCTCAGGAAGGTCTTTTATGAAAGAATAAAGCGAAAGGGTAAGTAAAGGGAGAAGGATTACAACCAGGGAAATAGCCCATTCTCTGGCAAGAAACGCCGATATTCCTGTCAACAAGATGAAGTACTGTGTTTTTCTTCTGGATTCCAGGCGATTAGCGAGGAAAGAAAAAGTCAAAAAAAGGAAGAGACTGAACAGAATCAGGAATTCTCCGATTGTTGTACGAAGTTCTGGTAGAACAAAATCAAACCCACCTGCGGCTTGTGGTTTAAATGACAGATAAAAGGGCAAGTACGAAATAAGGCTAAAAATGGAAACCGAAAAAATTGTTCCAAAAAATAAAGTAATGGATTTCGATAAGCTTTTTTTATGAATATAATGCCCGTAGTAAAAAGCAAAAATAACTGCAAATGTCAGACCAAAGTATATCGGAAAATCCCAGGAATTAGAAGGAAATAAATAGCCAATAGATATTGAAAACATAAAAAAGGACAGCATACCTTCAAAGACATGATCACTATCTTTCCTTAGATATATACTCAGGAGGAAAGCAAGTACCAGTAACTGGAACGGAATTGCAAGCATGTGGGAATGAAGGTCTCCGTGTATGAAACTGAAGTAAGGAAACTCATTTATCGTATACGGGATAACTCTCGAACTGCTCCAGTAGTATCCCATTGGAACCGTCTCTCTGGTAAAGTACATGGATATGAATTCTTTAAGTCCCTGCAAGTTCCCTAGCAGAATCACGGATACGGCAGTAAGAAGCCCATACTTTATTTTTCCATTAGTGAGGTTATATCCAAATCCGAAAAGGAGATTGAAGGAAAGAGCGAAAGTGAGCGCAATAGCCAGATTAAAAAGCATAGACGGTTCGACAGAAAATAGTTTTCCCGGAACTCCCACCGAAAGGTATCCGAAGTAGTAATAAAATTCAAGAGAACCTCCCGCAAACCAGGGATCTGCCGGAGGAAAAGAAGAAGTTCTTGTTACTGCATTCAAAAAAGCGAAATCCATAAACTTTTCATGTCTGTAAATCTCAGGGAGATGCATGCGTATAAGCAGAAATAAAAAGAAGCCTGCAGCAAACACGAGCTCATTTGAAAACAGGACCTTCTTTTCCGGCAAAATCCTTTGTTTTCGATAGACTATTCCCGATATAAGGCAAAGTAGAAGTACTGAGATCAGGATCACGCGTCTGTTAAAACCCCATACATAGGAAAAAAGCCAGGCAAGATACGTAACGAGCACTATTCCCAGGGTTCTTGCTGCAGAATATCCTCTGTCAGCAAGCCGATTACCAGCTATTCTTGCAAGAGGCATGGAAATCAGGCCCAGCATTTCAATAAAAATAAACCAAAAAATTACGTGAAGATACTCTAACACCGCTCTCTTCTCTTTAAAATCGTTTGTTAACGTACACTTTCCAAGGCCCCACTCTCTTGAAGTGTACTTTTTATTTACCTGACAGAAGTACTGATAATATGTATTTTGTAAATAGGCTTATATTTTTTATCGTAGAAAAAATTATTTAATTCTTTTTCTTACTTTATTTTCCCCGAATCTTAGATTGTTCCTTCCAGAAAATTACTTTATTTTCCCCGAATCTTAGATTGTTCCTTCCAGAACATTAACTTGTTCCTTCCAGAATATTACCTTGTTATCTTAAAATAGGTCTTTGTAAGTACTGATAGATATGAAAATGCAGATTAACGGAAATGCTGTGGAAGCGCACAGCGGCGAATTTTTCGATATCATAAATCCGGCAACATATGAACTTATTGACCGAGTTCCGAAAGGCACGGAAGATGATGTGGAGGTGGCGGTTGAAGCTGCATCGTCAGCTTTTAATGGTTGGGCTTCCGCATCTCCGCAGCAAAGAGCCAGGGTTCTTTACATAGCTGCGGGAATTGTAAGACAGAGAAAGGATGAACTTGCCGTCCTGCTCACCAGGGAGCAAGGTAAACCTTTAGCCGAATCTAAAAACGAAATCGAAGGTTTTGCACATGTCCTTGAGTACTATTGCGGGCTTGCAAGTAGTTCTCACGGAGATTTTGTTCCGGTTCCTCAAAACGGATACGCTTTTACTGTAAAAAAGCCTCTGGGTGTTTGTGCAGCCATAATACCCTGGAATATGCCTGCTCTTATAATGGCATGGAAGATAGGTCCTGCCCTGATATCAGGAAATACGCTTGTCCTGAAACCTGCAAGCAATACTCCCCTCACTAACCTTACCCTGGCTTCTATTCTGAGTGAGGCCGGGCTTCCACCAGGCGTGCTCAATATCGTCACAGGGCCTGGGAATATTGTGGGAGAAAGCCTGGTTAAAAGCCCGAAGGTAAAGAGAATCTCCTTTACCGGAGAAACAAGAACCGGAAAACATGTAGCCGAACTTGCAGCCGGTGGGATGAAAAGAGTAACCCTTGAGCTTGGGGGGAGTGATCCCATGCTGGTCTGTGATGATGCTGACCTTGAGGCCGCAGTTTTAGGGGCTCTAAGGGGAAGATTTTACAATTGCGGACAAACCTGTACTGCTGTAAAGAGGCTGTTTGTTTTTGAAACCGTAGCTGAAAAGTTCATAAAAAAGCTTGAAGCAGGTATCCGGAACTTGAGGGTTGGAAACGGAATGCATGAAAACATCGATATGGGCCCCCTTAACAACCGCAGGCAGTGGGAATATATAAGAAAGCTTGTCGCAGATGTCGAAGAAAAGGATGAAGGCAGGATAGTTACAGGAGGCAGAGTTCCGGAGAAAAGCGCCTACAGTAAAGGATATTTTTTCGAGCCCACACTTGTTGCAGATGTGCCCAGGGAATCCAGGCTTCTGAAAGAAGAAGTATTTGGCCCGGTGCTACCTGTAGTTCAGGTAAAAAACCTTGATGAAGCGATTGAAGAAGCTAACAATACCTGTTATGGGCTTGGAGCGTCTCTATGGACAAAAAATCTTGACAAAGCCCGTAAAGGATGCGAACAGTTAAATGCAGGAATTATCTGGTTAAATCAGCACCTTAAGATCGCTCCTGAAGTTCCTTTTGGAGGTACTGAGCAGAGCGGAATAGGAAGAGAAAACGGGCCTGATGCTCTTTCCGAATACCTTGATTTAAAAACAGTGATGTTGAAAACATGAAGTAATACTGCTAAAAACTTAACGTACTGAGTAAGAAACGTACTGAGTAAGAAATGTACTGAGTAAGAAACGTACTGAGTAAGAAACGTACTGAGTAAGAAACGTACTGAGTAAGAAACGTACTAAGTAAGAAACGTACTAAGTAAGAAACGTACTGAGCAAGAAAGGTTACGAGAAGCTCTGAAGTTTGATACTGATAAAATAAAGATTTTTCGATGAGCCAGTTAATATGCAGCTCATCGGACTTTTCCTGAAAACCGTACAAATAAATTAAGAGTTACTAACTCTATATTTACTTCTTCTGGTATTTAGGCAGAAGCTGCATGAATTCGGAAGCTTCCATAACCGGTACGCTATCAATTACACAGATATCCGACCAGGGTAGGTTGAAAGCTCCGTAAGCTTCGGCACTCTCAGCTTCGTAAAGGATGTAATAGCGGTTTCCGGAAAGGTCAATCCACTGGTTAATGACATCAATTCCGTCTGGAATCTCCAATCTCTTAAAATGCTCAAGGATCTTATCGCGGTTCGAAGGGTCCCAGGTACTAACGTCCATGAATAACATCTTTTACCACTCCTCTTATTTTATGCTGCCAATACCCCTACCCGGAGGCCAGGGCAGCTTTTTTACAGCATCCGGGATTTATTTGAGAGCCAGGCTCAAGGAAAAACAAGTTAATTCTCCTGTGCCACCCCCGCAAATGCGGACTTGGCCAGCATGCCCCCAAAATGCCGACTAACGGCAGAAGTCTAGATTTTTTTAGGTTTTTACTGCCTTTTCCTTATTCACCATTGCTCAAATCCCCTTGAATGATAAATCCGGAAGGACAGATAATCATGCAGAAAGAAATTCTGCATGCGGATACAGACAATATATTATCATCCCTGAGACTATATAATAGTTCGTCCTTAAAGATTATGTTAAGTCTGGGAACTCTTCAAGTACACAACACTTTTAATGAAAGTACAGGACTTCATTTTCTCAGTCGAGCCAGCAAACTTCGCAATTCTCTTCTTTTTTCATGAAAAAGTTTGCAACTTCAAACCCGGCTTTTACAGAGCCGTTCATGCTTCTTTCCGGATAATTGGTTGATGAGAACATTCCTGCCAGATAAAGTCCGGACGGGCCTGGCGAAAACGGCAGAACTTTTTCAAGGTATCCCTGTTCATACACAGGTGCAGTATCCATTCTGCGGAAGAGTTTTGCCCAGTGGATATCGGTTCTTGAGAAATCGGGAAACATCTTTTCAAGACCCTTCAGGTAAGAATTCAGAACTTCTTCTTCCTTTTTTATCCAGAGGTCATTGTTTTCATCCTGAAAATAAGAAGTTACATAGATAAGGTGTTCTCCATAGTCCTCAAAAGGCATAAAGTTGGTGTGTTCAATTACAGCTCCGAAAGGCACATCAGCTTTTATATTCAACCAGTAATTTCCGTCTGTCATAAGCTCTCTGTCAAGTCCTATGAGGGCACACGCAGTTCCCTGATAATGAATACTTTGCAGGGTCGCATGAAGAGCTCCAAGTTTGCCTTTCGTGAGGATATCAAGTACTCTGGGTTCAACAGTTGAAATCACGGCTTCGCAGGGAATGAAATTCCCATTCGCAATCACTCCCTGCACTGCATTATCTTTGATTACGATTTCCGTTACTGCTTCGTTCTGTAAGATCTTGCCCCCATGTGCATTGATTTCCCTTGCCAGAGCTTCTATTAAGGAGTTAAATCCTCCTTTGAGATACCCCAACTTTTCTCCTTCTTTTCCCCGGTCTGACCTTATTTTCACACGTCCGATAAGCCAGGCAGCAGAAACATTTTCGGCATTTTCACCGAATTTACTTTTCATAAGAGGAGCAAAAAAATTTTCATATACGGATTGTCCAGCTGTATCAAGAATCCAGTCTTTTGCCTTTATTCTGTCATAGGAAGTCATATCATTTATTAGTTTTATCCTGAGCACCAATAGCCCAAGTTTTACCAGATCCGTAAACGAAAGAGGTTTAAATTTCAGAATTTCGGCAGGAGTATTCATAGGATAATTTTTACCGTCCACAAAGTAGGCGTCTTTCCCCTTTAGCCACAGCATTTGACCTTCAAGCCCGAGTTCCCTTATCAGGTCAAGAAGGTCCGAGTCGCTCCTGAATATATGGTGATAGTACTTTTCTATAAAGTACTTCTTTCCGGCAAAGTTCTGGCAATAACTTGCAGCCATCCCCCCGGTTTCTGCATCTTTTTCAAAAATAACAATTTCGTTTGATTTACAGAGCTTATACCCAGCTGACAACCCCGCAAGTCCACTTCCTACTATTACGATTTTCATACCCAACTTTTCCCTTATCTGTTTTATTTTTCGAACAGAACTTTGGTAACTCTTAAGAAATCAACCAGACTCAAATAGATTTCAACTAAATTTGAATAGTTTCAAATAGGTTTCAACCATATTCAAATAGGTTTCAACNNGTCTTGATATAAAAACAGCTAAAGTTTTATATCTCTTTTTCCACAAGAGTCCATGTTACTGAAATTTCTTTAAAAACCCCTTAACCTATCGATATACTTAACTGCTATATATGCTTTGAAACTTATATTAGATAAGCAGATATATTAATCGAGGAACATCTCTGGATTATTAGGGGACTTTGAGGGATAGAGGGGTGTATTACGATCAGGAAGTCAACTCCGTTTTTGAAGAGCTTGGAGTATCGGAAGCAGGTTTGAGTTCAGAGGAAGCCGAAAAAAGACTTAAAAAATATGGCGAAAATGAACTTAAAGAAAAGGAAAAAGTATCGGTTCTACAGCTCTTTATCTCACAGTTTAAAAGTATCTTGATTTTTATTTTGATTACGGCCTCTATTGTTTCGGCTCTTCTCGGAGAGATAGTTGATGCAATAGTCATTATTTTTACGGTTTTTCTTGCAGGGATTCTCAGCTTCGTGCAGGAATATAGAGCCGAGAAAGCAATTGAGCTTCTAAAGTCCCTTACTTCACCTGAAACTACTGTTATAAGGGACGGGGTTGAAAAAAATATTTCCTCAAATAATCTCGTTCCTGGGGATCTTATCCTTATTGAAACCGGAGACCGCATCCCCGCGGATGCCAGGATCGTTAAAGAGTTCAATCTCAAAACTGATGAGTCCTCCCTTACAGGAGAGTCCGTGCCTGTCCAGAAAAACATTGAAGCCCTGCCCTCCGAAACTCCTGAAGCTGACAGGGCAAATATGGTCTATACAGGAACTTCAGTTGCTTACGGGAGAGGCAGTGCAATTGTTACCGCAACCGGAATGAATACGGCTTTTGGGGAGCTGGCCGGGCTTCTGGGGACAATAGAGAGATCCAGAACTCCTTTACAGGAAAGTCTTGACAAGTTTGGCAGATGGATTGGTACTGCGACTCTTTTAATTGTGGCTTTTGTTGCAATGCTTGGGGTTTTTTACGGCTTTCCTCTCCTTGATATGTTTTTATGGGGCGTTGCTCTCGCAGTTGCTGCCATTCCTGAAGCTCTTCCTGCAGTTGTTACAGTAGGGCTTGGGCTCGGAGTAAGACGTATGGTCAAAAGGCATGCCCTTGTAAGAAAACTGCCATCTGTAGAAACTCTTGGAGCAACAAACGTTATCTGTTCGGATAAGACAGGTACGCTTACGCAGAACAAAATGACGGTTGAAAAAATTTGTGTCAACAGTCAGGTTTTGAATGTTACGGGAGCAGGATATTCTCCCGAAGGAGAGTTCTTTAGGGTAAGTGATAAAGTTTCTACGGATGACCCCCATCTTCAGATCCTCTTACTGGGAGCTGCTCTCTGTAACGATGCTGGCCTTTTTAAGGAAAATGAAAAATGGGAGATCAAAGGAGATCCCACGGAGGCAGCTCTTGTGGTTGCTGCGGCAAAGGCAGGGCTTCATAAAGTTGATATTGATCAAAAATATCCTCGCCTTGGTGAAATACCCTTTTCCTCTGAAAGAAAACGAATGACCACTATCAGTAAACTGGAAGCTGATTCTGGCAGCTTTCCTCTTAAAGGGCTGGTTGCTTTCTCAAAGGGAGCTCCTGAGGTAATTCTTGGCTCATGTACGGAGATTTTTCTTGATGGTGAAATAAAATCTTTATCTCCAGAGATGAAGCAGTTGATTACAGGGGAAGTCAGGGAAATGGCTGATCAGGCCCTCAGGGTTATGGCTCTTTCATTCCATCCTCTGGATGAGGAACTCTTTATTGAAAGTAATTCTTCAGGAGAACTTCCATCTGAGAAAATTGAAGAAGATATGATCTTTTCAGGCTTAACTGGCATGAGAGATCCACCAAGAGAGGAAGTAAAGGTTGCAATCCAAAAAGGTGAAAACGCAGGTATTAAAACCATAATGATAACAGGTGACCATAAGATTACGGCATCTGCAATTGCAAAGGAACTGGGGATTTTGAAGAAAAACGATCTTACTCTTACAGGCTCGGAACTTGATACCCTCAGTGATGCCGAGTTTGAAGGGGAGGTTGAAAGGGTCTCGGTTTATGCCAGGGTTTATCCTACCCATAAATTGAGGGTTATAGACGCCCTTAAGAAAAAAGGCTATGTCGTAGCAATGACCGGGGACGGAGTAAACGATGCTCCTGCCCTTAAAGCTGCAGATATGGGAATAGCTATGGGGATTACGGGCACGGATGTCAGTAAAGAAGCTTCAAGCATGATCCTTACGGACGATAATTTTGCATCAATTGTTGCAGCGGTTGAGGAAGGGCGAAATATATTCAAAAATATTAGAAACTTCATTACTTACGGGCTCTCAGCCCATATAGGTGAGGTGCTCATAGTCCTTATTTCTATTCTGGGATGGCAGATTCTGCCTCTTATTGCGGTTCAGATCCTCTGGATTAACTTAATTACGGACGGGCTTCCTCCTATGGCTCTATCAGTTGAGCCTCCTGACAGCGGCATTATGAGACAGAAGCCGAGAAATGTTGAGGAAGGTCTTATCACTCGCCGGGAAATCACAGCCGGGCTGGGAATTGGAGGGTTGATTGCCCTTCAGGCTCTTCTAGTCTTAACCTGGGCTCTTGACAGAAACTTTTCCATTGAGAAACTCCAGACTCTGATTTTTACTCTTGTCGTTTTTTCAGAGATGTTTAATGCGTTCAACTGGAGGTCCGACCGTTATTCAATCTTTTCCTTGGGAATTTTTACAAACAGGCCCCTGGTTTATGCAGTCCTGACAACAATAATCCTGCAACTGGTAGTAATTTATGTTCCTTTTTTCCAGACTGCTTTTAGGACCGTTCCGCTTTCTCTCTCTGACTGGGGAGTGATACTGCCTCTTGCTTCTACCACGCTTATCTCAATGGAACTGGTAAAATACTTTTCAGTAAAAAAATAACGTTTATAAACCGCTTATTTTAAAATGTAAAATTTCCTTTTTCCGGTCTGTCTATTATATGTTCTTTTCAAGTTCTTTTTTATAGTAAAGAGTAAATTCCTTTCCAGGGCGTAAGGAGAAATTATATGAGGAATATTTTTCTTCTGAAATCAGATCGTACATACTGTATGTTGAAGGTACGATTATCGCGTCGTACTCTTTTTTTGCTGGCGGTTCTGTATAATATGCTGCTTTCTCATAGTCCCTGAGGTACCATGGGAGAGGCCAGTAAAGGCTTTCGGGATCCACAACGGATATTCTTAGAGTTTCAGGCCCGAGATTGAATCCTTCGATTTTCTCCATAAGTTCCCTGATATCCGGAGATGTCTGTGAATATGTCATCAGCTCATCAGGTTCCATACTCCTGTAGAAGTTTACGGAGAAGCACTGAGTCAGTGATATTATTAGCGTAAGTGCCAGAATCCCTGCAATAAGGGTATAGGCTCTGGAATGTTTTATCCCGGAAATAGGAGTTTTGTCTGTTCCGAAACTCATGTTTTCTGTTTCGGGTAAATTCTTCTGTCTTTGACCTGGTATCCCGGGAAAAAAATCTCCAAGGTAAGCCCCTGCCAGAATCCCAAAAGGCAGGACAATATGCACAACAAGCCAGGGGACTTTTTCCTGAAGATAGGAGTAAAGCAGCAAACTCGAAACTGCCCAGTAAGAAACAAACAGGAAAAAGGAGGCATTTTTTCCTTTCTTTCTCAGAAAATGAACGATACCTGCAGTCCCAAAGATCAAAATCGGACTTTCGTATACAAGAAGGATAGGAATATAATAGTAAAAAGGGCCTCCTATACGTTCAATTCTATGCATCTCCATCCAGTGAGAAAAAGCTCTTTCCACAATTGAATAGAGAGTTTCCGGGGTTCTGAAGAGGCTTGTATAAAATAACATTACAATAAAAACAAAGAGAGTGCCTGAAATCAGAATTTCTGGTATGAATGGGGAAACAGCTGAAATTTTGAGAATAAAAGTTCTTTTAAAGCTCAGATTTTCTTTTTTCCAGTCGGAGTAAAATCCGTACAAGGAATAAATCAATGCATAGGCTCCGAACATAAGGATAACAAGATAAGCGTTTTCTTTTGAGGATACGGCAATTGCAAGAGAGGAAGCAGCAAGGATAAGATAAGAGTATCTCTTTGAGCTGTGAAGGTTTTCAAGATAGCGAATTCCACCTATAACCGTTGCCAGGGTGCAGAAAACAATGATCAGGTCATTCCTGAAGAACCTTGAAAAGTACACCATACTTGGAGAAAACGAGAGCAAGAAAGCCGACCAGAGTACACCCCTTTCTCCAAGTTCCTTCTTAAGTAAAAAGAGCAGAAGAATTGCTGCTACTCCGAAAAAAACAGGGATCAGGCGTGCTGTAGCATCGTTTATTCCCAGGAAGTGAAAGACAACAGCAGTAGAATGGAATAGAAAGGGGCCGTGATAGGCAGGGTCATATTTATATTGCCCGCTTTCGAGAAGTTTAAGGGTAAAACTGGCATGTACGCTTTCGTCGTGATGAAGTACTCGCTCTCCCAGATCGAACAATCTTATTAACAGGGCAAAAAGAATGATCAGAAACTCGAGCAATTTGTATTTTTTCTCAGAAATTTCTGGCGAGTTTTCAGTATTGTATTCCTGACTTTGCTGCATTATTCCCCAAGCCCTCCAGCATAGCTTCTTCTTTATGGGCATAGATATATTTAAGGGATAGGATGAAATAGTTTCTCTCATGACTGAGGTTAAAGTCAAGTTATTTGCAAATTTGCGTGAAAAAGCGGGCACATCGGAACTGCAGCTGTCGGGAGAAAAGGTTATTGATATCCTTTTATCTCTTACTGAAAAATATCCCGAGTTGAAGCACCTTATTTTTGAGGATCTAGAAGGAGAAATCAAAGTTCCGGTTATGTGCGGTTCAATTAATGTCCTTATAAATGGAAACAATATTCGGCATCTTGAAGGGCTTGATACTCTTCTTTCTGAAGCTGATGAGCTTGCAGTCCTACCTCCGGTTTCGGGGGGCTAATCTCTTCAGGAAGGACGATTATGGGAAGGATATTCAAAAAACGAACCTCGGTTGACGAAGCTTTGAAACTTTTTCTTGAGCGTATTTCTGCTATAAAAAAAACAGAAGAAATCTCCCTCGAAACCTGCACAGGCAGGGTACTGGCAGAAGCCGTAATCTCTGAAAGGAATGTGCCACATTACCGACGTGCAGCTATGGATGGATACGCTGTAAGGGCTTCAGACACTATGGGAGCCTCTCCTTCAAATCCGGTAATGCTGCAGCTTTCTGACCGAATAGAGGACGGAGTTTCAACCTGGGTCCATACCGGGGCTGCAGTGCCTGAAGGAGCTGACGCTGTCGTAATGATGGAAGATACCATGACTGCAGGGAATCTTGTAGAGATTAGGGCCCAGGTATATCCTGGCAGGAATGTGGGCCATATCGGAGAGGACATAAAAAGAGGAGAGGTAGTTTTTGAGGAAGGACATCTTCTTCGCCCATGTGATGTTGCCGTCCTTGCATCGCTTGGATTTCGCAGGGTTAGGGTTTTCAAAAAGCCTGTTGTCGCAGTTATTCCGACAGGGGATGAGCTCGTAAGCCGTCAGATAGAAACGGATGTACCTCCTCCTGGTATGGTGCTTGAGACCAATGGGCTGATGTCGTCCCTTTATGTGACAAAATGGGGTGGAATTCCTCTTTATCTTGATATAGTTCCTGATAATCCGGATAGTATAAAAAGAGCCGTAGAAGCAAACCTGGATGCCGATATGATTGTTCTTTCAGGCGGAACATCAGTAGGAAAAAGAGATCATGCCTCTGAAGTTGTAGCAGCTCTGGGAGAACTGCTCGTACATGGCATAGGAGTTATTCCAGGTAAACCTTCAGCGCTTGGGATTATAGGTAACATCCCTGTAGTTTGCCTGCCAGGTTATCCGGTTGCCGGGCTCGTTTCCCTCTATTTATTTGTCCGTCCGGGGATTCGGAAACTGGCGACAATTCCAGAGATTCCTGAACCGATTTTTAAAAAACAGCTGGCTGCAAAAATCAGTTCGAAAATAGGATACGTTAATTTCGTCCGTGTTGTCTTTGAAGGAGATAAGGTGCGTCCTCTGACCGGAAATGGAGACAGAGTTATGACTTCAGTTGCAAAGGCTGATGGGTATGTTCTTGTGCCGGAAAACGTTGAAGGATATGAAGAGGGAGAAGAGGTAGATGTCTTCTTAATCGAATAACACTTCTGTATTCTTTCAAAATATCCTATTTATTCTTCTTTTACCTTATTGTTGTATTCTTCAGATTGGATTAATGAAAAAGCGTTTCATTTTGGTGATCCATTAATAATCAGTTGATATTTCCCAGAGTATTTCACACATTCGTATTTCACTTTCATTTTCTGCTTTGTGAGTACTCAATCTGTAAGTGAGTAAGTTTAGAAAAAGATGTAACTGAGCAAATGTTAAACACAAAATATCAAACTATCTATCTGCTAATGCACGACCAAGATTTCAAAAGTAGATTTTATAAATAAATTCTAAAAGTAAATTCAAAAGTAAATTTAAAAAATAAATTTAAAAAATAAATTTAAAAGCTCTTAAGATTACTTTACAAGAGCCTTTGCAGATCTTCTGATGAAGCGCCTCTTATGACCTGAAGAACTGAAGCGCTGCGCAGGTCCTGGGTGTGCTTTTTGAGCCTGTGACTTCTGGACCTTAATTACTCTGCCTTTTCTGCCTTTTACTTTTACCCAATCAATGCTACCGGTTTTGCCCATTATCATTCCTCTTTAAGTTTAATCTTAATTTTCTCTGAATTTGTTTGTAATTTATCACGTAATATATCCAGGTATTCGCTTATTGCTGGACACTGCCGGTTGCCGCGGATTTTTTCCTCGGCAGAGTCTCAATAAACAGGTATTCCCTGGTTTAACAGGTATTCCCTGGTTCTATAATGTTAAATCGATAATTCTCAATGATGATTAAGAATATCTGATATTCCTTGAAGCCTGAAAGTGCGAAATTATAAATGTTATCAAGCCTTGGATTTATGATAAAAAGAAATGCTAGTAATTAAATGTTACGGACATAGAACTAAAACAAGGTACACTTGCATAATTCTTTTTTTAAAAAAAGGTGATTAGCGTAAAAAAGAATAACATTGAAACAAGGCTTGCAGACGCAAGGGAAGAACTTGCAGACGTAAAGAAATTTCCTGACTCTGAATTTGTGGGTATTATTAAAGAGCTGGGGTTCAGGTGCGAACTTTGCGCACGCTGCTGCACAAAAGAGTTTAATGACCATGTTTTCCTGCTCGATGCGGACCTTGACGTTATAAGGCAGATAAATCCGGATTCAGTTACTCCTGCTCCTTATTACGAGTTTTGCGACCAGAAGGGTAGGTTTTATGTCTCAGGTTATGCCTTGAAAACAAAGCCTGATGGCTCCTGTATTTTCCTTGAGAATAAGCGCTGTACAATTTATGACAGGCGCCCTTCAATCTGCAGAGTTTACCCTTATATGCTTCACAGAGAAGCTGATGACTCCGGTAAGGTGGATTGGCGCCAGATAAGCGGCTTAAACGAGCATGGAAGCTATTATTCCGAACTCGATGACTCCGAGTGTGAAGCAATTGCACAGGATACCAGAGCTTATGAAGAGGCTTACCTGAGACAGATTATCGGATTTTTTGAAGCTGTGAAGGCTCANNNNAAAGGCAAGTGCGAACTTGAAGTTTTTGTTTACTTTAAAGGCGGATTTGAAAAATATAATCTTAAGCCCGGGTATCAGTTAACAATATGAGATCTCTGGAACGGCAGATTTTATTTTGCCTTACCTTTTACCTTCCACCTGAGAAGCATCCCATCTTCGATTTTTTCGGCTGAAAACAGTTCTAGTTTAAGGATTTCAGCTTCTGAAAATCCTTCTCCGTCAGTGAAAGTTGGGGCTGTAGCGCCGCCTATAATAAGGTTTCCTACAAAAGTATAAATTTCATCAACAAGGCCTGAAGAAAGCATTCCCCAGTTGAGGGTTGCCCCTCCTTCGACCATAATTATATTTATATTCATTTCCTTTAACTTTCTTACAAGCTCTGGAAGGTCAACTTTCTCAGTCCCTGCTTTGATGACAAGAGCTTTCTCTTCCAGTTTTTCTACCTTTTCGGCAGGAGCAGAAGTTGAAACAGCAATTATCCTGAGCCCGTCACCTTTTTTAAAAATATCGGCATCAAGAGGAGTCCTTGCTGAACTGTCCACAATAATCCTTGCTGGATTTTCGTTTTTTCCGGCGGCTTTCCTGACTGCCCGTCTCTCTGGAGACTTTACGGTTAAGCTTGGGTCGTCCGAAAGGACAGTTCCTATTCCTATCATAACTGCATCTGCCTGGGCTCGGAGTTCGTCGACCCGTTCAAAATCGAGTTTTCCGGAGATTCGAACCTGCTTCTTTTCCTTTGTTGAGAGTTTGCCGTCGGCTGACATGGCAGAATTAATAAAAATAAAAGGTCTGTCCATTTTTCTAGCTCCTGAAAAAAATAGTTTTCAGAGGTGCTCTAGGGAAAACACCTCCTTTCTTGAAGGATTCCTTAAATCGACATTAAATATACGTTGAATAGGTTTAAATCAACATTAAATATACGTTGAATAGGTTTAAATCAACATTAAATATACGTTGAATATACACTAAATATGCATTAAATAGGCGTTAAATAGGCATCAAGTAGTGTTATCTTCTTCACTTCGCGCTAAAAAGTTTAACGGTTCTTAGAAGCGAGGTTTTAATCTTAATTTATTCGATTTCTATCAGAGGTTTCAGGAGATCATGGTCTCTCAAAAGTCCCTGAAGTTTTCGGTTTGAATTGATAATCGGAACCTGGTCAATTCTGTTCCTCTTCATTTTCCGTGCACAGTCGCTGACAGATGTAATATATGTAGCTGTGATTGGCTCTCTTATCATGATATCGCTTCCGATCAGGTTGGGAACCTTAATCCTTGAGACACTGTAGTAAATGCTCATGGTGTCTCGCATCGATTCCCAGGTCCAGGCATCGTCGTCCTGACCTGCAGACATATCTGACATCTCTACACTGTCTTCAATTATGCTTGCAGCAATAACGTCACGGTCCGAGATAATTCCTACAAGTTCCAGGCTTGAGTCAAGTACCGGGACAGCCTTAACACCTGCCAGTTCCATAATCCTGGCAACAACGGGCAGAGGTGTTTCATTGTATATTGCAACGACTTTCTTTTCCACATAGTCCTTTATCGGGATATCAATGTTCATGTCTGCAATTGTACCTATAATATCTGCCACGGTAACAAGCCCTACAAGTTTCCCGTCATCTACTACCGGAAGCCTTCTTATGCGGTGTTCCAAAAGTAAACGTGCTGCAGTCTGCAGATCAGATCCGGAGGATATGGTTATCGGATCCCGTGTCATAAGAAGAGCCAGTTGTTCTTCTTCAGGGTTTTGTAATAGGTTTGTCCTTGTTACAACTCCCACAACTTTGGAGTCTTTAATTACTGGAACTCCTGAAATGTGTTTGTTCTTAAGAATTTTAAGAACCTCGTCCCTTGAACCTGGAAGGGTTGCACTTGCTACATCCCTTACCATGATATCTTCAATGAAGATGCTTTTTGGCATGTGATATACACCTTTGTATACGCTAAATCCTGGTTTTCTTTCTCCGATATCTATTTTCTCAAAAGGCTTCCAGTTGACTAGAAAGTCTTAATCTCGTTTTTCACTCCGGACGACCAGGACCGGGACTTTTGAGCCTCTTACTACTTTCTCTGCAACACTTCCAAGCAGAAATCTGTCGAGCCCGCTTTTGCCGAGGGTGCCTACAACTATCAGGTCAATATCATTATTTTCTGCGAAATTTATAATCTCATTACTCGGGTGACCTTCCAACCTTACTTCTCTTACCTCAACTCCTGAGGCATCTCCGTGTTCCTTTACCACGGATATTGCTTTCTCCCCCTCCTCTCTCAGGGTGTCATATATTGCTTCCAATCCCGCATCCATAGGCATCGAAGAAACAGAAGTTATATCTGTTACGTAGAGAGCGTGAACCGTAGCCCCGCTGAGTCTTGCAATCTCAATACCGTAAGAAATAGCCCTAAGGCTGTTCTCGGATCCATCTGTTGCAATCACTATATTCCGGTAAAATTCGCTCATCATGTTTATTCTCCATTTGCTTTATGAATGAAGTACTGATAGTATGTCATCGGGTCTTGCCCGCCTTGTAATTCCACTTATGGGGTTTTTTATCCCTGCAAGATTATTGGAATTTCCATTCAGGATCATGAGATTAGCTTTATTCCCCTTTTGTATTGAGCCCGTAGAATTAGATCCAATTACAAAGGAACCATTAAGTGTGCAAATTTTAAATACTTGCCTATCATCAATGGAAAAAATCTTAGACATAAATTCCATTTCAGTAAACATATTTACAGAATTTAACATTACATTATCCGTTCCTGCAGCTACTTTTATCCCAGCTTCCAGCATCTCGGCAACAGGTGCAATTCCGGCTCCTGTAATTAGATTAGATCTGGGACAGACAACAACCGGAATCTTTGCATCAGCCACCTCTTCAATATCTTTTCTTGTAGCATTTGTCAAATGAATCAAGAGATCCGGCTCAAGCGACAATGCTTTTTCTATATCGCTTGTATCTTTTTCTCCGGCATGGATCGCAAAGAACTTTTTATGCTGCCGTGTGCAGGTAGCAATATTCTCCAACAGTTTGAAATCAAGGTCATTTGCCCCACTCATCCCAAGTCCGGTGGAGTGTAGAAGAATCCTTCTCACTTCTGCCAGTACAACCTGAGTCGGTAGTTCAGGCTCTGTAGGTCTGCCCAGTGTCATGGAATGAAGTTTGAGTCCTTCAAGAGCTTTATTCAGGGCTGCAACTCCCACAACACCCCCTTCCCTGAAATCAGCAAAAGCACAGGTTCCGGTTTCTATCATATCCAGCAAGGATTTTCTCATGCCTTCGATCAGAGTTTTGTACGGCGTGTCTCTTAATATTCTATGTTTTAACCCGTCAGGAGGCTTTACAAGAGCATCCAGGTCTCTTTGAATCCGAAACCCGGAAGTCCTTCCCAGAGGAGGATCTTTGAATACCGAGTCTCCAAGGTGAGTATGCGCATTGACAAAGCATGGAGCAATTATATTTTTAGAGGGTGTACGCTCCTCCCCAATTTCCGTAATTATTCCTCTCTTTACGCAGATGTACCCCTCAATAGGTTCCAGTTCGGGGCCTGCAATAATTGTCCCTGGAATTATCTGTTCAGTGCCGTACATATGCACCTCAGCTACTCATTAAGCACTATGCTCAATTTGTGGAAGAGCAAACATGTACATGATATATAAGTTTTTCTTCATATTTTTACATTATAGTCTTTTCAGAATGTACACTTCTTCAAAATTCAATTTTCCCAGAACACAGTCTTTTTGAGAATGTAATTTTGTTAGGAATATCACTTACTACTCTTTTCTTTTTTTGTTGCTTTTTTATGATGTCTATCTCCGCAGTTAGCAGTTAACTCTGAACTCTTTTAGGTTATTTTTGTATTCTCATGTTCTTATATTGCCCTTTAATCCAAATCATTTTCTTGAGAAAAATTAGCTTTAATATAATTAAAGTTTTGCCAAAATTAACGAAAAGGCGTTAAAATCAAAAAAGTTGTCTAAAATAACACATTTGTCCAAAAAAATACATCTGACGCCTTTAAAATAACATCGCAAAACGTAAATGAATATAGAGTTCAATAACAATAGCCTAATTAATAGTGCATATTGTTAAAAAGTTAGTATTTTATATGATTTTCTCCTACAAATTGAATAATAGGTAGTGGGTATGAGTTATTGAAAACCACAAGCAAGAGAATCTTTCGATATTTCTCTCAATTACGGAGGATATACTTGCTTTTTAGGAATTGATCAATAACTCAAGTACACGACCGAATAATAATATAAATATTAATTATGTACTAGAAACTTGGATCGGACGTTTTTTTTATTGCACAACTTAAAATTACTATAATTAAAATTAGTAGTACAAAAATTCCTTAAATTCAATTTTAACTACTTTAAACAAATTTTTTGGTAAAATGTACATTATTATCTAATATTATTGGAAAATAAGGAATTTTATGGAAAAGGGCAAAACCTCAATTACTTTAATACTGCAATGTAATAAATCAACAGTTCGCCGACATTTTTATATATTATTATGTATATAATATGGCTTCGTCGCATTGTATAGGTCCTTGCATGAGGTAATGGAAAATCCTGACTGTGAGTGTACAGACAACCCCAATGCGGTACATTGATAGTGTGATACTGCCCTGCACGAGGGTAACTGAAAGTGACTGCGGAAAACCAGAGGATGAGCTTTCGGAGTTAGTGCGCCAGGGCTACAGCACTATTTTCCCATTCTTTTAAAGACTTTTTTCCGAAAGTTCCTTGAACAATATCTGTCTAGTTTGAATTGTTACTTGTTGATTTATTACTTGTTGATTTATTACTTGTTGATTTATTACTTGTTGATTTATTACTTGTTGATTTATTACTTATTTGAATATTAGGTAGTGGGTTTGAATCATTGAAAACCAAAATCGAGAGAATCTCCGATTATATTCATCAAATGCATGGTGTGCACTAGTTTTTTCAGAATTGATCTATAGTTCAGGGACACGACCGAATATTAATTGTTTTAATATTACTTGTTTGAAACTTCATTTTCTTGAAATTCTAAGCTTATGTTCTTCACTGTCTCCGATTATTTTTTCACTTTAACAGGTCAACCCGTCATTGATTTATATGATCCTCCAGAAAGGTAAAAGATATGTCTTTCGAAGAGGCGATATCAGATATGGGGTCCAGTGTGATTGTTGATATAGAGGTTACTCCAGGCTCCAGGTCTATTTCGGTTCCAAGCGGTTATAATGAATGGCGCAAACGAATCGAAGTAAAACTAACCAAAAATGCCCAGAAAGGAAAGGCAAACGAACAGCTGGTAGAATGCCTTGCTGAACTCTTTGCAATTAGTAGTTCGGATATTCTTATAAACAGCGGGGCAACAAGTAGTAAGAAATCTTTATTGTTAAAAGGAGTTTCATATCAACAGGCAGTTTCAGTTTTTGGGGAGCGTTTAAAGAAATAAACCAGAAATTTAAAACTGTATTTAAAAATAGCTAAATTTTAAGAGTAACTTCATTATCTCCTGATAAGTAAACTGTTATAAGTAAACTACTTATATATAATACGGTTCTCTAAAGTTTTAATTAATAATAAGGTTGCAGAAAACGTGGCTGATCTTGAAATTTACAGAAAAAGGCTTGAAAGAATTGAAGAGCTGCTCTCCGAACTCTCTGAATATTCTGGAAGGGAAGCAATTATCATTGTTGAAGGAAAAAGAGATGTCATCTCACTGAAAAGGCTTGGAATTAAAGGCAATTTTGAACTTGCAACCCGTCAATCTCTTTTTAACTTCTCTGAGAAAATTGCGCGTCTTGGTAGTGAAGTAGTTATACTAACTGATTGGGACAGACGAGGTGACATTCTGGCTATAAAGCTTTCTGGATACTTCCAGAGTTTCGGTTTGAAACCTGATCTTGAGATCCGAAATAAACTCCGACTCATCTCTCAGAAGGAAATTAAAGATATAGAAAGTCTGTACACTTATGTTTCCAAGCTGAGACTGAAAACTGGTTCCTGTTTAAAACAGGATTTCCAATAAGTCTAAACCTTAAAAATTAAATTTGAAGGTCAAGTTCAAAAATTAATATTAAAGTAATGTTTAATATTAAAATTAATGTTATAAATATTGCTGAATACAAATATTTAAATTAACATTGACTTAAGTTAACATTAACAATTGACGGAGTTGTTTTATTCTTTATGCATGGGATTGGAAGATTCTGCTTTCTCCTGAATTATCTCCATACTCTGCGGACTCTTCTGATGGTTGAATGTTCTGTCAAATTCCGGATATTTTGGAAACTTGCCAGCCAGCTCTTCAAACATTTTGTGTCTTGGACTGATGATAATTATATGAGCAGGAGGATGAATTTTTTTCAGCCTACTAATTGCCGCTCCGGCGTGATTATTTAATTCCACCAGTGCTGCAGAGTTGCATTTTGACTTGAGGGATACGCCCATTACACTAACAAGAAGTTCATCAGCATAGTTTGGCTCTATGCATTTTGGAGTAGCTGAAAATTGAATATGTCCGTATCGTTCTAGATCATGTAAGGCTATTTTTACTTTGTCCGAATCGTCTGCCCGGACTAATGCGAATGATTTCATTTTTACACACCACCAATATACTGAAGTTATCCCCATTTCGATATGGATTTACCCCTATAATAATCTTTTTGTATGAGATATGCTGAACAGCCGAGTTTTCGGATATTTCAGGCCTCTTATGACCTTTTAGTTACTTTTACGGCGCGATATATGGTCTGGTCCCTGGGCTGTAAAATTCATCTCTCTTATGTAAGAGATCTTCAAAAATTATAAGGGTACCTTGCAATTTCTTTTTTCAGATGTAGTATATGCTTCCAAATTATAGAGTCGCGTATTCTAGTTATATTCATCTTATATATATTCGTTTTGAAATAATATCTTTCTATGAACCCAAAATCAACTATTTTTATAAATATATCAAAATAAATACCATCATGCGACTGCATCGTTCATTCAAAACTTTTCCAAAATTAAAACTAGAGTAACTTTATCCATTATATCAACCTACTCAAAGTTAATTCCCAATTTTGTAGAATCAAAAACAAACTTTAAAAAATAAATTTTAATAAGATAAAGCTTTACTTTAAAACCTTACTTCAGGTTAATCTAATATGAAATATTTTAGTAAGTTGCGCTCCTGGGACCAGGTCACCAGATAAAATGTCCAGAGTTAAAAAGCCTCTTTATAATGCTGCAAGAAATATTGTGAGTAAAATATTGGAAGTAAAACAGTGGAGTAAAACTTTATAAATACAACATTGCCGATAAAATGAAATCTCTTATTTAGAACTTCGCTAATTATATACTAAATAGTGTATAAATAAGGTATTAAAATGTACTACATAATTTAAAACATATTACAAAAATTATAAGGTATTACATAACTATATTCGTTTTTTTCCGCATTTACTTCTATATGAAGCGGAAGAATTAATACGTCTTTAGAATTATGGATATATCCTCAATACTAAAGAGAAAACTAAAGAGAAAATGACCTTCAGTTTATTTGATATTCAATCTAAGTTCAGCACTATTATTCAATGATTTAACGGTAAGTTCTATTATTTGTAATTCAATTACAAACTGTTACCTGTAATTTAGTAATAAGACCGTTACCTGTAATTCAGTAATTAGACTGTTACCTGTAATTTAGTAATAAGACCGTTACCTGTAATTCAGTAATTAGACCGTTACCTATAATTTAGTAGTTAGGCCGTTACCTGTAATTCAATGATAAAATCATTACATATTAATCTAATAGTAAGATCTTACTTCTATCCGATATCGAGTAATGCCGAATCTTCTGCAAATTTACTGATACAGTAGCAGGTTTGGCTGCCCAGCTTCTTAATTAGGGACATACAGAAGTCGTCATATTAGAAGGTAATTATATGGCTGAAGATATTAAATCCAAAGTAATACAGGCAAAAAAGGCATCGATTGAGCTTTCCAGTGTGAGTACGGAAATAAAAAACCAGGCACTTGAGGCTATGGCTCAGGCCCTTGACAAGGAAAGGAAAGCTATTCTGGATGCAAACGCAAAAGATCTTGAATCTGCAGTGGAACTGAAAAAGAAAGGGAAGCTCACTCAGGCTCTTGTAGACAGACTTAAAGTAAGCGACTCAAAAATTGACGGAATGATTGCAGGAATCAGAGATGTAGTTAAACTTAAAGATCCTGTAGGAGACACCCTCTCTACTCTTGAGCTGGACAAAGACCTTATTCTCTACCAGGTGAGCTGTCCAATCGGCCTTATAGGTGTCATCTTTGAATCCAGGCCTGATGTGGTGCCTCAGGTTATGTCTCTTTGCCTTAAGAGCGGGAACGCGACCATCTTCAAAGGCGGGAGTGAAGCGCGAGAGTCAAACCGCACTATTTTTCAGATCCTTGTAAAAGCCATAGAATCTACCGCCGGCATGCCAGTAGGGGCTTTCCAGCTTATGGAAACAAGAGAAGAGATAATGGACCTTTTAAGTCTTGATGCCTATGTAGACCTCCTGATCCCAAGGGGCTCAAATGAGTTTGTTAAGTTTATCCAGGAAAATACGAAAATTCCGGTGCTCGGACATACTAGCGGGATCTGTCATATCTATGTGGATGAATATGCGGACCTCGATACAGCCTGGAAGGTTTGCTTCGATGCGAAAGTACAGTATCCTGCAGTATGCAACGCCATTGAAACCCTTCTGGTAAACCGTAAAATTGCGGATACTTTCCTGCCGAAAATGGCAGAAATATACCTCGGCGCAGGGGTTGAATTACGCTGTGATGAAGACAGCTATGCTCTGCTTGAAAATAGAGGAATTTCTCCTCTTTCAAGAGCTACGGACGAAGACTGGAGTCTTGAGTACAACGATCTTGTTCTTTCGATAAAACTCGTTGATACCATAAAGGAAGCCATCGACCATATAAACATGTTCGGTTCTCATCACACCGATGGAATAATAACTGAGAATGCTTCTAGAAGAAAAGAGTTTACAGGACTTGTTGATTCTTCGAGTGTTATGGTAAATGCTTCAACCCGCTTTGCCGATGGCTATCGTTATGGGAAAGGGGCTGAGGTAGGAATCAGCACAAACAAAATCCATTCTCGTGGGCCTGTAGGCATGGAAGGCCTCCTGATCTACAAATATGTCTTGCTAGGGAAAGGGCAGGTTGTCGCAGATTATGCAGGAGAAAACGCAAAAGCCTATACACACAGAAAACTTGACCTTAAATTTGAGAATGTAGATTGAAATCCTGTCGAAGATTATTGAAGAATATCGAAGAATATCGAAGAATTATGATATGTTTATATATCTGAATCGAAATACCAGCGCAAATTGAGTTCAAGCGATGGAAATCCAGATTGTGGCTGTTACTTATTTCAGCTGCATTCTCAAAATATTTTACGAGGCCTTGTGATTGACAAATAGAAATCAATTTCTCAATGATGTTAATAAAATCGTTATCAAGATAGGTACTTCCTCAATTACAAAACAGAATTGTGACAGTACAAAAGAAAACTGCAGTATTGATCCTGCTTTTATGGGAAGTATTGCAGCTCAGGTCTCCGAGCTTCGGAGGCGCGGAAAAGAGGTAATTGTGGTAAGTTCGGGGGCAATAGGTGTAGGACTCTATGAACTGGGCATTGCCCCAAAACCTCGTGAAATTCCTATCAGACAAGCAGCAGCAGCAGTTGGACAGAGTATCCTTATGCAGTACTGGAGCGAAGCTTTTTCGAAGCATGGGATAAAAGTTGCTCAGATCCTTCTTACTTATGACTTTTACTCTGACCGGGTATCCTACCTTAACTTAAGAAACAGTATATCTACCCTTCTGGAATATGGGGTAGTTCCCATAATAAACGAAAATGACTGCACCTGTACAAACGAGATTGAAGCAATCTTCGGAGACAATGACAAGCTTTCTGCAATGGTCGCAAGCAAAATCGATGCTGATCTCCTGATTATTCTTTCGGATATCGACGGTCTTTTTGACAAAAATCCAAAGATGCACGACGATGCCAGACTCATCTCTCTCGTGGAAAAAATCACACCTGAAATTGAAAGCTATGGGGGTGATCCAACAAGCTTCAAGGGTGTAGGGGGAATGAGGACCAAAATAAAAGCTGCAAAGATCTGTAGTATGGCAGGTTGTTACGTCTTGATTGCAAATAGCGAGATTGAGAATGTGCTTCTGAAAGTTTTGTCCGGAGAAGAGATTGGTACTCTATTCCTGGCTGAAAGGCATATCCAGAAGAACCGTGCTCGCTGGATCCTTCTTGCAAGGGCTTCGGGCACTATCCGTGTAGACGCAGGGGCAAAAGCTGCAGTCCTCGGAAAAAACAGCCTTCTTCCTGCAGGAATTGTAGAGGTTGAGGGAAGTTTTGATAGGGGAGATGTGGTTAGATTAGAGTGTGAAGGCAGGGTCTTTGCGAAAGGAATCACAGACTATACCTCTGAAGAACTTATGAAGATAAAAGGAGCCCACACCGACGAAATTGAGGGTATTTTGGGCTATAACAACTACAACAATGTAATAAAAAAAGAAAATGTTGGCATACTGGATAACTGAATTAAATCTCCAGCATGTTCGAAGAATTAAACCGAATTTTTCGAGACTTCTGAAGAATCCAATTAATTTCTTGTAGTTTGGAAACTTTACCAATCTACTAATTTCTTACAAATTTATTTGGACTATAAAGTCCTTTTTAATTACTCAATATTACTTAAAAACACGTTTTGAGGCAGTTGCCTCTATATTTGCATTTATTTTGGAAATAGGAGAAATTATATGGTAGATCATAACCGAAAGATAGGATTTATCGGAGCAGGAAAAATGGGCTCTGCTCTTATGCAGGGAATTATAAAGGCCGAAATTGTAAAACCTGAAAATCTTGGTGCAAGCGATGTGTACGAGCCTTTCTTGAACGATCTGAAAGCAAAGCTTGGCATTAATATATCTACTGACAATTCTGTTATCGTCAAGGCATCCGATATTCTTATCCTGGCAGTGAAGCCCCAGACTCTGGGTTCGGTACTTGAAAATCTTAAAGCTTACATAACTTCAGATAAACTTATAATTTCAATTGCAGCCGGTGTGCCTCTTGCTACTTACGAAAATGCACTTCCTGCTGGCACAAGAGTAATACGTGTAATGCCAAACATTGCAGCCACAGTTTCCGAAGCTGCTTCAGGCATTGCTCCAGGTAAATATGCTACTTCCGAAGACATGAAAACTGCTCTTAAAATTTTTTCTGCAGTAGGTACCGCAGTTCAGGAGCCTGAATCCCTGATGGATGTCGTTACAGGTCTTTCAGGCAGCGGGCCGGCATTTATCTTTCCAGTGATTGAGGCAATGGCCGATGGGGCTGTCCTTGAAGGAATGGATAGAAAAAGTGCCCTCACTCTCTCAGCCCAAACTGTACTTGGGGCTGCAAAAATGATGCTTGAGACAGGCATGCACCCCGGAGAACTCAAGGATATGGTTACTTCTCCTGCCGGGACTACCATTCAGGGTGTTCATGCCCTTGAAGAAGCCGGAGTCAGAGCTGCATTTATGAATGCAGTTATAAGGGCAACCGAACGCTCAAAAGAACTTGGAAAGAAATAAATTTATTTTTTCCATTATATTTTCTTTTTTTATCTTGTAACTATTCCACCTGTCCGAAATCAGCTTATTGATCTTTATTTACACGCGATTGATATGTGTATTGATATGTGCAATTACATACCAGCAAAAAAAGAAAAACATGATCAATAGCTAGAAATTGACAAAAGTGAATTTAAGTGAACTTAGTATATTTACCCATTGAACTTTAATAAATACGGCTATTGATATTGTTTTTTTCAGGTTGAATAATTACTATAATTCATGTTGTATGGATTATTTATAACTTTACGGATTACTTTTTACTATCTTTTTTAAAGCACAAAAACCAGTCAAGACAGTACATGTTCTCTTCTGGTTTACCAATTCTTTCTTTTACTGCTTCCATCGAATTGGGAGCTGGAATAATAACATCCTCTCCAGGCTGCCAGTTAGCCGGAGTTGCGACTTTTTCGGCCGTATTTTTCTGCAGGGCGGTCACAATCCTTTTGATCTCCTGCATATTCCTTCCTGTTGACTGCGGATAGTAAAGTATTGTCCTGATTTTTGCCTCGGGATCAATAATAAATACGGCTCTTACAGCCTGTGTCGTTGAGGCTTTTGGCTGTATCATGCCATATTTTTTTGCGACATCCATCTTCAGGTCTTCTATCACCGGAAATTTGATCTCTAGATTTTTCATTCCTTTATATTCGATTTTCTCTTCTATTCTCTTAAGCCAGGCAATATGGGAGAACACACTGTCTATAGAAAGCCCTATAAGCTCAGTGTTCATCTCTCTGAATTCTTCCTGCATACTGGCAAAAGTCATGAATTCGGTAGTACATACTGGTGTGAAATCTGCAGGATGGCTGAAAAGAATAACCCACTTACCTTTGTAATCCTCGGGGAAATTGATTTGTCCCTGAGTTGTCACTGCTGTAAATGAGGGTGCATCATCTCCGATAAGAGGCATACGTATCTGTTCATACTCAACTTCTACCATATTTTCACCTAATTTTGATCTCATGCAGTTTTCTTTCGGGATCGGAAACTTAGTTCAAGTTAGAAGGCTATTCTTTAAAAGAGTTCGAAGGCTTTAACATTAAAAGCCTTTTCTTCCATCAACCGTCCCCAAAATTATCTTACTAGTTATTTTCATTGTTATATATCTGTTACGAAGAAGGAAAAAAAGTTTATTTTGTTAGGAAGATCCTCTTTGAAATTTTATTATCTTTTAGCTGTTATTTCTTCAAAAATAAATGTGTAGTGCTTGTTTTTGGATCATTTTTCCATCGAAACTCTTTATTTATTTAATGTATGTGTTTTTAAGTCTTTTTAGAAAGATTCGCACATTATCACATCTTAATATTCAAAAATAAGTGTTTTAATCCTCTCTTTTAGAAAATAATTTATGCTGGAAAATCCTTTGTTACATAGGGGGTAAAATGAGGGAGTTTGTTCGGCCAAAGGTTGTGGTTAGTAAGTGCCTTGGGTTTGATCACTGTCGATACAACGGGAATATTATAAACAGTTCGATAGTGGCGAACCTCATGGAGTATGTTGATTTCCTGCCTGTCTGCCCGGAAGTGGAGATAGGGCTCGGTGTTCCAAGAGATCCGGTAAGAATTGTTCTTGAGAACGGAGAAGAGCGACTTATTCAGCCTGCAAGTGGAAGGAATATAACTGAGGCTATGAAGGTATTTTGCACTGATTTTCTCGGTTCCACAGGAGAGATTGATGGTTTTATTCTTAAATACAGGTCTCCTTCCTGCGGCATTAAGGACGTAAAAGTTTATCCGACCACATCGCTCAAGTCAGCGGTAATCGGGAAAACTTCAGGGTACTTCGGGAGGGCAGTCCTGACAGAGTTTTCCTATCTTCCTGTTGAGGATGAAGGAAGGCTAAGGAACGCTCGTATAAGAGAACATTTCATGACCAGAATCTTTATGCTTGCCGCTTTCCGAAAAGTCAAATCAGAAGGCAGCATGAAAGACCTTGTCGCATTCCATACCGAAAATAAGTATCTGCTCATGGTATATGGCCAGGAAGAGCTCAAGAAACTGGGAGCTATTGTTGCAAATAAAGAAAGAAAAAACTTTAATGAACTGATCTCTGAGTACGAGAAGCATCTTTACAGCATCCTCTCCAGGCCTCCGAGGTACACTTCAATTATTAATGTACTCATGCATGCCTTCGGACATTTTTCAGAGAAGCTCTCAAGCCAGGAAAAAACATTATTTTTTGACTGGATCCAGAAGTACAGGAACGGGAAAGCCTCTCTTTGCCCTGCAATTAATATCATCAGGTCATGGGCTATACGCTTTGAGGACCAGTACCTTATGAACCAGACCTTTTTTGAGCCCTATCCAGAAGGACTGATGGAAGTAGACTCTACAGAATCCCACCTGAGGGAAGACCTCTGGGAATGAACTGTAATCTATGAAATTCTAGGTGGGAATAATTTATGAAAAGCTTAACCGCTTTGTTTTGTTTCTGCTTACTCATTTATCTGGCCGAGTTTATCTCAACCTGGCCCGACTCTGAAACTTCCATAGATTCCTACATNNACTGAGGAGTCAGCAACTCCCGGAACGTTTTCCCGAACTTACTCCTGGGACTATGAAGGCTACAACTGGCAGCTTAGTTTGCCTCTTGACAATGAACTTTATGAAAAATATAAATCAAGGTCTCGAAACAGGGACTACGACCTGTTTGCTTCAGATCCATATGATGATCGGTTAATTAAGGACATTGCAGAGGCTTTAATTTCTCTCTCAAAAGCTCACGGACTTGAAAAATGTGAAATTCCAGGACTCTGCATTTCTTTTGTCCAATCGCTGAAGTATACCTCGGATCTTGAAAGTTCGGGTTACGACCAATATCCTCGTTTTCCTTATGAAACTCTTTATGAAAACGGTGGAGATTGTGAAGATACCTCAATTCTCTCCGTGGCAATTCTTCAGGAGATGGGTTATGATGTTGTCCTTCTGGAACTTCCTGAACATATGGCTCTCGGGATAAAATCTAATATAGGGGAGCAGGGAAGGAGTTTCGAGTACGAAGGCAGTAATTACTATTATTTGGAGACTACAGGGAATGATTGGCAGATAGGTGAAATCCCAGAGGTGTATGCAAACCAGCCTGTACATGTTGTCCCGGTCTACAGAAGGCCCATGCTTAAGCTTGATTTCAAAGCCCAGTGTGGATGCTCAAAAAAAGAAGGAGTTGTCGATGTTAATGTAACAGTAAGAAACTTGGGTTCGAGGAGAGCTGAAAACACAACCGTTTACGTTGCCCTTCAGGCTGAAGATAAACTTTCTTTGTGGGATGAAATTAAGAGTTCTTCGATTACGATTGAGCCTGAAGAAGTTTTTAATTACACTGCAAAGGGTCTTACTGTTCCTGCAGGAGAAAAATTCAGGGTATACGTTCAGGCATCCGGAGAGAACATGGTGCCTGAAAACATAACCAGTCAGTGGGCCATGGTCTGAGAACCTTTACTTTTGGCAGGCCTGTAAGAAAAAGGCCTGCCATAAAAAACCAGCTTTAAGAGTTAACTCTATCCTCAAACACAAGGAAATCCCATATAAAATTAATATGCGGAAATTTCGGATAAAATCCTATCAATGAACTTGTCAATCCACTATTACTTATTAACCACGAGTTATTTATAAATTGGATATCAGCAATTTATTAATTACAATCCTTTAAAAGGATTGAACGAAAAGCTGTACTTATATATAGAATATAAGTATAGCAGAATGTTAAGCATTTTGAAGTTAAGGGGTGGTCAAATGAATAAATTATACAGGTCAAAGAAGAACAGGATTATTGCAGGAGTATGTGGTGGGATAGGTGAATATTTTAAAGTTGATCCTACGCTTATACGGCTTTTATGGTTGCTCATTTCTATAGTGGGTGCGGGAAGCGGTATAGTTGCGTACATAATCGCATGGATTATAATTCCTAAAGAGCCCTGAAGGCTTTCGGCTTTATTTTTAAATAATACAACTTCTAATTTTTTTACAAATGTCTTTTTTATATAATCTAAAAAATCTCATTCCAGTCTGAATTTTGCTTTAATTAGAATCTGCTTCAGAATACATTTTGTTGTGATTGAAATAATAACAAAAAACGAGAGTTTTTTAGATATTTGTAAAAAGAATGGTCATTCAAAGGGCAATAATTCCTGAGTCAACTAAATTTTATGAAAAAAACCGAAGATAGAGATCGAAATGTAAAATCCGGTGAAAAGAAAAATAGTGAAACCACCGGATTAATGCAGTCGAACTGAAAAACCAACAGCATCAGACCATTAACTGTATAAAACGCGACTTTAATCCATAATCCTTGCTGCAATTGATTTTTTTTCTCAAATGCATAAGTCCTATGGATTGTGAAGCTTATCTAACTTAGTGTTTTATCTAAAGTTATGTGACTTGAGCCTGTATTCTCATAATTATGTCTTTATTCCCGTAATTAGAGCCTGTATTCCCGCAGTTATTATCTCACTTATTTGTAAGCAATTACACGGAACTTTTTCCCTTGATACCCATATTTCCAGAATTCAAGACGTAACGGACTGTTGCGGAAACAGTCCTTCGTCACCTCTACTTTTGAAAAACCTGCTTTCAGCAACAGTTCTTGATCATATTGAGGCCGCCTGTGCCGAATCATCGGCAGTTGCTCAAATCCGTTGCCTACGGAACTATGCTGTTGCTTTTTCCGAGGTTTCCCCTCCGTGAAGAGATTAATAAGGTCTGAGATTGATTTCAATACATGATAACGCAAAGACGACCGATCTCGCCTGTAATCACCGTCATAAATGACGATTTTACCACCTGTTTTCAGCAGATTTTTCCACCTGATGAAAGCTTTCTCAGGGTCATAAAGTGTCCAAACAACATCACGTGATACTATGGCATCAAGGCTGCCTTCCTTCTCCTTATCCAAAAGCACTGCGTCACTTTTATATATTTTTGTATTTGCCGCCTCTTTTTTGGTATTGATTCTGGCACGCTTTACCATTCCCTCAGCACCATCGACAGATGTCACATTATGTTTTAGCCTGGAAAGCATGATTGTAAAAAATCCCGGTCCGCACCCGACATCAAGTACATTTAACGGTTTCTCACCAAGCACCAGCTGAAGTTCATCCTGCCAATGCTTCACATCTTTTTTATTGCTTAGCTGTTTTTGAATTGCCTGGTCATATCCTCCGGCATCGGCAGACCAGGCTTTTTCAATATGTTCAAATAGAGTTCCCGACATGCTTTTGCCTCTTACTTTGCTATAGTGATCAACTGCCATTCTATACCTTCATAGGTTGTCGGTGCAACTGTCACGTTTTGCAAGCGGGTGTTATATATATATTGTTTATTGGGATAGCACAGAGGAACAACAAGCGCTTTATCATTGATCAGCTTAAATATCTGATCGTATTTTGCCTGACGCGTTGCCTCGTCCTGCGTCTTAATGACCTCGTCAAGATACGTATTTAACTGCGGGTCATACCAGCACACGGACGTGCTACCTTCGGCCTGATAAAACATAGAACGCAAAAATCCGTGAGGATTCCACGAATCTTCATATGTGCGGTAGATAATCATGTCGAAATCACGGTTTTTCCAGATCGCGTCATAGTAAGCCGAAGTGTCCAGTTGTTCAAGCTGAATTTCAATTCCGACCTCTTTGGCAGCCGCCTGCAGGTATTCACACATGGATTTCCAGCTTGCATATTCCTCAGACTGGAAAACAAGCTTGAGGGACAGAGGCACACCGTTCTTATCAACGATACCATCCCCATCACTATCCGTATATCCCGATTTGGCTAGCAGTTCTTTTGCTTTTTCCGGGTTATAAGAGTAGCCCTTACTGTTTTCATCAGTGACATACGGTACCGTGTCAGGTAAAATGCCCTTTGCAGCAACAGCGTCGCCTCCGAATATATTTTTCACAATGCTGTCTTTGTCTATTGCATAATTTAACGCAAGACGGACATTTTCATCCTGCAGTACTGTATTTTCCTGATTTAGCATAAGGAAAAATCCCATTGTACCTTTAGCATTTTTAACGTCAAGATTTTTTGATGATTCAACGATTGATTTGCTTTCGGAAGGCAGATCGGCAAGAGAAAGGTCAGCCTCTCCGCTCTGAAGCGCCATAATTCTTGATTCGCCGTCAGTAACTTTTCTGATAGTTATCTTTTCAATATTCGGTTTTGTCCCGTAATAATACGGGTTGGGCACCATGACTACCTCTTCCTCAGGGACATAGCTTTTCACCATCCACTCGCCTGTGCCGATCATTTTTACAAACTTGCCTTTCGTATCAAACGAATTCTCAGAAGCAATGCGGAAAGGCCGTGGATAGGTCAGTTCGGTTAATACGGGATAGCAGTTTTCTTTAAATGTCAGCCTGACTGTGTAGTCGTCTACTTTTTCCACATTTGTAAGCGGCGTAGAAAACTTCGTTGGGTCCCAGTGTTTTGCACTGCTTACTACGCTGTCCGCGTTAAAGCTGGTACCATCTGAAAATTTGACATCTTTACGTAAATAGAAAGTATACTGCGTTCCGTTATCGCTGATTTCCCATCTCTCAGCAAGTCCAGGCTCAATCACGCCGTCTTTTCCGTATTTGACCAGTGGTTCGTACACCATTTCATAAAGGCACATTTCCGTGCTGGATTCTATCGGGCTTGCATCTTCCGGATTCAGCTTGCCGGAGACCATAATTGTAACGGAATCGGACCGATTGCTATCTTCCATGGCTGTGGTAGCTGAAGAACCAGAAGTTCCGTTCTGCGTATCGTTTGACACTTGACTTGAAATGCATCCACTCATCAACAGCACCAGTGATAGTGCTGACGCAATAACTGCCCAGATATACTTTTTCTTCATTTTTCATTCTCCCTTTCTATAATGGCTTATACGATATGACATGCTACAAAATGACCGCTTGCAACCTCTTTTAGCAACGGCTCTTCACTGGTGCAACGTTCCGTGCAGCAAGGACAGCGTGGAAAGAACCGACAGCAGTATTTTGAATCAGGTATAACTGTCGTATCAATTATGCTCTCCATTGTGCATTTTTTCCGTTCTGCAGGCACCTTTGCCGGTATACATGAAAACAGCAGGTTGGTGTACGGGTGAAGTGCGTTCTGCATCGAGTTCTTCTTTAAATCGATTTGCTCCACTATCTTACCCGCATACATAATGACCATAATATCGCATACATAAGGCACACAGTTGAGGTCGTGAGTGATAAACAAATAGGTTAAACCGAATTTGTTTCGTAAATCGTTAAGTAAGGTCAGAATTTGTTTGCGCAATGAATAATCAAGGCTGGAAACTGGCTCGTCGCAAACAACAAACTCAGGGTGAAGAACAAGCGCACGTGCAATATTGGCACGCTGGCGTTGTCCTCCGCTCAACTCCTTTGGATACCGTTGAGCGTATAAGGCATCCAGACCGACCTGTTCCAATATTGTCTCAACTTTTTCTAAACACTCTTTTTTTGATACTTTCTCGCTGTTTTTAATGACCTCAGCAATACTTTCGCCTATGGTATAGGACGTATCGAAAACACTGCTGCTATTTTGAAAGATCATCTGGATATTACGTCTCAGTGGACGCATTTTTCTAAGGGAAATATTTGATATTGACTGTCTCCGGAACAGTGCCTGTCCTTCTGTAGGAGTTTCCAGTCCGATCATCATTCTGCCAAGCGTGCTTTTTCCGCTTCCGCTCTCCCCTATAAGCCCTATTGAACATCCCTTTTGAATTTTGAGAGACACACCGTTTACGGCAGAAACTTGCTCTTTCTTTTTTGTAAACAAGTTTTGTTTTTCGTAGGTTTTTCGTATGTTCAGGGTTTCCGCCAACACTNNATGTTGCGGATTCGAAAATATGTCGTCTACCGTGCCGCTTTCCACAATATATCCGTCCTTCATGACACATACATCGTCTGCTATTTCCGCGACTACTCCCAAATCATGCGTAATAAGTAGAATTGCAGTTCCGTCTCTCTTCCGCATAGAATCCAATTGATGCAGGATTTGAGCCTGAACAGTTACATCGAGAGCAGTCGTTGGTTCATCCGCAATGAGCAGCGCTGGACGGAAAACGCTAGCGATAGCAATCATAACGCGCTGACACATTCCTCCGCTCAACATAAAAGGGTACTTTTTCATCAATTCCTCAGGCTGTGGAAGGCTGACAGCCAGAAGTTGATTGAGCGCAATGGTGAAAGCTTGTTTTTTTGTTATTTTTTCATGTATCAGGACTGCCTCCACCAACTGCTCTCCAACAGTTAATAACGGGTTCAGGGAATCAATCGGGTCCTGAAAAATAATGCCTGCATGGTTCGATATATAGGACCGCAGACCTTTTTTGGGCATTGAGAGTATATCCGTCCCTGCCAGGTAAATCTCACCACCTGGTATTACAGCATTTTTATCCTGAATACCCATTACTGCGAGTGCGACAGTGGATTTTCCGCTACCGCTTTCCCCCACAAGTGCGGTGATTTTTCCTGTTCTTGCAACAAGGTTCAAATCTACCACAGCGTGGATACTTTGATCCGGCATAAAGTAGTCAAGAGAAAGGCCTCGGATTTCTAGTGCCTTGTTTTCACTCTGAACTCCCTGGTTAGTTTTGTATTGCATTTTTCAGTCCTTCTCCCAGAAGATTAAATGCCATGACTGTAACAATAATTGCAATTCCCGAATAAACCATCAGCTGCGGCTGTGTCTGCATAAATTCTTTACTGTCGCTAAGCATAATGCCCCACTCGGGCGTAGGCGGCTGCGCACCTAGTCCTATAAAAGAAAATGATGCGATAGCCAGTATAATCGAACCGATTTCGAGTGTGGCCATTACAATAATTGGCGGTGCGATATTGCGAAGGATGTGACGAAAAATAATTTGGGTGTGAGTACAGGCCGCTGCTTTTGCTGCAAGCATAAAATCCTGCTGTTTTGTTTGCATTGCCATACCGCGTATTATTCTTGCATAAGGTGCCCACCAAACGCTGGCCATGGCTATAATCATATTTTTCACACTGGGTTCCAGCATACCTGCGATAGCTAATGCCATCAGAAATGTAGGGAGTGATAAAAATATGTCAATAGTTCGCATAATAAATGTGTCTATGCGACCGCCTGCATACCCGGAAAGAAGCCCTATCGGAATGCCAATTGCCATCATAAGGCCCAGTACGCACATGCTGTATATTAGTGACATCCGGGCCCCCCAAATCAGGCGGGATACAATGCATCGCCCCAGATTGTCGGTTCCAAGCCAATATAACGAACTTGGGCCCTTTAGACGCATTGACATATTTACTTTAAGCGGGTCATTTGGCGCGATTACAGATGCAGCTATGGCAATGACGATAATCAAAGCTACTATTAATAAACCGAAAACCGCTGTTTTTTGCGTAAATATACGATTTATAATGCCATGAGATGAACAAAACCGTGCATTCGATCTTTTTACTGCTTGAATTTTGACCTGCATCATATTCCCTCTCATACGTTTTTAAGACGCGGATCAATGAAGCCGCATATGATATCTACAGTCAGGTTAATTAATACCATCAAAACAGCCATAAAGAGTACATATCCCTGGACTACAGGATAGTCTTTGAGCTTAACAGATTCGAGCGCCAGATTTCCAAGCCCGTTCCATGAAAAAATTGATTCGATAATAGCAGATCCGGCTAACAAAGAGCCGAATCCGATTCCAAGCTTGTTGATTACAGGAAGCATTGCGTTTTTTAGAGCATGTTTTGTTATAATTTTATATTCACTAACGCCTTTTGCTCTGGCTGCACGGATATATCCTTTGTTCAGCACTTCCTCCATATTTGTTCTAATAAGTCTGATATAAATCCCACCACTGCATAAAGACATTGTAAGAGCAGGTATTATTGGAAATTTCATTGAATTTCCACCAAGCACTGATATCAGTCCAAGACGAGCACCGAAAATATACAGCAGAATGAGCCCAAACCAGAATTCCGGCATTGACACACTCCAAAAACAGTATACTCTGGAAATTTTGTCAATCCAAGAGCCGGAAAACACAGCTGATGAAATTCCGAGAGTAAATGAAATTATTATTAAAAACAATAGTGCTAGAATTGACAACTGTAACGTTTTAGGGAAATACTGAACGATCTCGTCAACTACCGGCCTGTCATTTGAATAAGAAAAGCCCAGATTACCCCTTACCGCATCTTCAAGCCAGCTCACGTACTGAACCAGCACCGGCCGATCAAATCCCATTTCGGTTCGTATTTTCTCAATCTGCTCATACGTTGGCCTGTCATATTTCTTTTCAGCTAGCGTACGTGCCGTGTCGCCGGAAGACATACTGCCAAGGACGAAAGTTATTAATGAAACAGCCAGCAGTACAGGAATCAGTGTGAATAGCCGTTCACCTATGTCTTTAAGCATTACTTCACTTCCTGTAGCCTGTGATGTTACTCATCGTTTAAACTGACGTCTATTTTAGTAGTTGTGACTCACTAAAGATCCTGTAAAAGCCGGAATGCTTTATTAGTTCGTCAAAGGTGGCAACTTATATAACTAAATATTTTTAAAAACAGCACGCTGTGGCAAAAGACCAATTGTTTTCGTCTTCTATATCTTTTTTAAAATCCGCGAAGGAACCGTAAAAGCCGTAAATATTTTGCCACAAATCGCAACACTTAATGTGTCCCTTCTATTTTTCCCCTCCTACCAAAAACGGAGGATGCATACTGTTCATATCCTGCTGCTGTTCATTGAGTATCCGCTCACCCACCGAAATATCCGCAAATACTTTTGAAAACCCGATTTTAAGCATTATATCCAGATCCCACTGAGGCCTGACTTTGTCACTCATAAAAAGCTTCCTGCTGAGTGCTTCGCCTTCGGCCTCGTCCTTGTGCCGGTGCATCAAGCTCCCGTATTTCGTAAGGATCTCTTTTTCCTTTTTCTCATAGGCTATTTTCATATTTTCATCAAACAGGTGCAGATACCAGCAAGCATCGAAGACAAGAACCCTACCCCCAGGTCGTAGGACGCGATGCCATTCTTGATATGCTCTGGCGGGGTCATCAAGTGTCCACGTGAGATTACGGCAAACTAACAGATCAAAACTGTTATCTGGGAATTTCAAGTCCTGACAGTCCATAGTCATCAACTTTGCACTGGCACCTTCACGTGCAAGGTTAAGCCGTGCAAACTCGATCATATTTTCTGTTAAGTCTATACCAGTAACATTATGCCCGCCCTGTGACAAAACAATTGGAAAAAATCCCGGTCCGGTACCAATATCCAGTATGTCAAGAGAATCTTTCAAGGGAGCGTATTCCAGTACCAAATCGGACCATGCTTTTCTCTCAAAGCCGATTAGTTCATTTTCAATTGCTTCACTGTAACCTTGAGCCTCGCCTTCCCAATAATTTTTAATGCGGATGTTTAAACTCATTTTACTGTTCCTCTAATGTACGATATTTTTTGGCTAATTCATGATAATCTTAATAGTATTGCTATTTTCAGACACTATCTTAGAAAAATCCCGTATATTTTCACTCAACTCATCTAAATTTTCTAATCAGTTTCTGGTGTTTTAACCTTTTTTGGCCAGTATTTTCTAAAAATACCGCACTTTTATTAATTGTTATTACCGATTCTTTTTAATATAATTTTATCTGATATATATATTATTATTTGACTAACAAATATTACCTTTCTTAAAAACGATGCAATTATTATTACTTTTAATTACTAATCTCATTTAAGGTAGATTAATATGATATAAATATTGTTATTATTGTTAATTAATAAGTTATTTATATATTCTTTATAGCAAATGTATTAAAAAATTCGTTGGATTGGCTTTTCTCAAGCAAGCAATAACCTGGAAACTGAATGAAATCTTCTCAACTGATAACAAATTGCGATTATTAACAGAGAGATCATATGTCAAAAAAAACAGATGTCGTCAACGAGTATACCCGAGTTGAGTCAAAGCGTGGGCTCTCGATCACAACAGGGGCGAACAGAATGAAACTGTTCGACCGCAGAGTGCTTGAGCTCGGCCGCGGAGAGTACGGCAAGCTACGGAGTGTTATCATTCTTGGCCTTCTTATTTCTTTCAGTTATATAGTCCAGGGGCTGCTCATTGCAGTCATACTCAACGGAGTATTCGCTGGGGCCTCGCTCCGTAATTCCGAACTGTACTTTGCTGCCGTGGCGCTCCTCATAGTTCTGCGATGGGCTATGATCCGGGAAAACGATCGTATCGCGGCCAAAACTGCCAGCAGCATCGCCATGTCTCTTCGGCGGCGAATGTATCGCAAGTTGTACGAGCTTGGTCCGGGGTGGGTCTCTAACCAGAAAAGCGGCGTCATACAGGCTACGCTGGTCGATGGAGCCGAAGCTCTGCAGAATTACTACGGTCGTTTCCTACCCCAGGTTGTTGTGTCTATTGTCGCCGGCATCTCTATTGTGGCGATACTGCTCCATGTCGACATAATTATCGGATTGGTTATCGGTGCTATGATGATTGCTGCCCTAATCCAGCCGATTGCCATCTACAAGGGAGTCGGAAAGGGGATAAGGATCTGGTTTGTCGCCATGCCTCGCCTGTTTGCTGAGTACGTGGATAACATCCAGGGCATTGTTACGTTGAAGTCTTTCAATGCCAGCCAGAAGCAGGGTGAGATCCTCTACCAGCGGACGAATGACCTGTATGATGCTGAGATCGGCATTCTGCGGGATGAGATCCTGTGTAGCATCCTTCCTGGGCTGGTTGCTGCAATCTGCAGTACCGTAGCTATCATTATTGGCGCTATCCGCATGGATGCAGGTGCAATATCCGCAGAAGGTCTGCTCTTTGTGCTGCTGCTTGTGAGAGAAGCACTCCGTCCGGTTACTGACTTAAGCCAGATTATACATTTCTCCTTTACCGGAATGGGAGCAGCCGAAGGCGTACTGGATATACTGGAAGCAGTTCCGCTCGCTGTGGCGTCAACCAGGGCACCTACAACCTCCTTTCCCCCATCCTTTGCTTTTGAAGGTGTCACTTTCAGATACCGAAAAACTGACGCTCCTGCAATCGACAATCTTTCTTTTTCGGTCGGACCTGGTGAGAAAGTAGCGCTGGTAGGCCGTTCCGGAAGCGGTAAAACGACAGTAACTGCCCTCCTGATGAGATTTTTCGATCCTCAGGCTGGTTTTGTCCGACTAGGCGGCGAAGATGTCCGGTTTATCCCGGCAGATGAATTACATGCTATGTACTCGATTGTGTCTCAGGACACGTTCCTGTTCCACGGCACTGTACGTGAGAATCTGTTGATGGCAAAGCCGACGGCCTCACAGGAAGAACTCGAGCAGGCTTCCCGGACCGCTGCAGCGCACAAGTTCATAACAGCTCTCCCGCAAGGTTACGATACCCTGATAGGGGAAAGGGGAGTACGGTTATCCGGAGGAGAACGACAGCGCATTGCCATAGCTCGGGCTTTCCTGAAGGACGCCCCCATCCTCATTCTGGACGAGGCAACATCCAGTGTAGATCTTGCTAATGAAGCATTGATTCGCGAAGCAATAGCCGGGTTAGCCCGTGACAGGACTACCCTGATCATCTCGCACCGTCTTTTGGCAGCTAGAGATGCCGACCGAATCTATGTGCTGGAAAAAGGCCGTCTGGCTGAAGCGGGTACGCATTCGGAACTGGTCGGCTATAAAGGAAATTATAGTGCTCTGGTCAGGGCTGAGGAGGCATGCATATGAGCCACGAACACAGCACGCACTTCTATCTGCCTGTAGGGCAAGTATTTCGAAAAGTGAGGGTTATTGACCGGCTATTGACCAGCTACCATCTGGCCCTCTGGAAAGTAAGAATTGCCAGCATTGCGATTCAGGTACTTGGTATCCTATCGGCAATCACCGGAGCGTATCTTGTAGGAGCGGTAATCACCGGAGTCTCCGTTATCGACCTGTGGCCAACAATCGGGATGCTGCTCCTGTTTACTGTTATGCAATTCGGTTTATCCAACCTCAATACCTACTGGTCACATGTTATCGCATTTCGGTCACTGGCTGAGATTCGCAAGGCGTTATATCGAAAACTGGACGAGCTTGCCCCAGCATACGTGATTAAGCAGCGGTCCGGCGACCTTGCCCGATCTGCGCTCTCCGACGTCAATCTTCTGGAGCTATACATTGCTCACACACTGCCCGAGTTTTTACAGGCGATCGTAGTGACGCCTCTGGCATTAATCTTCCTCGGGCTTATCCATTGGAGCCTGATGGTAGCACTTGCCCCGTTTCTGATTGCTGCGATAACGGTTCCCGACTGGTTCGCTCGCCGGGCTGAAGCTCAGGGTAAAGCCCATAGGGAATCAGCAGGGATAATGAGTGCGGATGTTATAGACTACATCCAGGGCATGAGGGAAGTTGTGGCTTTCGGAGCCGTAAAACTGTCGATGGACCGTCTCGATGCCAGTCAGCAAAAGTACTCTGACACTTATGTAGCCTA
>DAQQ01000016.1:0-893 GCA_002508465.1 Methanosarcina sp. UBA7 | reverse complement strand
AACATCGCTAGACAGCTCAGCCAGACTGCGGCAGCAACCGATCGGGTATTTGGCATCATGAACACTCAGCCTTCAGTTGTCGATCTGGTTTCTACCCCCCCCGAAGGGCCTATCACTCCAGAGGTCTGCTTCGAAGACGTGCGGTTCAGGTATGGTCCTGAACTACCTGAGGTACTGAAAGGTGTGAACCTGAAGGTATCACCGGGCGAGACAGTCGCTCTGGTCGGACCATCGGGTGTGGGAAAGTCAACCTGCACTTATTTGTTACTCAGGCTATGGGACCCTTCTGAAGGCTCGGTAAGGATTGACGGACATGACCAGCGCGAGTTTCCCCAGGAGTACCTCAGGGATATGATCGCCTATGTGCCCCAGGATGTTTACCTGTTCAATATGTCAGTGAAGGAAAATATCCGCATTGGTAGAAGCGACGCTACGGAAGCCGAAATAAGAGAAGCGGCTCGCCGGGCATTCGCTCTCGATTTCATAGAGGCTTTGCCTGATAAGTGGGACACTGTACTGGGGGAGCGAGGCACGACGCTTTCCGGTGGCCAGCGCCAGAGAATTGCAATAGCCAGGGCATTTCTAAAAAACGCCCCTATCCTGGTAATGGACGAAGCGGTCTCCAGCCTGGATACCGAATCGGAGGTCAATGTCCGAAAAGCGATCAAGGAAATATCGGCAGGGCGCACGACGCTGATCGTAGCACATAGACCTTCAACGATTCGGTCTGCAGACCGGGTGATAATGCTAGCAAATGGGAAAGTCGAGGAAAACGGCACATTCGACGAGCTTATCGCTGCTAAGGGAGCTTTCGGCCGATTAATGGCTGCACAGACGACTACAAAGATGACCACAAAGATGACCGCTCAGAGAGCCACACCTTAAGATAGGCA
>DAQQ01000011.1:0-15469 GCA_002508465.1 Methanosarcina sp. UBA7 | reverse complement strand
CTCCTGAATAGATGGACACCTAAAGTAAAGGTAATGACTGCAAACAGAGAGAGTATTATCAAATCAGTAGATATGGCGTTCAAACCTTGACCCTTGATCATAATAATACGCATAGCATCTATTGCATATGTCAGAGGCAAACAGTAAGCTATATAGCGCATCCAGTCAGGAACCGAACTCAAGGGAAAAAACACACCTGTAACAAACATTGATGGCATAGTAACCAGCATGTTTAACTGAAAGAAAGATTCCATATCTTCTACCCTTGAAGACATGACTATCCCCATCCCTACGCCACCGAGAGTGAAAACAATAAGCACCAGAGAAATAAGAAGCCAGCTACCATTCATATTGAATCCCAACAGAAGATATGCTGCAAGTATCAGGATAACAGCTCTGCCCAATTGCAGTATTAGCTGATATATTGTTTTCCCGAGAATTACAGATCTCTTGCTGATAGGCGTCATTAACATACGAACAAGTGTACCATCTTCTTTTTCTCCTGCAATAGCAGAACCTGTGGTTGCTACAGAACCCATAAAAACAGTGAGAGCTATAACACCTGGTATAAGGAAGTCCAGATATTCCAGATTACCGTAAATGTTGGGAATGTTTAAAGACACTGACCCTGTTTTCGACAACAATTGTCTCATATAATTTACAATTATGCTACTTGTGGTAGTGTCTGAGGAATCAGTAAGGAGTGTCAAAGTCGTACTTTCGTTTTTCGCTGCGCTCTCACTATATTCCGGCGGAATGATCAGAACGCCTTTATACATTCCATCATTTATTTTACTTTCAGCCTCTGACTGTGACATGTCCTTTGTGTAGGTTACAGAGAACATCGGGTCCCCGTTGTATTTCTCAGTAAAGCTTCCAATTTCCTGAACAAGAGAACTTGAGGCTCTGCCGGTATCATCATTGACTATGAGAATAGGAGCTTCTTTGACTGTCCCACCCATGCCATAGCCAAAAAAAACTATCATGATTATAGGGAATAAAACGAGAGGGATTATGAGCGCCTTTTTTCTAAAAAGTATTTTGAATTCTTTTTTTGCTACAATTAAGGAATCCATTAGCTCAGTTTTTATTGTCATTTAATCACGTACCTCTTCTCCTGTAAAGCGTACAAAAACTTCTTCCAGATTTGTACTCCCAGTTTTTTCCTTTAAAATCTCCGGGTTATCGAGAGCTACCAATTTGCCTGAGTCCATCACAGCAACCCTGTCACAGAGATTGTCTGCCTCCTCCATGTAATGGGTTGTAAAAATCAGGGTTTTCCCTTCATTGTTGAATTTTCTGGCAAGTTTCCAAATAACATTTCTGGTCTGGGGATCAAGTCCGGTTGAAGGTTCGTCCCAGAATAAAATTTCAGGATCATGTAATACTGCAGCGATTACTGATAGCCGCTGCTTCATGCCTCCAGAAAAGCCTCCAGTAAAACGATCGGCACTCGCTTCAAGACCTACAAGTTTCAGATAATAATCAATTTTTTCTTCCATCTCCTTTTTTGGAACATTATAGAGATTACCCATAAGTTCCAGGTTTTCCCTTGCCGTAAGGAGAGGGTAAAGGCTGAGCTTCTGAGGGACTATACCTATTAGTGGTCTTATTTTATCGTCCTGTTTGTCAACGTCAAAGCCTGAAACTTTTATAGTGCCGCTTGTAGGCTTTATTAACGTGGTAAGCATGGAAAAAGTAGTTGATTTGCCAGCTCCGTTTGGTCCTATCATGCCAAAAATTTCTCCTTTGAATACATCGAAGCTGACATCGTTCACTGCGGTTATTTTCCTTCCTCGTGAATGAAAAACTTTAACAAGATTTTTAACCTCAATAATTGGTTCCATTTACTCACCTGTTTTTCAGTTCTCTTCAACCTTCAGGATACCTTTAGTGAATATGTCAATAAACCGTTCAATTTCCTCATCATGTTCACCAAAAAAACTGTCACCAAATACTTCTCTTAGTAAAGATGTATAAACAAAATAACTGACAAAAGTTATTGCTGCAGACCTGGAGTTTGTAGTACGCATTTTTCCGTTTTTAATTTGCAAATCGAAATATTCGCTCAAAGGCTTGATATTCATTTGAAGAAAAGATGATAGAGCCTCAGAGACTTCGGGTCTCCGTCTTCCTTCTTCAAACAACATGAACATAAACATCCGGCGTTTGCTATCCTTCTTTTTATCTCTCATAGCTTTTGCAATATTTTTTCCCAAAATACGAAGTTCTGTCTCAAGGTCTACATCTTTTTGGTTTTGAAACAATTGGAATAAGTCCTCTAATGATGAAAAAACAGTTTGATTGTTAATTAACACCTCTTTCAGCAGGTTTTTTTTTGACTTGAACTTTCGGAACAAAGTTACCTCGGCAATGTTTGCCTCTTCCGCAATTCTTCGGGTAGTCGCACCCGTAAATCCTTCACTAGCGAATACTCTCAAAGCTGCGTCTAAGATTCTTTGTTCTGTATCATCCATGTAAGTAAGTAATTACTTACTTACATTTAAATATATTGTTATGTATACTAAATAAAAATTTGTGGGAGTAAAACTCCAGATAAAATAGAAGATATTAATAGACTAAACGCTCAAAAATATCCTCTTTCAAGGATTCACGTGCGTTTCAATTTTTTATATTGTTGTCTGGACAGTTGAAGGTTAATATTATTGAGTTTTTATTTTAGCCGCATAAGTCACGAGTATAAAATTCAGGCTCTGTAAAAATCCTCTAATCAATCACTAAAATCTAACTTTGTACCTTTAGTTATCTATTTGGAAATTCATAAGCCAGAAGATTTCTACAAAAGCCCGGATATGCCATATGAATCTCCTTACAGGTAATGAGGATAATTAGTTAACCATTTTTCAGAATCAATTACAACTGGATATCCTGCATTTACCCATGCTGTAAGACCGTCTTGAACATTATATACTCTCTTATAACCGGCATCAACTATCATTTGACTTGCAATGCTGCCTCGTTTCCCGGTATAGCAGTAGACAACAATTTTTGTGTTTTTGTTTTTTGGCAGTTCATTAATTCTATTGGGCAGTAACTGGTCGTCGGACAAATTAACAGGATCATGTGCAGGCACGTTTTTTAATGGTATTAATGTCGCTCCTTCAATGTGAGAATAGTTATATTCTGCAGGCGTACGAACGTCCAAAAGGAATACGTTTTTATTTTCCAGTATGTCTTTAGCTTGGCAAGCCGTAATATTTCTATAATCTGGGACATTACAGTCAGTTTTAGGTGCTGCTCCTGCAATGCTCGGAGCAATTATGAGAAGTGAAATCAGAATTGCAACAAGATACGATATATGTTGTTTATTCAAGCCTATTCCTCCACTAATACAATTTTTATATTCTCTTTAAACTTCATGGAAAATATAAGGCCTTAAAGATTTTGAAATAAAACGTTGTGTGAAGTTTCATTTTTTAAATACCGCCAATTTAGCTCTCCCTTAAAAACACTTTTCGTTTTCATATAAAGCTTAATTTCATTTAAAAAATTTCAAAACTCACTAAATGTGACGACTAATGGCCTTTCGTAAATGTTTTTGAAATCTTCTATTACCTAAGTAAACGAAGATTATAACTGGAAATTACGTCATAGATATTAAATTATCTGGTTTACTATCCAGCGAGTAAAACTTACATAGTATGGATATTGCCCTTTGAAAAATCAGTTTTGTACAAATCCCAAACTTTAAAGTTTTATAGGCTTTAATAAAACTTTAATTTCAGTCAATACTATGAAATTATTATTATAGAGTTTTAAACTGTTTTAAAAAGAAAACAAATATGATATTCCTTGAATAACATGCACAACTGTATGAAAATGCATGCTGATGGCAGCATTTTCATGCTAAATAATAAAAAATTTATCACTAAGGGAACGCAGAGGGTCACGAATACCCGTCCTTCAGGAGTTGTCCGACGATTCAAATTCAGGGCAAAGATTCGTAAAAATAAGTCTCTTGAAGCCTTTAAATAAAAAAGGAGGAATTTTTATCGCTAACTACGGTTGTGAGACCGCCTGTGGAGGTCAGGGTATTCGTAATTCTTCATGCTTTCAATTTAATTTTTTGGAGTTGTGAGATCAGCTCAAAATTACTTTTCTAGATCTTGTATCCCACTTTCCGCACTTGAACACAAATGTAGAATTTATTTGCCTAATTGCCCAAAATAATTAGTTTAAGGATAGGCTAATCTTAATCTACTGCCATACTGGGAAAGTTGATTGCATTTTTGTGTGCATCTGCGGGAAGTGGTTTTTTTGTAAGTAACTGTTCGAGCTTCTGGATTTTGGATTCCAATCTTTGATGCCACCTCTGATTGAATTCCAAACATTACAATTTTTAAACACCTATATAATCTGTATTACCAAAGTCTCTAACAATTAACACTTTAGTCAACTTTATAAATGTTGGTGATTGAAACAAATCAGTGTGTTAATTTTTATCAATGCATCCATTGTGGGATGAGTTCATGATAAATGTATAACGAATTAAGGGAAACGAACATGATATTCTTTGAATAACATGCACAACAACATGAAAACGCATGCTGATAGCAGCATTTTCATGCTAAATCAATGCTTTGTAAAACTAGTCGAATTTTAAGATAGTCTCAAAAGAATTTGTTAGTTTGGTTCTTAACAAACTTTCTCAATAATCTCTTCCAGAGTCAGAAGTTCCTGTTCTCCTGATACCATATCCCTCAGCGTAAGCTTCCCTGCTTCTAATTCTTTTTCTCCGACTATGACCACGTAGTCGGCGTTGATGGTATTTGCATAGGAGAGCTGGACTTTGAAATTACGCTCCATGAGGTCTGTATGGACTGTCACGTACTTTCTCAATTCATTTACAAAACCTATCGCTTCCAGATGGACATCGGGTTTCGAGATCAACATAATGGTTTTAGGGGCAGGTGGAATAAGGGGGCAGATTTCCATAATCCTGTCAAAACCTATCCCGAAGCCGGTTGAAGGCACATCTCCGCCTCCGAAAAGCTGGATAAGCTGATAAGAGCCTCCTCCGCAGACCTGTTTCTGGGCACCAAGCCCCTCGGCATAGATCTCAAAAACCATGCCTGTGTAGTAGTCAAGCCCGCGTGCAATCCCGAAATCAAGGGAGTAATCCACTCCGTATGCGTCGAGAAGCTTGAGGGTCCTTTCAAAGCTCACAAGTTCAGGAATATTTCCTACGATTTTTATTACTTCAGGAAGAATATGCCTGCCTTCAAGCTTGATCAGGTGGAACAGGTCGGATTTGAGCTGTTCTTCGGCCCCTATATCTTCAAGCAGGGCTTCGAGACCTGCATACTCTTTCTTGTCCACAAGCCTCATGACCTTGCTCACAATCTCAGGTTCAAGACCGCTCAAGAGCGTACGTATGACTGCAAGGTTTCCGAGCTTCATGTCACCCTTCACTCCGATGGCTTTTAACATGGCATCGGCAAGAGCAATAACCTCGGCATCGGAATCGGGTTTTCCGCTTCCTATAAGTTCAACCCCGAACTGCCAGAATTCCCTGAAACGGCCTTTCTGGGGACGTTCATAGCGGAAACAATTCTCGAAATAGAACAATTTTAAAGGTTTTGGAAACGGCTGAAGTTCGTTTATATACAGGCGCATGACAGGAGCAGTAAGCTCAGGCCTGAGAGTCATTTCCCTGCCACCTTTGTCCGTAAAGTTGTAGAGTTCCCCTATAATCCCTTCCCCTGACTTCAAGGTGAAAAGATCTAGATGTTCAAACGTGGGGGTAATAATTTCACTGTAGCCCCATTTGCGGGCAACGTCTCGCATAACACTTTCCACGTATCTTCTCCGGGCAGTATCGGCGGGTAAAAAGTCCCGGGTACCTCTTGGTCTATTAACTGTCATTCTTAAATGCACCTGATAATCAAATTAAAACAATTATTTTAAAGCATAATGTTGTAAGGCATAACTTTAGGGCATAATATTAAGGAGCAGTATTAAGGCATAGGCATGAGATTAGGCATAAATTGCCAGTCCATAAAGATAATCTGGGTAATCTCTGGTTTACTGACACACATATTTCTGATTTACTGATACTCTAATAAGGGCCTTATTACTTATCCGAATTTTACGCCGCTTAGCTTAATTGATGATATGCTTTTTAGCGATTCTGAAAGGTAGTAGTTAAAAGCAAGCTATTTTACTTTTTCGATACTATATAAATTCGGCAAAAAATAGTAACTTGAAGTTGGCAAAAAAATTGCAGCTTAAGGAAGAGGTTTGAATGAACCGAAAAAGGCTGAAAAATGAAACTTTTGAGTAGTGAAGAAAGAGTCTTAAGTAACAAAGATTAAAGTTGGAAAAATAAGTAAAAAATAGTTCAATGAGTTTTGTAATTTGAGATTCAAGGCTCTGATGCAAGCAATAACTTCAAGGTTTGAGGTACACAGGGCAAGAATCTCTTCACGTTTCATCAAGGAGAAAAGTGACTCGCTTTATATCCAAATTTTCCCTGGAAAGAGAAAGTTGTGTAGCCGTAGCAAAGATGCTGGCAGTATGCTGATTTTTCTGCATATCATGAATTTCAGGAACTGTTGGGTAAAAATTCTATGTTAAGATGTCAATTTTCTCCATAGTATGTAAAAATTTAAATTCAAATTTACAGCAAATAATAGACGCTGCCAATGAGAATCAAAGAAATAAGGGCATTTCTTGTAAACTATTAAAGAAAACAAATATGATATTCCTTGAATAACATGCACAACTGTATGAAAATGCATGCTGATGGCAGCATTTTCATGCTAAAATTTAAAGAAAAATTTCAAACAAATGAAAATTGATATTCGGAAACACAACAAAATAAAACTTCCCGACATCCCAAAAAATATAAAAACGTATGATCCAATATAATGATATGAAACATCTAATGGAAAATTTGCGTGTTAAAACAAATATTCCCTTAACTTTAGTTAAAAAGGTTCCACGTAAAGTTATTACAAGTTTATCAGATGACCAAGTCTATCCACAATCATGTCTCAAAGCAAGTAATGACTATAAATTTTTCGTTAATTTTAGGAGAGATCCAATTTATAATCGGGTTTTAGAGCACGTTTCTTACGATCAGGGAAGTGAATACCTTAAACTACTATATAATCGTAACGATGCTGAGATATTATATTCAATAAGCTCATTCAAGAAGAATGACCTCTATGGAAATCCAAGAATGTATGAATACCACAAAATTGGCATGATCTCACCCACCACCCTTCGATATATTAAGGTTCTTTCCGACCTTAAGATGCATTTTCAAACACTGGACAATTTCAATATTTGTGAAATCGGCGTTGGATATGGAGGACAGTGTAGGATTATCAATGCTTATTATAAACCAGCAACATATTGTTTAGTAGATATAAAGCCAGCTCTTGATCTCGCTCAAAGATTTTTAGATAATTATATTATTCCCTCTACTTTGTCTTATAAAACAATGAACGAATTGGATCAAAAAAACTATGATTTGGTCATAAGTAACTATGCCTTTACAGAGCTTCCTCGTGTTATACAAGACGTTTACTTAAACAAAGTAATTTTAAACTCAAAAAGAGGTTACATAACATATAACGAAATCACTCCAGAAGAATTTAATTCGTATAAATCAAATGAACTAATTAAAATAATTCCTGGCTCCATAATATTAAAAGAGGAGCCTCTTACTGATCCAAAAAATTGTATAATAATTTGGGGTTAACATATAAGCAATTACCCTAACATTTTAGAGTTCTCTAAAAAAGTTTTTTCAAGGATTTTGAGCCTTACTTACCAGATTAAATTATTTACCAGATTAAGTATAGTGGGCAGTTCTTTAATAAAAGTACATATTAAAAATAATTTTTTACCTTTTAGTAGCTTTAAATTTTCCTATTTTTGCGATTAAACTCATTTTCCGTAGTAATACACAAAACTACTATCAGTCTCTTAATTGCAAGTAGATTAAAATTAATTAATCAGTCAATCAAGTTTTTTAGGCAATTTAGCGAATAAATCTCCATATAATATCTTTGCAGAATGTGGAATTAATATTTATTACTATATTTAACCCTTAATTCTAAATTGATCCGATTTTGATTCATTTTTATTCATTATTTATATGTTTAATTCTTACTGCAAATCTATAACACTAAAGATTTACGTTTGGATTTTAAAGAGCTTAATAAAATTAATTAATATCTTTCATATGTAAAATAAAGTATAATGGATTCCGAAAGCCTAAGTTTTCGCAATCAAACAATTGTAAAGCAAATAAAGGCAAGTTTACGTTGAATAATATAATAAGCAGATTAATATACATGATTCACACTAAATATTTGCGATTACCGTGTCCGAGCAAAGAAGTGTACCTTTAAGGAAACATCTACTGGACCTGAAGCCCTGCAGGCATGGAGGGTTAGTTCAGGAAACATCTGAAACTTACGGGATTCCTGAAAGTGAAATTCTTGACTTCAGTGCAAACTTTAATCCTCTGGGAAATCCTTTTGAGCATCCGGAAAGCGGATTGAACTTTGATGAGATTCTTAATACTGGCTTTAAGAAACTTACCGAATATCCTGACAACAGGTATCCTGAGTTTCGGGAGGCTGCTGCAAAGTTCGTAGGGCTTGGAGTAAGCCCAAAGAATATTATTCCGGGTAACGGTTCAACGGAAATTATCAGACTTGTAGTGGAATGCGTGATTGAAAAAGGAGATATTGTCCTTCTGCCCTGGCCCACTTTCGGAGAATACGAGATGCAGTGCCGGATTATGGGAGCAGAACTGCAGTACCCAAGCCAGGATGAAGTCGAAACACTTCCTGATGAGCTTCTGGAAAAAGCAAAAATTCTCTTTATTTGCAACCCCAATAACCCGACAGGTAAACTCCGTACCCGAGAAGAAATCAAAGCTCTTGCAGAACGCTGTACTAAGCATAAAACACTTCTTTTCGTGGATGAAGCTTTTATCGAGCTATCTGATCCTGTACAGAGCGTTGCAGACCTTGCAGCGAGCAACAATTACGTTTTTGTCATGCGTTCTCTCACAAAGGACTTTGCAATCCCGGGAATCAGAATGGGCTTCGGAATAGCTTCCCCTGAAGTAGCTGAAATTCTGGATACTGCCAGGCTTTCCTGGAACCTCGGAACCGTAGCAAATGCTGTAGCGACCTCCCTTCTTAATATTGAAGGCGGGATTGAAAACCCATACCTGAAAAAAGCAAGAACTATGATCAGGGAAGAAGGAAAGATTTTTAAAGCTAAACTCGACAGGATAAGGGGTTTTCAAGCCGGAGAAGTGAATGTAAACTTTATCCTGGTTAATATCAGCAAGTTCATGCTTGATTCAACGGAATTGACTGCACGTCTGGCAGCTCGCGGAGTCCTCATAAGGGACTGCTCTTCCCTCCGCGGTCTTGGAAAGGATTACATAAGGCTTGCAGTCCGGACCGCAGAGGAAAACGACAGGCTAATTGCCGCAATCGGGGATGTAATTACCCAGTGGGGTAAAGAACAGGCAAAGCAAGAACTGAAGAATGTAATAGAAAAGGCTTCTGAAGAAGGCATTGGAGGCAGGAAAACCTGCGAATATTATCCCTGCCATTTTGAAGGCCAGAACTGTACCTTCTGCTTCTGTCCATTCTATCCCTGTGAAGACGAACGTACAGGAGGAAGGTGGATCCAGAGCTCAAGAGGTGGAAAAGTCTGGAGCTGTGTTGACTGTCATCTGGTTCACAAAACCGAAACTGCGCAGAAAATCCTTGACTGCCTTATGCAGGAAGGAGATACTGATGAACTCGTGAAAGTTGCCTGGAAGAAAGTAATGGAGCCTATCCTATGATTGTGCCAGACAGCGGGCATCTTGCCCTGGTGCTTTTGCTTGCAGCCGCTATAGATATAGTTTTCGGAGAGCCGCCTGCTGCCGTACACCCTGTAGTATGGATAGGAAAACTAATCAATGTCTTAAAAAATGCAGCTCCTCAGACCCACAGGAAAGCCTACGGAGTTGTAATGGCTCTTTGCTGTGTTTTTTTCGCAGCTTTACTGGGTTACTCCGTGCTGTACATTACAGCCCTTCCGGGAATTCCCAGGGTGCTTGCCCTTCTTATAGAGGCTTATTTCCTGAAAGCCACCTTTGCTATTAACTGCCTGCTCAGCCCTGCAAAAGAGATTTACGGACATCTCGAAGCAAATAGGCTTGACAAAGTCAGGGAACTGCTCCCTATATATGTAAGCCGGAACACTTCAAAACTTACCAGGACCCAGATGTCCTCTGCAGTTATCGAATCTGTGTCCGAAAACTATGTTGATGGCATCCTGAGTCCCATTTTTTATTATGCCCTTTTCGGAGAATTCGGGCTTGTGGCGGCATATGCGTTTAAAGCCATAAGTACTCTGGATTCTATGATTGGGTACAAAACCGAACCTTACAAGGAACTTGGATATTTTTCAGCGAAATCCGATGACGTATTGAACTGGATTCCTGCTCGCATCTCAATCATATTCATTCTGGGAGCAGCCCTTATAGTGAGTCTGCTCCCGAAAAAACTGGGAAAAATTTCCCCCCTAAACAGCATAAAAAGTGCTTTTGAAGATGGAATGAAAACGCCGTCCCCGAACTCCGGTTATCCCATGGCAGCTACTGCAGGAGCGCTCGGAGTTAAACTCGAAAAACCCGATACTTATATACTTGGGGCCTTATATCCTCCAACCGAAGTAAAAGATATAATACGGGTATCCCAATTAATAGCAGTTGCTTCAGGCTTCTCGCTTGCTGCCTGCGCGGCAGTAATTCAGTTCGCAGGAGTATACCTGCATCTGTGACTCTCCCTTTGCTTGCCAGAGCCCGATTCCTTATATGATGCGAATTCTATGCGGAAATAGGTTCTATGAGGAAACAAGTTCTATGAGGAAATAGGGTTTTGAGAAAAACCAATGTATAGCGTTAAAGATTTTCGAAAATTAATAGAACCGTTTTAACAACCCCGAAGTGATCATATGAAGTTATCCGATATTGAGGAAAGAGACCTGAAAAAAGGGCAGCCCGAGAAAGTAGAAGAAAAAGCTACAGTCAACATCCTCGATGTCCTTGCTGAAGAAGGCATCAGTGTTCAGGACCTTGCTGATACGGCTCTGGAAATGTATGTCCCTCATCCAGGTTTAGAGACTCGGGAGAAAGCAGACGCTTTATTTAAAAGGGAACTCAAGTACGCACTTTCGGATCCAAACCTCTGCCTTCTAATCTATTCCGGGGTCCTGCTGGAGCGAGAAGGCAGGGCAGGAAACCTTCCGAACCTGAGCAAAAGTTCCTATGAAAAAGACCTCACTTTTATAATTGCGGATGAAGTGCTCGGCACAAGTATTGCAACATATATCAGCGGCTCCAAGGGCGCATTTGAGTTTGTTAGGTTTGACAAACAGAAACCTGGAATCCTTGCAAATCTCGGGCCTTTTATGGACGACGTGATCGGGGGCCTTATAGGAGGCGTGTCTTCCAATATGTACTCAAGAGGTATGGCAGAATTTGTAGGAAAGGACTGATAGAAGGAAAGGATTAAAAAACAGGCGGTTCGCAATGAATTCATATTTTCTCGCTTTTAAATCTGGGTTTGGATTCCTGTCAACGATCCCTGTGGGAATCAGCATGGAAGGAATCGACGAACTCATGAAGAAAATCTACTTTTATCCCGTTGTGGGGGCAGTACTTGGGCTTCTCATAGGGGCAGTTGCATTCATAGGGCAGGTAATATTTCCAGGGCCTGTGCTTGCAGCCCTCCTCATGGGATTCATATATTACATTACAGGCTTTAACCATCTCGATGGAGTTACAGACATAGGGGACGGTTTTATGGCCCATGGATCACGTGAGAAGAAAATCAAAGCCCTGAAAGATACGACCATAGGGACAGGAGGCGTGTCCTTCTGTATTCTCTTACTACTTACTCTGTACAGTTCGATAAGGGCAGTCCAGCAAGTAGGCTCCGCTGCTTTCGGGGTTAACCTTCCTACTTTAATGTTTGCATCAGTGTTTATTGCAGAGGTCAGCGCAAAACAGTCCATGCTAACTATTGCTGCTTTTGGGAAGCCAATACCTCCTCAGGAAAAACAGGCTTATCCTGGCCTGGGAGCTATGACTATAAACGGAGCAACCAGAAAGAATTTTCTGATTGGATTCATATTCGGGGCCATCGTTTGCTTTCTGCCTTTCGGGTGGATAGGACTGCTGCCTTATCTGGGAGCCTGCATTTCGGCTCTAGTGATTCTTAATCGAAGCTATGCCCATTTTGGGGGCTTAAATGGCGATGGGATCGGTACTGCTAACGAAATTGGTAGAGTAACTGCGCTCATTGTTCTCGCAGTTCTCCTGAATTTTTCATTGAACGGATACATGGGAGGTTTAAAATGGACGCTATTGTAATGGCAGGAGGATTCGGACAGAGGCTTGGAATGGGGGAAAAGCCCTGTGTTGAATTGCTTGGAAAACCACTTATAGCCTATGTGATAGATACCCTAAGGGCCTCAGAGAATATAGACAGGGTTTTTGTAGCGATCTCACCTGTTACTCCCAGGACCGAGATTATGATTCAGGAACGCTATAAAGGCGAAGTTCGTGTAATCAGGACTTTTGGTGGAAATTATGTAGGGGATATGATTCATGCAGTAGAAACCGCAGAAACGGTTGGGCCTGTAATGATTATTATGTCAGACCTTCCCCTGATAAACCCTGAGATTATCGATTTGGTAATCGAAAAATATAAAGAAGAAGGAAAGCCGGCACTTTCGGTATATGTCCCTATTAATGTCTGCAAAGGAGCAGGAATCAGGCCGGATACGGTCTTTAACAAGGATGGGAAGCTGATAGTACCTGTCGGAATTAATATTCTGGACAGTTCTCAAATTCGAAAAGAACAGGAAGACTTTAATCTAATACTTGATAATCCCAAACTAGCAATAAATGTAAATACGGTTCAGGATTTGCAGCACTGCAAGGATTTGCTGCAGGGCTAAGTAAAAAACTTATAGAGGTGTCGTAGATTCTATCTTTAAAAAACCTGGTGTTGAGCCGTGATGGGAAGAAAATCCTCCGAGGGGTCAATCTCGAGATAGGCGACAGGGAAATTCACAGTATTATCGGCGCGAATGGTGCAGGAAAAAGTACTCTTGCCTATACTCTGATGGGACTCCAGGGTTACGAACACGAGGAAGGCAGCCTCATCTTTAATGGGGAAGATGTTTCAAAACTTTCGATAACCGAGCGTGCAAGAAAAGGTATTACCCTTGCCTGGCAGGAGCCTGCCCGCTTTGAAGGGCTGAGAGTCAGAGATTACCTGGCAATTGGAGCAAAAGGTAGTGGAGGTGTTACTGAAGAAGAGCTAAAAGAAGCTCTGAGGAAAGTCGACCTTAAACCTGAAAAATACCTGGATAGGGAAGTTGGAGAGGCGCTCAGTGGAGGCGAGAGAAAACGCATAGAACTTGCTTCCATAATTACAATGAAACCGAAACTTGCAATTCTTGACGAACCCGATTCCGGAATTGATGTGGTTTCCTTAAAGGAAATTGTAAACCTGATCCGAACTTTCAAAGAAAACGGTTCCTCGGTACTTGTAATTACGCACAGAAAGGAAATTGCAGCCGCTTCCGATAAAGCATCCCTAATGTGTGAAGGGGTTATCCTCAGGAGCGGAGACCCTCTGGAAATCAGTGAATTTTTCAAAAACAGGTGTATACCTTGTGACAGCAGGGTATCACCACCAAAGGCGGCCTGAAAAATGACTCAGATTACTCTTAATACACTTTCCAGCGAAATTAAAGATATGGACGCAGCCTATTCGGCAGCCGGAGGAGATGCTGCGGTCCTGCATAAACATGAGCTTTCAAGCCTTGTGATAAGTGGAAACAAAGTGCTTAATGCGAACGGGACCGAAGGAATTGTACTCGAGACACAGGAGACCGAACACGGAGTGGATGTTAAAATGACCATTAAGAAAGGGTACAAAATTCCACTTCCTGTTCACCTTTGCTTCGGACTTGTTCCTGAAGACGGGCTTCAGGAAATAAATATGAATTTCACAGCCGAAGAAAATTCGGCTGTTGAACTCGTTGCCCACTGTACATTTCCTAATGCTGTAAAGATTATTCATAGAATGGACGCTCAAATGCATGTAGGAAAAAATGCCTCTCTAAAATACACTGAAACTCATTTTCATGGCCCTCATGGAGGAATTCAGGTAATCCCAAAGTCCCATATAAAAATAGAGGAAGGAGGTAGCTACTACACAAATTTCTCACTTGTTTCGGGCAGGGTAGGGTATCTGGAATTTGACTACAGTGTGGACGCCGAAAAAGACTCGATTTGTGAGATGGTTACCAAGGTCTATGGGAAAAAAGACGATAAAATAAAAATCCTGGAGAAAATATCCCTTAATGGGGAAAATGCCAGAAGCGTAATCAAGAGTCGATTGGCCATTACTGATAATGCAGAGTCGGAGTTCAGGGGAATCACTGAGGGTCACGCCCCAAGATCAAGGGGACATGTAGACTGCATGGAAGTTATCCAGGGCAATGCAAAAGCCGAAGCTGTTCCTATTGTACGAGTAGATAATCCTCTGGCCAAGGTAACTCACGAGGCTGCAATAGGGTGTGTGGACAAAAAAGAGGTCGAAACTCTCATGGCCCGCGGTCTTGAAGAAGATGAGGCTATTGATATTATTGTAAAGGGAATGCTGGCTTAAGTCTTTTTATTCCCTTTTACAGGCCATTATTTCAGTTCAACCAGAAACATTGGAAGTTACTCAGGAACTACTCAGGGAGCTTGAAATTTAAATTGAGTAAGAGGTGGGAAGTATTATTGGCGAAATCATTATTTTTGAGAAAAAGTATTCAGAAAAAAACCTGCAACTTATTACCGGAAAAAAAGATATATCCTCACACTACCAGGATATTCCTGAAGAGATGCTGCTTTTAAGTGAAGTTATAGAAGATCCCCTCAAACTCCCTTACCTCCTTGAAACTTTCTATACTGCGCTGATTAAGAATGAAAAAGCCTTTCATTTTGCTCTCGTACGAGTCCAGGTAGACTCTGACCTCAGAATGCACGAGGATATTCAGAAATACCAGCAAAGGAAGTATGTAGCCGAAACTCTCGAAAAGCTGCTTTACGGAGAACTCATGCTTTCAGTAGAAAACTCAGGCATTGAAAATGACTAATTCTTTACTTGCCTTCTTAAAGCAGACTCTTTTTCTAATTGTTGTATCCTGAAATGATTTCGCAGATTCAAAGCCATTTGTAGGTCCAGTACATAATACAACAGCAGGCGATACAAAAGGTCAAATGTTGAGTAAATTCCAGTTTCATTTTGGTATTGCGGAACGGCATGTAAAATGAAACAAATTGGAAGTTGGTAACCTAAGTTTGACAGTATCCACTAATTGGTGTTGTTAATCTATCCCATTTTTAGCTTAA
>DAQQ01000066.1:1268-7729 GCA_002508465.1 Methanosarcina sp. UBA7 | reverse complement strand
CTTAACCGATGACCAATGAAGAATTATTTAATATAGGACAAGAGAGTAAGGAGGTCCAAATTCCAATTGGGCCAATCTATCTTAACGGAGACCTGGATATTCCCACCGGAGCCAGGGGAATTGTTGTTTTTGCACGCGGTACTGGGAGCAAAAGCTTAAGTTCACGTGACCAGTATATTGCACAGGAATTTAACAAAAACAATCTCGGAACTCTTTTACTCGATCTCTTGACAGTAGATGAAGGAGGAATCGAGATGTTAAAGCGTGACTTCCATTTTGATATAGAAATGCTTTCAATAAGGCTTATTGATGTAAGCAGGTGGCTTTTAAACAGGTCTGACACTAAAGGGCTTAATCTGGGCTATTTCGGGACCAATACAGGGACTGCAGCTGCATTAATAGCTGCAAAAGAGCTCAAGGACGTTGTAAAAGCAGTTGCCTCTAAGGGAGGACGGCCTGACCTTGCTGAAGATGCTTTAATGTATGTAGAGTCACCTACTCTGTTTATTGTAGGCGGAAAAGATGCCGAAGTAGTAGACTATAATAAATGGGCTTTGGATAGAATAGTTATAGCAGATAAGGAACTTAAGATTATTCCAGGTTCTACCAATCTTTTTGAAGAGAAGGGAGCTATAGAAGAAGTTGCTCGTTTAGCATGTAACTGGTTTAAAAGATATCTTCTATAAATCAGGTTTTAGAGTAGAAGAGGTATCATGATTTTATGCCACTTCCGGAAGAAACTACTGTAGAAGAGGCAGACCTATACTGACGAAACCTGAAGATGTAGCAGAAAACTGAAACAGGTTCAGTCAGCATTCCATCTGCCTATGGTCTGCGTAATTATTTCATCGAGTTGGTTTTGCATCAGAGTGCTTAAAATTTGAGATAGTAAAGAAAATGTTAGCTTAAATGTTAGCTTATGTATATTCATTGTAAGACACGATTTCTTCCAGAGCTTTCCTTGGTCTGGCGGCGGGTGATTCTTCTGGGATTCCGACAGTCAGTAAAGCGACTACTTTTTTGTCCTGAGGTATCATGAGTAATCTTTTAACCTCATCCTCATTGAAAGCGCCAATCCAGCAAGTACCCAGTCCTAGCTCGACAGCCTCCAGGACAATGTGTTCAAGAGCAATGGCAAGGTCAACCTGGTGCCATTTTTGGGAGGGATCCCCTATGCCTGCAATGATATGCGAGGCAGTACCTACGAATGCCTGATTATTGCAAGCAGTAACAAGCTGTTTTTTTACCTGCTCATTTTCGACAACAATGAACTTCCAGTTCTGCCTGTTTGCAGCCGATGGTGCTAGCCTTGCGGCCTCCAGCAATTTCTCAAGCTTTTCCTGCGGTATACGCTCGCTTTTATACGTCCGTATGCTTCTCCTATTCTTAATCGTATCAAATGTGCCCATATCAATCTCACCTGCGGTTGAGGATAATCAACGGTTTTTAATAACTGGTAATAATCGCTACAAAATATATAACTCTCTGTTTGTTTAAAGTGGTTATTCGATAAGCACGGAAGAGCAGTTCATGCGAGAGGAGCTGGAGACAAGTTTAGAGGGAATTTTATAGAGCCATCTTTCTTAGTATGAGTCAGTTATTTTCGCGCGTTAGTAGAAATCCTTTACAAATCCGCTTAGTTTCAGAGTGCTGTTCATATGTTGTGACGATCTCTTTTAAATTATAAAGCGATTAATATAAATATTGATTGTAAGGATATAAATTCAGGAAAATGAAGCAGGACAGTGGAACACTGAAGTTTAAAAGGGGAAGACATGTCTAATATTAAATGTAAATACGCTTTAAAATGTGCTGCTTATCGAGATAATTCGTATACGTGTACAAAAGCTTTTGATAAAAGGTACTGCGGAATCTATAGACAGTTTATAAGTGGGGCTATTAAAGTATATAAGCAAGATTCTAATTCTCTTCAAAAATCTTACCATTAGTTTTTTAGCTAAGTAGTTTTTTGGCTAAGTAGTGTAACATCCTTTCTTTAATTTTTCGAAAACTTTCAGCATGTACAGCCATTAGAATTAGACTTAAAATGACATTTTGAGTGGCAGTTAAGAACCGCTTCATAATAGGTTCAAACCTTTATCACCATCATATCTGCTTCTATATTTTATTGGGTAATTTTGCCTGCATGTTCTGGTCTTGCTTTTTTATGAGACTATCCCAAAATGTCATTTAACCCCACTATTGCTGTCAAGACTAACACCAAAATATGATAATTTCTCTGACACCAAAGTATGATAATCTCTCTGACACAAAAATATGATATTTCTCTGATTTCATCCTGGAAATACTTTCTTACATAATACTTTCTTACATAAATCTATCCAGCTAAAGAATCTCTACTTTTCTTTTTATATTTTTCTTAATCTGGTTTCATTTGCCTTTCCCTCTTCTTTTCTATACAGTTTTTTCTGGCGTCAATATAGAAAAACAGAGTTTAATAGATTTATAAATTTTCTTTAAATTTCCTCTGTTGACAAAGAAAGCAGAATCTCAAAATTTGATAATATCCTCTAACAAATGTTTGTGTTGAATTGTTTTTATATAATTATAATCATAATTATATTATTTATCGGAGGTGGACCGCAAGGGGAAAAGAGGTAGCTACCTGAATCTCTATTAAGATTACCTATCAAAATGATAAACAAGAGATTAGGAAATCATGATTGTACGAGTACTGTTTTATCCTGCTAACAAAAATCTTCTCAGGTTTGCAAGGGAAAACAGGCAGAAAATGACTTTGGATACTTTGAAGGGAATACCTGAAATGGAATATAATGCCAGAATATAATTAATGCTCTGAGTTATCAGTGAAACCGAACATCTGGAAAGCCAGCGCACTAAAGAGCAAACAGGTTAAACTACTGAATTTTATGGAATAAGTTTTCGGTCAAGTAAACTCACCTGAGGAGCATGTTCTATAACTTAGACTAAAGGCTAAAAAAGCTCTAAGGTTCAGAAACTCTTATGAAAATATATTACAGTAATGGCGAGGTCATTATAGAGTTTGAAAAAGTAAATGGTATGGTGGATCTATGGAAACCGATCCAAATTAAGTTCAGAAGTTTTTGAAAAATGTAACATATCCTGCAAAAAAACAGGACCTCATTGGACATGCTAAAGAAATAATGCGAGTAATAAGGTATTAGAAACTCTTGAAAACATTCCAGACAAAGAATACACCAGAGCCGAGGATGTCAACAAGGAATTTCAATTAAAATAAGTTCCGATAGTTATGCTTTGTGTGGTTCAGTCTGTGTCTGCATAAACGGTTGACTAAAGAGTCAAACTCGTATTAGGGGGTTAAGAATGAAAAAGATATCAATAGTTTGTCTGATATTATTATGCTCAATTTATTCTACTGGGTTAGCACAAGCACAGTTTGGAGGAGGTGGTTGTAGACCAGTAACGTATTCCGGTATTACACCTGATAGGTTTGAGTGCATGAAGCAGGGTCTTCAGGACTTCGGCATCAACGTTCCGTCGGGAGAAAGCGGAGAAATTTCCGGCAATGGGATTACTGCGAATTTCGAATGGGATGGAAGATCAAAGCTTACTATCACAGTTACCGAAAAACCGTTTTTCGCTGGCTGCGGGACCATAACTGACAGAATAGGACAGTTTGCGCAAGACTGCGAATAAAATATTATCTTATAGTTATATTTTTTGACTTATTTTCAAAAAATCATGGTTCGATATTTCCTGAGCTCAATGGTATCACTACCTGAACATACAGTATGATCTCACAGGTCAGTGCCTCGCGACCAGTTATTCAATCATGGATTAATCTTCCGGTTGCACAAGATCCTAGTTACTGCACAAGATCCTTACTATTGAAAATTTATCTTTATCGCAATCTTTTACGTTTTTGCATATTATTTGTACGTTATTTGTACATTCTTTTGCATGTTTCTTTGCATGTTTCTTTGTATATTTCTTTATACGTTTCTTTGTACGTTTCCTTGTACGTTTCCTTGTACGTTTCCTTGTACGCTTCCTTGTTCACTATTTCTTCGATTCAAAAATACATTCTTTTCCAGAACAAAGTCCTTCACTTTCAAGTTCAAGAGTTGAATGCTCTATATGATGCCCCTCTAACTTGATTTTAATAGCTTGCCTCATTTTATCCGGTGTTTGTAAATATTTATCTTCCACAACAACATGAGCTGTTAAAATGTCGGTTTCTCCTTCCAGAGACCATACATGGAGATCATGAACCATCTTCACTCCTTCAACTGACAAGATAGATTTTTTAATCTCGTCAATATCGATATATTCAGGGACACCTTCCAGAAGAAGATTCAATACTTCTTTTGCGTTTTTAGAAACTCCCCATAATACAAAAACAGTGAATCCTATTGTCATTATAGGATCGATAACTGGTTTGTTCCAGAACCTCATGATTATTGACCCGGTAAGCAGAACTACCCATCCCAAAATGTCTTCCAGAAGATGCCAGGATAATACTTTCTCACTCTGGCTCATCCCTTTCTTTAATCGAAAATATCCAAGTCCATTTATAGTAACTCCAATGACTGCAATTAAAACCATTCCTTCGGCGTTTACAGGTTCCGGACTGATTAGACGCGGGATAGCTTGAGTAAGTACAAACAACGATCCGGTTACCAGTACAATAATAGTAAATGTTGCAGATAAAAGAGATAACCTTCTATATCCAAAAGTCATTTTGCTTGTTGCAGGTTTTTTTGCTTTCTTTTCTGCGTACCAGGCTATTATTAACGCAAAACTGTCAGCAAAATCATGCAAGGCATCAGCTATCAGTGCTAAGCTATTTGTTAAGAATCCTCCAATCAGTTCTATGACTGTGAAGAGTATGTTCAAAGCTGCAGCAAGCCCTACATTTTTTTCTCTATCACCCATATACTCCACCAAATAATTTGCTATCCCCAGTTAAGTTTATCCTATATTGAAAACAATTTACTATTATGATAAATGTCACTATATAGAATAATGAAAATATGATTCATAATTATAAAACCTTTCTTGAATTCAGGGATATGAAATAGGCAACGATGGAAGTCAAAATCTATCATTTATTCGATTTTTTAGATCTTCCGTTTTTTAGGTCTTCCACTTTTTATATTTTCCATTTTTTAGATTTCGGAGCACTAAAAAAGATGTAGAAATGACAAAGTTTCACATCGAGCCTATTCCAAAACCAATATGATGCCAGAATAGGAGTTATAATATTGGCGGTAATAGTAGATTAGATAATGTTTTGGGATAGGCTCTGTATGTGAAAAAAATAAGTCCTGTTTTTTATAATGGAGAAAAAAGATACACAATTTAAAAATAATCATTAATATTAAAATGTTCTTTGCTATAAAAACATTTTATATGAGAATATTATTTGCTCGGGACTAATTTTTTATATAGTTTATTTTAAATAAGTTTGGGAATAATTATAGTTTGTAACTTCACTAGAATAAGAGAACAGATTCAACCTCAAGAGAACAAGAGAGTAAACCCAAACAAACGGATAAAAACGAATAGATAGAACGCTAAGACAAAAAGAAGAAGTCAACACAAATGGGGACTGAATGGGGTATGTGAGTAAAGAATTGCCTGGAAGATGTTCTAATTCAAAGATATATTGAGGGTATGTCTCTGAATTACTTTACCGGGGGATAGGTAATAGGAACAAAAAATCTTTCAGGTTTTCTCTAATCTTTTTTAACTACTTTTAAACTACTTTTAAACTACTTTTAAATCACTTTTAAACCACTTTTAAATACTTTTTTTACATAGAACTTTGGATTTTTTTTACTTTCGTTTTATACAGGACTACTGCAAGCAGGCTACCTGCTCCTTAATATACTTCAAAGTCTGGTAGTTTCAAGATATTTTTTTAATCAGCTTGTGGTCCTTTATTCTCTGTACTGTTTTTATTAATTGTCTCAGTATAATCAACCTCTGTTTTCGTTAATCAGTACTAGAGAAGGATTTACAATTTTCAAAGATTACAAAAAAAGAGATTAGCTTAAAACAACTTCACGATACAGGAAATCCCTTGCCAGATTTTAAGTCATGCTCAGTTTTACTTTTGAAAAACGTCGCTGGTGGGAAGTTTCATGAAAACAGCTGTTGTTGTATCGAGAGCAGCATTTCTGTTCTCAAACTCAAACCCAAGAATATACCTACACTCCTGTTTACGGTAATGAAATGAAAATGATATCCAGGAACATTGATGTCCTGCAAATACCAGAACTCTTCTCTTTGTTATTGATGAAGGTAAACTTGAGACCACAAATTAGAATGAGTTCAGGAAAGAACCAATGTTCACTGATGTAGAAAAGATTTTTTATTTCAAGAAAGCTTTTAAAAAGGAGTATGACTTGTGAATTTTCAATTATCTACTAATTAGTTCTTTGTTCCTATTGTTTTCAAAACTGAATAATGCTTCATTTGTATTCGGTTAAGGA
>DAQQ01000066.1:944-1200 GCA_002508465.1 Methanosarcina sp. UBA7 | reverse complement strand
TTAACCGATGACCAATGAATAATGCTTAAGATACAGTATCGAAAGATTTCGTAGGTTCAAATCCACACTTCACACTGAACTTCAAGGTAATAGGGATCTCATATTTTTAGTGTGCAACTGACAGATTTTTATAGTACACATTTTTCAAATGCTTTCATGTGTCCTCAATGTTTTCATGTGTCCTCAGTTATTGTAGCGGATTAAGATAGATTTCAGGGCAAAAACCGTTTGTAATAGAGCTGATCCCAAAACTCAA
>DAQQ01000066.1:0-922 GCA_002508465.1 Methanosarcina sp. UBA7 | reverse complement strand
ATGGCTTTTGGGATAGGCTCATAGTCATATTATTTGACAATTGTCCATGCAATATGTCCATGTTCAGGAGCATGATGTCCGTCCTTACGTCCACGGAAATAACGCTCTTCGATATCTTCTGGACTCAGGTCCTCATGGAGACTTAATCCTAAACTTGCAATATCTTCATCCAGAGTTAAGGGATTAAAACCCGTTATTATCTTTTCACCTAGCTTTTGAAAAATTTCCTGCTTTTTTTTCATTATTGGTGACGATTTTTCGGGAATAAATGCGTCCGAATCAAAGTAATCGAAAATAACTGCACTGCCCTCAGGGGCAATATCGGTGATGGAGCGAAGCGTCGAAAACACTTCTTCCCGAGTCAGGTACATGGTAACGCCAAGCCAGCTAAAGAAACTTTTAACACTCGGGTCATAATATGGTGAACAAGTGAGTGCTGTTGCTAAGTTTTCCTTTGTGAAATCCACGGGAATGAAATGTAAGTGTGCCGGATGCTCCCATCCTAACTCTTCAAGGCGATGAAGCTTGAGATTTTGTGTAGCCGGATGATCTACCTCAAACACTTCCAAACAATCCATCATTTCTGGACGCCGAAATGCAAAGGTATCCAGCCCTGCTCCAAGAATTACATATTGCTTCACTCCCTGTCTGACAGCTTCCTCCAGGGCATCTTCCGTATATCGCGCACGGCTAAGAACACTGGTTGATTTCGTAAAAGATGCGAGGGTAATTGTCTGGTCTGAGGGTGTGACAGTATGCTCAGGATCGTTAAACTGTTTATCCTTACTAAAATGTTGTTTAATCGATAACAGTGCTTCTTGTGGTATCAAATTATAGGCCAGAAAATCATCAAAGATTTTGGGAGTATCATACATTGAGTGATGAGCACGAATACATGCAGTCATGATTGCAGAAAGGCTAG
>DAQQ01000212.1:0-23688 GCA_002508465.1 Methanosarcina sp. UBA7 | reverse complement strand
TCGACGTCCTCGTCACGGAGGTCCTTTGTCCTGGCGTCTCTTGCCTTGAAGATTTCCTTGGCTTCTACCAGCTGCTTCTCGACTTCGGCCTGGTCGGTGTAGAAAGTCACCTGCATCTTCTCGATAAACGGAAGTTCGGTCTTGAAGAGCATCATGACAGCTTGTCCGAAGGGCTTAAAGGAGTCCATCTTTGCAGCTGTATCCTTGGAAACTCTCATCCAGACATCATACCTCTGGTTCAGGTGCATAATGCCCTGGCAGTAATTAATGAAGTCGTGGACACGTCTTTCGACGACAGACTCAAGATCAGGCTCTACAAGTTCTCCACCGATGTTGAAGATCATTGCCCAGGGATAGGTTTTGCCCTCTTCCATCTCTTTAAGATCCGGACCGATGATTGTAACCTTGTCATCTTCAATCTCGTCCATTGCCTTTGCACGGACAAGTTCCAGACCCAGGGACTTCGGGCCGCCGAGTTCAACAAACATTCCTTCCTTTCTTACTCTTTCTCCTTCAAACATTGGGGAAATCTCAAATGGGAATTCTGCCATTATATTTCGCCTCCTAAATTAAACTTATAAAAGGTCAATTACCTCGTCCAGTGCTGCGATGTGATCTGCTTTACTCAGATTTCCGAAAGACATCGTTGCGTTCTGGATGTAGTTCCTGTCTATTGAAATTGATTTTACATCACTGAAGTTTTTAGTCGCAGACAGCACCTGGTTGATGTAGTATTTCTTGTGGCCCAGAAGGATGATTGTTTCATAGTTCCCATTGCCATCAAGTCCAGGCCAGTTAGGATCTGTCAGATAGAAACCAAGTTGGTGCAGGTTAATGTACTTGGCATTAACATCCTTGTCCACAAAGCCAGGCATTGATGTGCCAGTTGCTGCAATAGGGATGTTCTTTGCTTTTGCGATCTTCACTGCCCTATCAAGTAGTTCCGGGTCAAGAACTCCGGTCCCTACTACTAAAAGCGGCTTCTTAGCTTTTGAAATAAGCTTGGCCGCTACTTCTGTGGTTATAGCTTTTGAGGTCTTTACACCGTAGCTGGTGAAGAGCTTGGTGTTTTTGGTAGTATCAACCATCTTCAGGCCTCCTTGCAGAGTCTCTTAACGTTAGTTGGCTGTGAAGAGACATCGAACTTAATAGTCGGGCCGGAAATGATCTTCTTCTTCTTCCAGTCAATTTCCCATCCGCGCTCGGCTTCAAGATTTTTCAAGAGCATTTCACGCTTGGCGAGTGGGAGATCAGCTTCGTTCCTGACAAACTTCCACCAGTCATCAGGTAGCACACCGAGATACTTCTCGCTGAGTTCTATCCAGTGGGTGAGCTTGATGGATCTGCCCATGTTGTTGTCGGAAGGACGGATACAGTTCTTTGCGATCATTACACAGGCTTCTTGCCAGGTTTCTGCAGTGGTGATGAGGAATTCAGGAGCTGGTGGAATAGCCAGTTCAGAACCGTTTCTGCTGTCGTAAACCTTCCACTTGGAATCATCATAGGTCTTGGCAATCAGGGCCCTTCTGTACTTTCCGCTGTGGGGACCGAGCACTGCTGGGATACCGTACATATTACATCCGGTACCGATAGCCGCTGCTTTCTGGGAGTATGCACCCCATGCAAGTCCTACTGCACCGATACGGTTGAGTGTATAGTCAGAGATCTCAGCGAGGTTGCCTGAAAGGTTCCTGCCTGCAAAGATTGCAGCTACCTTGTGACAAGTACCTGAGATGTGAGCGTTAGAGACACATGATCCGGTATTGAGGATGTTACCTCTTTCGAATCTACCTGGGAATCTCTCGTAGAGAGTCTTGCCGTCAGCGTCCTTGTACATACCAATATCCATCGCAGAACATCCGGAAACTGCAATTATGTAATTCCGGTTAAGGAATTCCTCTGCAATGTTGTATACATCCTTGGAACCTGCAGGATAGTTGGAGCATCCGATAATTGCAACAACACCAGGAGTAGTACCCATAACCAGGTTCAGACCTTCTGCCCTGATCTCGGCATCGCTTACCTGCCCTCTTCCGGCTCTTACCAGACCTTTCTCTTCGGCAATAACTTTCTGGGCAGCTTTTTCGATGACACTTAAGACAGGGATTTCCTTGTTACAGACCTGTTCACACCTGCGGCAGCCTACACAAAGATCGTGGAGATATTCCAGAGCAGAATAGTCTCCTTCTTTTGCCATCTGGATTGCATCTGGGATATCAAGTTCCTCGGGGCATGCGAGTGCACATTCTCCACACCCTACACACTTGGCGACAAGGCTTGCCATTTCTTCATCAGTGGGGATGGCTGAAATTCCTTCACGGAGTGGAGCCATTTCCATTGCAAGTCTAGGTATGAGTTCTCCGAGCTTGTCATAATCCAGCATTACACAGCCCGGAATCTTTCCGGTCTTAATATCTTCAACAATTGCATCCACACTGTCATTTGTCCTATCTGGAAGACCGTACATGACTTTCTCATTAGATGCAATAACTGGAATCTTAAGTTTCTGTCCTTGTTCTAGAAGGTCAGCCCTTACACACTGTTCGTCAATAACAATTACATCAGGAATTCCGGAGCGTACAACCTTTAGTTCCTTGGAAATGGTACCAACTATCTTTGCATAGGGGGCTTTCCGATCTTCTCTCTTGTATCTTGTCATGTCGAATGCGGTACAGCAGAGACCTCCGATTTCGAGCTTGTCGGTAAGATCATGATCTTCCATATAGTCCATGATATAGGTGACACCGGCAACATTGTGCCCAATTGCGATAATCACTGGCTTTGAGCCATCAAGTGTTCCCATACCTACTTCAACAAGAGGGGCTTCAGGATCGGACTTCGGGAAGCCAAGTGCAGTAACCTGAGCTATATCTGAAACTTCCATCCCGACATGGTCAAGAATTCCGGCAAGCATTGCCTTGTTATCATAGTCGATTGCTGCTCCTTCCTGTCCTGCGTGCACTGTGGCAAGTAACTGGCCCAGCTCTTCTTCAACATATTCCATTGCAGGTTTGAGCTCACCAAGTGTCTTCGGCTGCATACCTGTAACAAGCTGTATGTTAGGGGCAATCACATTAGAGGCACCCATATTGATTGGCATGTCCTCTCCAAAGAGGTCAATAATGTGATCGAGAAGGTGGCGTCCGTGAGCACTGTGACATGCACATCCCGTAATGCAGCGTAGGAAGAACTCTCTTGCAGTCTGACCTTTCATGTCCAGACCGCAGGCACCTCTCTTGTTACCCTCAAGGTTACACGGTCCGAAGGTACAGTAACAGCACTGGTCACACATTGGGGTATAGACCGGTTCATAACGGTCAAACAGCGTAAAACTCCAGTCTCTTACTTTGGCAACTGTGGGGAAGGGGGTCGGACCCATCGGGCCAAGTTCTTCTTTTGGCTCTTTTGCTCCTTTGGCAACCTCCTTTGCTGCCCCTACAATATTATTAATAGTGATCTGAACGGATTCCAGATCTTCGATAGAAAAACTCCCGGTAGTTAGTTTGCTCATTTGAGCTTTACCTCCTAAATTTGTTTAAAGTCGACTTTACCAAGACGATTGCAATTATCATACTCGGCATATTCTTCATGATTGTACATTATATATTTTGCCGTCTGCTTAAAGTTACAACCGTGTAAGTAAATGCGCTTCTGGTAAAATGCTATTAACTATTTTTTCAACTAGCAAGTATTTCACCAGCGTTTTTTCCAGCTAAAGTCGTTTTTAGAGGAAATATTTCCATGTAAAAGTCGTTTTTAGGGCTTAATTTCTCTTCAAAGCTGTTTTTACACCCTTTTTGTCAAAAAAAACCGTTTTTGCCAACGATTGAGACCTTAATCCTAACAAGAGGTCGCTACCGATGGATAATAAACACTAATTAATTGTCTTAACGTACCAAATCTATATAACATTTTCTAATTTGTAACACGTATTTCGAGATGGGTAAAATGGGAAAATTCAAAATCAGTATACTTTACAATTTTATTTGAACAATAGATAAAAAAACTAAGTTAGTGTTCATAGATTCGAGTTTTTCAATGAAACTTATTTTAATACTAGTCTTTTATCTCTTTGTGTTATTAATTGTTAATAATTATACTTTTTATTCATATTTAAAACAGGTGATTATGTAAATGTTTGTTACCAAAATCAAATACGAATCCATAAACAAAAGCTATCCTTAACGTAAATATAAAATTAAAAAAATATTGTAGAGTTTATAAATATATAGTGAATAAATAAATGGAAAAATATTTATAGGCTTAGCATTACCATACGGCTTTACACAGTAAACGCCGTAAACTATTTTTGTATTTTCACAGGAAACACATAAATATGATACCCTTAATTGAATATTAACTGATATATTTTCTAATATAAATATTATGTTTTTGAATAAAAACAACGTTGATCCGTTTTCAACAATTTCACTCTTGAATATGATCATTCTTGAACATAATCAGAGTACCTCTCCAGTAATTGGTTTACTTTCCTCGCCTACCTTTTAATTCCGATTTATATTATCAAAGGTTTTGATGATGTGAAATTGACTTATTTAATGACCTCTGAAAAACGGAACTATAAATAAGGTAAACGTCTAAGCCATAGTATCCGGAAAATTTACTGGCTTACATATAATTTACGGGTTTACATATGTTTACTGGCTTACACATAATTTACTGACTCATATATAATTTACTGGCTTACATGTAAATCACTTAAGTAGGCACTTAATTAATGTATAGGCAGTTCTTAAAATTAAGAGTTGATTCTCAGAGTTAAGAGTTTTAAAGTGAGATAAATATCAATGATCAATTCAATGAAAACATATCATCGATATCATTCTAGCTAAGATTCTTCATTTTGGTTACAGGTAAGATACTCTAATCACCTCAAATTTAAAACAGTGTTATATGAGATAAAATTAGAGAACAATTAGAACATAAATTGGAGATCAATTGGAATATAAACCGGAGAGTAATTGGAAATATGTTTGACCTTAATGCAGCTTACATCCCTGGAGGTGAAGCAGGTGGCAAGTAAAGATTCTATTTTCACAAGCCCGTCAATAGTAATCATTGCTCTTTGCACACTTTCATTCTTCTTGGAAATGGTTCCGGGCATAGGCGATGTCTATTTTAACGCTTTTTATTTTGACCCTAATTATCTTGTAACAAAGCCGTGGACGCTTATTACATACATGTTTCTACATAACGGTTTGTTTCATCTTTTGTTCAATATGCTCGTCCTATACTTCTTCGGAACTGCACTTGAGCGGCGGGTCGGGAACAGACAGCTTCTGGCAATTTTCTTCACTGCAGGGATTCTATCAGCAATAGGATATACCTTTTTAACTCAGCCAATTTTCAATATATCTCCTGGCCCAATGGTTGGCGCAAGCGGAGCAATCTACGGAGTCTTTGCAGCCCTCACAATACTTGAGCCGGATATCCGCGTCTATGTCTACTTTGTCCCGATGAAACTAAAACATGCACTGGTGCTTTTTGCTATCTTTGACTTTCTTATGATCAACTCATCGGATATGATAGCCCATACAGCTCACCTTAGCGGTCTCTTTGTCGGCCTTTATATGGGTTTCCGCATAAAGAAAATTCAGGAAAGCGCTCAAAGATCCAGATACATTGGCAGGTGGTAACCCTGGAAGGGAAGGATCTTCCAGAAGGCACATACTACTATCCGAGACCCGATCCAGGAGAGAAGATTCCTATTATGGTTTTGAATTTCAGGAGACTATTTGCAGCCTGGTCTCCAGAGCTAAAAAAGACCCTGTACTTTAAAAACCCGCCTGAGAATGAGAACTTGAAAAGAGTAAGGGAAATTACTCTCCTTCACGTATATGATTGGCTTGCAGGCAGGGAAGGAGTGATAGAGCTTACTGATCCGGAGTTTAAGCAGTTTATGGAAGTTTATGAAGCTTTTCTGGAGAAACTAGGGGAAATCCAGTACTTCAGACGCAAAATAGGAAGAAAAACTGAAAATGTTTTTGAGCTCAAGGAATCTCCATATGTTATTCGTGAAGTAAAAAAGGGATCCTTTTCAGACAATTTATAAATAAAATTACTACGTTTTAGAGATCTACATTTTATGGATATGGATTTTTATTTTGCCGGATTTTCTTACTGTTCGCAGGAAGATTTTCGGTTTTTCAACCCAATTATTCATAAAAGGATAGAGTTGCAAACTCTGATTGCCTTAATATGCAAATGTTTTACTACAGAAAAGCAGATATAATGTATCATCGGATTGAATGCAAAATTGCGGTATCAAGATATATATCTTAGAAATTCGGAACTTTAAACCTCAAAAGCTGATTGCGGAAGCATAAACTCTTTACCAGCAGATTGGAGGGCTGCTGGAAGTGTGGCTTCCCCAGAGTTAGTGCTGTATGGCCATATGGCGCAAACAAACAAGGTACAGGTTCCGTGAACTGCAAGATCACAGAGGACATTGATAATGAAACCTGTAAAAAGCGGAATAGACTCAATATCAAAATACCTCCGCTCGAAAAAAGAAGTTGGCAGGCGGAAAATCGGACTTTTAGTGGACGGCCCGAATATTCTCAGAAAAGAATTTGATGTAAATCTTGAGGAGATAAGGGACGTCTTGAAAGACTATGGAAATATCAAAATCGGGCGCGTTTTCCTTAACCAGTACGCCTCTGACAAGCTTGTTGAAGCTATAGAAAATCATGGACTTGAACCTATAATTTGTTCGAGCGATGTTGATGTGCGCCTCGCGGTAGAGGGCATGGAGCTAGTATATAACCCCAATATTGACACTCTTGCAATCGTTACAAGGGATGCAGACTTCAAGCCGCTGTTAAACAAAGCAAATGAGCACGGCAAAGAGACTATTATTTTTGGAGTTGAGCCCGGTTTTTCCACAGCGCTAAAGAATTCTGCGGACTATGTTATTCTTATGAAGAAAGACAAAATGAGCAGTTATGACGAGTCCGATGGAATGGCATCAGGTGGAGGAAAAATTGATGCATCGGAATACCAGGATAGTATGTATGAAGAATCCGTAGAAAAGACCTGACTTATACTGTCCTTTTTTGATATTCCTTTCTCACTTTTTTAAGGATAGTTAACTTCTACACCGAGGATTTCTTTTTCTCCTTCAAAAACATCCCGTGCGATCTCGGCACAGCCTATAGCAGCATGCCATTTTCCGAGAAACTGGCACTTTTGCCCCAAGTGGGCATGAATTTTTTTCTGCACATATTCGAATTCTCCTATGGACCCTGCAAGAAAAACCTCTCCTGCAGTCTCATAGTCTTTAAGAAGAAGCTGCATTGACGTAATTTCCATGGCTGCAAACAGCGCAATAGTATCAAGAGCCAGGAGAGCAGGACTTTCTCTTTTTTCGGCTGCAAGGAGTAGTTCTTCCCTATCTTTATATGGAGTCATTCTTAGAGCTCCTGCCTTTATAAAAGCCTGGTTTGCAGTGCAGTATCCGTTATCCACGTCCCTGATAGCTTGCAGATCAAGGGGTCCATGATGAACACCTGGAGCAAATATGCAAGCATCGATTGCCCCAATTACTTTCCCATCGGCAACGGCAAGAGTAACAGTATTTGAACTTATGTCGGAAACCACAAAGTTATTATAACCAAGGCAGAGGATGTGGTAAGCAATTCCCAGCTTCTCAGGACTCGTAAGATGGGAAAACACCTTCATTCTGGAATCTACCTTACTCTCCGTATGAAGGCCAGGGATTGCTATTGCCGGAATTCCCGAATTCCGAATGGCATCAAAAACTTTTGTGCCTCCTCCTGTCTTTTTTCCTGCTCCTTCAGTACTTTTGAGCCCCCTTCCTTCCAGGCTCCTGACATCCTTAATTGTAGAAAAACCGTCTCCCATTGAGTACGTAAGTGCGACAAGGTCGATTGTCTCACGTTGAATTCCAAAGTGTTCCTCAAGTGAAGTAAGGATCTCATTTTCGGACATGGCTGCTGCATCGGCCCTCTCAAGTTCAAAGGTAAGAATACTTTCTCCGTCTATAAGAGCAAAACGCATCGCAGTTGTACCATGATCAATACCTATAAACCCCAATTACTTGTCTCTCCTTTAGCGCCTCAGAGGGCAGTTTTTAAGATTTCGTTTAGTTCGTCCATAATTCTATCTCCCTCTTCAGCGGTTCCAACTGTTGTTACCAATCTTATTTCCTGAAAACTTCTGCCTTCAGAGAGTAATAGCCTCAAGTTCCCTCTCGCGTCCGCACGCAGTACCTTTCCGGCCAGACTTCCTCCTGCAATGCCTTTTACGGAAATTACGGTTGGGATTACCTTCTTTACTTCAGGGTGCTGGGTCACAAGTTTTACAAGTTTTTTACCAGCTCGTCCCCCGATAATTGTTGTATGGGCTCCACCAAGCTTTTTTTTATAGGAGCTTTGTGAGCTCTCATGTAAGTTATTTTTATTTACCTTCATTGTAGTCAAACCGGTACCTGTTCCCTTTGCAACTTTTTCGTTATTCTATTTATCTTTTTTTATATTTATTATGTATATCCGGTTAGAGTCCAAGGAAGTATTGCAGGCCATAAACCCTCTTATCAAGGTTTTACCCTGAAGCCAGATGCTGCAAAAATAAGCCTTTCCAGAATTCCAGGTATAAAAGTATGCCGAATTCTGGATCGTTTCGCCTTTTTTAAAAACGCTTTTTTCTGGAAAATCCGTTTTTTCGTAAAATCAGATCTTTTCAAGTTCCTTCATGCTTATTAGCTTGATATTATCTTCTTCAAGTGTTTTAATTGCCTTTTCAATGTCATTGACCCTGACTATTAAAAGGGCTTTCTGATCCCTGGTGACAAAGGCATATGCATAGTCAATATTGATCTTGGCTTTTCCGAACACTTCTGCAATACGGGACATACTGCCAGGGACATCATCCATTTCGATTCCCAGAACATTTGTTTCGGAAACGGTAAACCCTGCATCATGGAGTATACTGTGAGCATAGTCGGACCTGTCCACAACCATACGGATTATTCCGAAGTCTCCTGATTCGGCAATGGTAAATGCTCTGATGTTTATGCCGGCGCTTTTCAATTTGTTTGCGACGTTTGCAAGTCTGCCAGGTTTATTTTCCGCAAAAAGGGAAATCTGCTTTATAAATTTATCTTCCATTCCAGCACCCGTATCCTTATATTGCTTATTCTATGTTTTTATACTGTTTATTCTTGCTCTCTCTTACTTTTTGTAATCTTTTACCAGAATACAACAGTATAAGTCTCTACTATGCCAAAGTATAATATAAATCTCTATATCAAAGTATATTATAAGTTTCTATGCCAAAGTATAATATAAGTCTCTACTATGCCAAAGTATAATATAAGTCTCTACTATGCCAAAAGTATAATATAAGTCTCTATATCAAAGTATAATATAAGTCTCTATATCAAAGTATAATATAAGTCTCTACTATGCCAAAGTATAATATAAGTCTCTATATCAAAGTATAGTATAAGTCTCTATATCAAAGTATAATATAAGTCTCATATAAGTCTCTATTTATATTTTCAGCTTACATACAGTGGTTAATATTATAAACAGTTATAATCAACTAAGCAACTGGCTGCCTTTTAGAGTGTTATTTGCCAGCATTATTCCTGTTTACAAACCTAATCTTTTCTGCATTAGCTATTTTTATATTATGTATGAGAACTTACTTTACATCTGGCTTTATATTAAAAAGAAACTTCTCATTAAAAAAATTGAGAGATCAGTCCTAAAAAATGAAACCTGCAGGATGTTAATGTTTGCAGGTTTTGTTTTCGCTCTTTGAAAAGTTCAAATCTTTCGATTGTCGATAACTTTCTTTGATTTTCCTTCCGAGCGGGGCAGAGAGCCGTGCTCTACCAGTTCTACCTCGACTGCAAGGTTCAGTACGCTTTTAAGTGCACTCGAAACCTTTCTTTTAAGTGCCATCATATCTGACATTTTATCGCTAAAGGCAGATTCCTGCATTTCGATCTGAACTTTCATTGAGTCAAGGGGTCCAATTCTATCTACAATGATCATGAAATGGTTTCCAACTTCAGGAATATTCATAAGGACAGATTCGACCTGTCCTGGGAATACATTGATTCCGCGCACGATAATCATATCATCCGAGCGACCGCTAATGCGTGTAATCCTGGGATGGGTTCTTCCGCACACGCAGGGCTCCGAAAGCTTTCTAGTAAGGTCCCTTACTCTGTAACGAATTAGAGGGAAAGCTTCTTTAGCAAGAGTCGTAATTACGAGTTCTCCGATCTCACCGTCAGGAACAGGCTCACCGGTGTCAGGATCAAGGATCTCCACAAGGAATTTGTCTGCCCAGATGTGAATCCCGCACTGTTCTGAGCATTCGGTAAAAAGAGGACCGCTCATTTCCGACGTTCCGTAAATATCAATAGCTTTGATCCCTGACTCTTCTTCTATACGTTTTTTGAGTTCTTCGGACCAGGGTTCTGCCCCGAAAAATCCCATCTTTAATTTGGTGTCGTCCCTGATACTAATGCCTTCTTTCCTTGCAGTCTCAATCAGATAAAGGAAGTAAGAAGGCGTACAGGCTATAGCAGTGACGTCAAGGTCTCTCATAAGCTCAAGCTGGCGCTCGGAATTTCCGGAACTTGTAGGAAGTACGGTTGCGCCCAATTTTTCGCTTCCGTAATGGGCACCAAGCCCACCTGTAAAAAGCCCGTACCCGTAACTTACCTGAAGGATATCGTTTTTCCCCAATCCAACAGAAGTAAATCCTCTCGCAAGAGACTCGGCCCACTCATCAATATCCTTCTGGGTATACCCTACGACTATAGGTTTGCCGGTTGTACCTGAAGAAGCATGGAACCGAGCTAGTTTTGAGTTTGAGACGCAAAACATGCCAGTTGGATAGGTATCTCTGAGATCCTGTTTAACTGTAAAAGGCAACTTCCTGACATCTTCAAGAGTTTGGATGTCTTCCGGCTTAACCCCGTGTTCATCAAACTTTTTTCTATAAAAAGGAGAGTTTTTATACACATAATGTACAAGTTGCTTCAACTTTTCTTCCTGCAGCTTATTCAAGTCTTCTACAGGCATTGTCTCTATCTCAGGGTCCCAGTATTCTGGCATTATTTCACACTCTTTATATTATATATTCTGGGCTCTCAATATCAGGCCCGGTATTTTCAAGCTTTTTTCCTATGAATCTCATTTCATGCCGCTTTAAGGTCATGTTTCGGTTCTCTTTATCTCGCTAACGTTACTTTCCTACTCTGTTGCTTTCTTACTCCAGAGTCTATTATTTTCTAGTTTATTATTTCAACGGAGATATACTTCCGGCAAATACAATATGAAGATTAGCTGGATTAATATGAAGTTTAAGCTAGATTCTCATATAAATATTAGCTGTTAGGCAGAAAAAAGATTTTGTGAGTAAACCCGAAAGCTGGTTATATAAAATGATAAAGCCCATAAAGTGATTAGATATGGATTTTTAGATAACCTGGAATGTTTACTCATAACCGCCAAATTTTATAAGTATGGGGTTCAATAATTAGGATTCAGGTACTGAATTATTTACTTGTAAAGACAAAGTGAGATTTTAAGTATAATACGAAGCAAGGGATTTATACGAAGCAAAGGATTTTTCAAAATATGTTCTGAATAACGAAACCTCTTTTGACCATATTCTGAAAAACGAAACCTCTTTTTACTTTAAGAAATCACTCATTTTCAAACTCTTTGATATCATCAAAAGAGATCTCTTTTGACGTTTCCCCCAGAGAAGCTTCAAGAATTTTCTTTGTTCTTTCCCTGCATTTATCCAGAACTTCTTTCATGTCACCGATCACATCGATTCCGGCAGCTCCGGAATGTCCGCCACCTGTGCCGCTGTATTCGTTACTTATATCTTCCATTAGCTGGCCAAGATTAACTCCGGCACTTACAGCATCACGCTTTGCTCTTGCACTTATCCTGACGTTTTCACCTTTGGCTGTGCCGACAAAAGCGATATCTGCCCCGATATTAATTAGCATGGAAGATGCAGAACCTCCGAAAGAACTGACATGGGAAGATGCTATCAGCATACCCTGTACTCTATCGAGCTCGACGCGGCTTGCGGCTTTCAGAATAGCTATACGCATAGAAATATCCTGTGGAGTAGCAGCCATAAGGTCCAGCACTTCCCCGTACTCAACACCACTGTCCCCAATAATTTTTGATACTGTCCGGAAAGTGTCCGCAGATGCATGTTTGAAATGCCCGGTATCCGTTACGATTCCCGTGAGCATCCCAATCCCCACTCGCCTGTTAATAGGTGCTCCCATTGCTTTCAAGATATCGTAAACGATTTCTACGGTAGAGGTACTGTTCCTGTGCAGATAGAATTCGGCATTTTCTGTCAGAGCAGTAGTTGTATGGTGATCGATTACACAATACCTGGTAAGCTCCAGATCATTTAATTGTGCTTTTGTTGATGTATCAACCACAACGACAAAACTGTAATCAGCCGGATTGGGTTTGTCCACAACTTCAATGCCAAGTCTCTCTATAAGTACAGCAGCTACACGGTTACAACCGTCAACAAGTCCGATAGTGCCTCCGATAGATTCCGAAAGGGCAAAAGCACTGCTAACAGCGTCCGGATCTGCATTCCGGTGACACAAATATAAAATATTTCGATAGTCAAGGAGCCGGTTGAAAAACTCCGCTTCATCAACTTCCATTGTCCACTCGGGCTATCGTTTTAAGAGGTATCAATCTCCCTTGATTCAAGAGTTTCGAGATTTCGGCATAATAATTTTATAAATTTTGGCAAGACTATACTTTATTTAATCTTCCCTATGTGGAATGAAAAATAAAATTACTGTGCTCTAGTGCCCAATGCCTGTTGAATCTGCTCCTGAAGCTGTTTAAAGCGAGATGTGAGCCTTTCTTCCTGTCTGGAAATAGACTGAAGCCTGAGTGAGAGAGTTTCTTCCCTGTCTTTCAGTTTTGTAATGGACTCTCCCTTGCTCGTTTTTATTACTAACTCCCCTACATTACGGTAGACTACTGCGTCGTCAGCGAGTCTTTCTAGCTCGTCAAGAGCCATCTTGGACTCTTTTTGCATAGCTTCAATTTGTGATTTTTGCATAGCCAGAGCCTGTATCTGCTGCTGTATTTGCTGAAGCTGTGCTATCTGATTCTGAACTTGAGGAGGTAATTCTGCAGTCATATGATTTTCACCTGAGTCCTCAATAAACCTGAAGGGATTTTAATGTTTCTGTCCTTACAGCCTTCGAAAAATCTCTCTTCGCCATCAAAAATTAATCTGAGACCTCTGCCAGAAACTTAAATAACAGTTAGTCATAATAAATAAACAGTATGATATTTGTTGGCCTGAGGTGGAGATAACTTAGCTATCTCCAACACGATGATTTAAGAAAAATAACCTGGTAAGGAGTAATTATAAAAGAATAGTTATTATAAAAGAATAGTTATTATAAAAGACTAGTTATAAAAAATATATTAAAAATTATTTGCCAAAGTTCAAAAAATTATTTACCAAAATTCAAAAAATTATTACCAAAAGTAAAAAAATCATTTATCAAAAGTTAAAAACCATTTATCAAAGGGTCATTGTAAGAAACATTTAATAAAGGGGAATAATAAGGAGATAATTATAATTAATTAAATTAGATTATAATCGATCTCATTCAGACTAATTTGGACTTTAAATTAACTGATATGCAGGAGATATTCGAAAATGGAAAAAGGCGGAAACCTTAGAGAGATAAAATCTCTGCTTGAAAAATTCACTAATGCCCATGGGATCTCAGGCTTTGAGGATGATATCCGAGAACTTCTTGAAAAGGAACTTGAACCCTATGTTGATACCATGCGCAGAGACTGCATGGGAAACCTTATAGCTCTCAAAAAAGGAGAGGGCCCTTCCATAATGCTGGCTGCCCACATGGACGAAATCGGGCTCATGGTCAGGTATATTGATGATAACGGCTTCCTCAGGTTTGTCGGGATCGGAGGATGGTTTGACCAGACACTTCTTAACCAAAGAGTTGTGCTTCACGGTAAAAAAGGTTCAATTCCCGGAGTAATCGGATCAAAGCCTCCTCACGTAATGAAAGAGGAAGACAGGAAAAAACCAGTGAAGATGGATGACATGTTCATCGATATAGGAGCAAAAGACAGAGAAGACGCTGAGAACCTCGGAATTGAGATAGGCACGGTAGCTTCTATTGACCGGAACTTTGTTCCCCTGGCAAACGGAAAGGTGACTTCTAAAGCCTTTGACAACCGTGCAGGCATCGTTATCCTTATTGAAGTTATGAAACGGCTTTCCAAACACAAAATCGAAGCAAATGTCTATGCCGTAGGTACTGTGCAGGAAGAAGTAGGACTGAAGGGAGCAAAAACCTGTGCTTTTGGAATTTGTCCAAATGTTGCGCTTGCCCTTGATACGACTATTCCTGGAGACCATCCCGGTATAAATAAAACCGATTCTTCCCTGGAACTCGGAAAAGGCCCTGTGGTTACTGTAGCCGATGCGTCAGGAAGAGGCCTTATAGCTCATCCGCAGGTTCTTAAGTGGCTTAAAGAAACTGCTGCTGAATATGAAATTCCCTATCAGCTCGGAGTCGGTTCGGGAGGCACAACCGATGCGACCTCAATACACCTTACAAAAGAAGGTATCCCTACAGGTACGGTCAGCATAGCCACCCGATACATCCATTCCCCTGTTGAGGTCCTGGATACGGCAGATATTGAAGCGTGTGTCTCCCTCATTGTAAAAGCGATAGAAAGGGTAAGCAAATATTTCTAATCTAGTATTGCATCAACAATAAAGGCTCATGTAAAATTCACAAATTAAGAATGGTTCAAGCCTTAAGATTAGAACTTACGCAGTTGAAATGAAAAATCAACAGCATCAGACTGTTAACTGCACCAGACTGTTAACTGTATAAAACGCAACTATAATCTACAGTCTTTCACGTAATTGGTTTTGTTCCTCAAGTGCGTAAGTCCTAAAAATATTGAATCAGTTGTAAATTAAGAATGGTTCAATCCTTAAGGATTGACGCTAGACTAACTTCACACCCAGATTTTACCTGGGATTTTTTACTTGAGATCACGGAAAAACGATAATTTTCGGAAGTAGCGTGGGATCGAAAAATTACGAAATTCTTTTTGTTCCACGTAGGAAGATAAAATTCCAAAATCGTAGACTCCATCGAAATTGCGTCATTAGAGTTGTAGTTTTACAAAATGCTGTCTATTTCAACTTTTTTCGTCTCTGCAAGACGCTCCTGTTTACATAGTTTTTGGCTCTGGGAAGAGCTTACAGCTGCGCAGTTTCGGGATTCTACAGTGTACCACTGTCCTTTTATTTAGAGCTGCCCAGCCCCAGGCTCGGGGATAAGTTTGAAAATCTTATCCTGCAGTCCGGCAAGGTCACTGGAATGAAGATACAGTTTTTCTTCATTTTCCAGGTTCAGGCAAAGTTCATCTCGTTCTTCATCCTGGTAGATTCCTTTCTCAATATCAACCGTTTGAATTTTGGCAACCGGAACTTCAAACAGAATTTTATTAAAAGCTTTGTTCCATCCGAAGATCCTGCTGTTGGTGACATATATAAAGCAGTATTTCCAGGTTGGATGGAGTTCCTGAAAAAATGAGCCGTAGAATTTTAATTCAATTTCTTCATATTCATGAAGTAAAGGGCTTGTTTTCCGGTGTTCTAGTTGCCATGCCCTAGTATTTTTGTCAAGCTCTTCAAAAAGTCCAAATTCAAGCATAGTCTCAATGGACGCAATCGCAGCTTCCAGTTTTACTCCAATCAGGGGAATCCCTGCAAGTGAAATTATAACATCAGCATTAATAAGCACACCTTTTGTGACCATTCGGTTCAGCAGTTCCCCAAGGCTGTCTTTCTCGCGTTCAGGCATCATTTTCAATATTCCCCAGATCAACAAAATTGAAAGGCGCCCAGGGCCCTGTAAATCTTACTGCAAATTCTTCTCTTTTATTTATAGTCTCAAGGCTTTGCCCAAGTCTTTCAACATTATCTTTGGCAACAAGGCAAGAAAACGCAACCATAACTTTTTTGCCTGCATATTTTTCAGGCACATAGGGGATTTTTTCTTCAACTATCGTTTGTGTTGCATTTTCTTTTATTAATTTATCAAATTCCCTTCCCATACTTGCCAAATGATCGCTTACTGCTTGCTTCAAACCCAGTTCGAATTTCTTTTTGAAAATGTAGGCTTTTCCCTTTGGCATGGCTTTCATTTTCTGATCGATCTCTTTAAGTTCTGGTATCGTTTTTAGTACTTGCTTTTCCAGAACCCCAGGGTCGTAGAAGATCTGTATCGAATATTCTGCAGAGTTCTTCAATCTCTCAAGCTCTCGCTTATATAAAATATAGTTCTTTTGAAGCCATCTTTTTATGGCTTCATCATCCCCTCTCGCAAGACATCCGAAAGAAAAAGGCAGTACGGTGTTAAAGTTCTCAGTAGCTTTGTCGATCACATAATTATGATTCAAGATCCATTGTTCAGCCTGCTCTTCACTCTTTGCGGGCACAGGTTCTGATTTCGAAGCATGTACAATAGCTGCAATATCTTGAAAAACAATAGTATACACAGGCCTGTCGCCGAGCCCAATATCTCCCAAACTCTTTTCTTCTTCCGTATTAGCTATCAAGTAAAGGTATCTCGCATGGTCGGTTTCGGTCATGTTTCTCTACCTCTTTAGCCCATCTTGAAGGGTTCATTAATTTATCCACTACATCGTCTACGACTTCATCCAGTCCGCAGCGCACGGATTCGACAGTATCTTCTATATTGTTGTCAGTCTTTATGGTTTCAAGTGCCTCATTCAGATCTGCAAGTGCCTCTCCAAGCCTTTCTATCTCTTCATCATTGAGACTCTCATTTTCTATTCTCAGGATAGCCTGCTTTTCAAGCAGCTCAGTAATTATTTCAACAAGAGCTACAACAAGACCTAATACACCTTTTTTCAGATTTTTTTCGTCAATCCTTATCGGCATATTTTCTCCTTTTTATTTTTAGTTGCAGTACACTGTTCTTGAAACTTTTTTCTTTGACTTCTTCTGCTTCTGAAGGTAAAAGTATGGTCTTGTTGTACATTCCCGCAGAAATAAACAGTTTGTTGCCATCAAGTTCGATCTGAATGTCTTGTTCAGCAGCCCCAGGTATTTCTGCAATTACAGAAATATACTTTTCATCCTCAAATACATCAAAAACAGGCTCAATTTCAGTAGACTCTACACGTACTTCTTTTACTTTGGGCTTTTGCGCTTCTCTTTTTCCTCTTGTAGAAATATTTGTTGGCTTAGCGCCAAGAGGCCTCATGGAAAATCCGTAGCTAACAGTAGGTTTTTTATCGCCCCAGCCGCTCTCAAATCTGTGTTTTATTTCTGAGTCTGTTTCAGCAATTCTCTGTCTGAATTCCGGAGACGTTTTTTCGAGGGCTTTTACAATCTTACCAAAACCTGGGATAAAGGAACTAACAATATCTCCTACAAAAGTTTCTTCTTTATATTCAGATTCCTTTTCCTCAAGAGTGCTTTCAAGATCCTTTATTCTTTGTTCCATATCCTTGATTTTGGATTCCATCTCAGCTTTGTCTTCTTCTTGTTCTTTTTCAGATTTTTTTTTGGTAGTATCCTTTTCCATGTTTAACCCCACTCAATATGATTTTTTTAAATAAAGTTGACGATTTATTCGGATAGATTTTCTTTAATTTCTAACATTCTTTTATTCTTAAGTGGACTTATCCACCCACAGATCGGACATCCCTCTTCTATCAAAAGCTTTTCTTCTCTTCGGTTTCCGCATTCAGGGCAATTTACGTATGTTTCATATGTTTTTTGCCATGCCGGAGCATTCAAATTGGTTCCAGAAGGAAATTCAAGCCCGTACTTTGCCGCAGTTTCAAAAGATGCAATAGTAGCTGTTATTTTAACTCCAAGGAGTTCTGTACCCCCAACAGATACAGAGATATCGGCATTTAGCACAAGCCCTTTATCAAGGATCCTGTCTATTACATCAGCAAGTCCCCCTGACTCCCTGACGACTGAGCCATTCATTATTTCACCTACTTACAATATTTCCTGCTCTTTAACTCTACTTGTGGTCCTGAAACATGATGTCCTGGCGTTATCGCCAGTTGTTTTTTCGAAACTTCGTTCCATTTCCCGAAGACTGGAAGTGTACCCACGGAACCCTTTAAAAAAGGTTTATGTGAAAAAACAAATAAATCTGTAAAATTAAGATCAGGGACCAGAGTATATTTGTAAAGTTTCTTCATTCTTTCTGAAAGAGTATAATTGGATGTTGTGGAATACCTGACCGCATTATCCAGAATATCTCCTGAAAGTATTGTTGAATAAGAAAACAGATTTTTCCCCTTATTCAACTCTATAATCCTTCTCTTTACTTTTCTGGTTTTAAGCCCTTTTCGTGTGTTCTGAATAAGAGGAACAATCACATTTTGCTTCAGTTCTATTTGTCTGTATGCTTTATCCTTTTGCTTTAAAAGCATAGTCTTCAATTTGTTATTCTGAACTTCCACACTCAATATGTGATTTTTTTTTTGCATTTTCATGCGCTTTCTAACATCTTTCATTACAAGTGTATGTTTAGAACCTAATTTTCCAATATTGCGCATCGGCCTACATCTCCTAACCTATAATCGGGATTTTAGTTTCTTCTTAGGTATCAACTTCTAGGATGCAGGTAACTCGGGATTTTCTGCTTCAATTCCAGGGTTGATTTTGATATGGTAAACACCCTCTATATTAGAGCCAATAGGACCCTTACAAATATAATTCCCTGATTTATCGAATGATTTGTTTTTTTCCATTTCATCAAGCAATTTGAAAAAATTCAGTATTGACGGACAAGGCTCTCTAGACTTCTTACCCACGTCTTTTTTACGTTTTTTTTCCTCAAGTAAGGATGTCTGCTCTGACACTGAGATTCATCTCCTCAAAACGTTCTATGAATTTTAGTTGTTCCATGAGTCTAGATTTTGTGTTTTCAAACTCATATTTTGAGATCTCGCCAAATTCGTATAACATTTGATTTTCTTTTATTTGGTTTTTAATATTCTCAGGGTTGTAAAGTTCCTTATATGCAAGGTTTTCCAGGAGTTCAAGAGTAGATACAAAATCAAGCCCCGGAACTGAAATTCCTAGAGCCCGAAGAAGTAAGTCATCAAGAATGAACATTACCTGAAACCCCCTTTCTGTCTGGACAATATATGTATATCCACGAAATTATAGGGCGACCAGGGTCCACTATACTGGAACTTAAATGAATCGTATTTAGATCTAAGCTGTTCAATCTCAGCTGAAAAAGCCTGTACTTTATCCGCTTCCACGAGAAATGAAGCGTTTATTAGAAGGCGCTCACTGAAAAGGATTAGATTCTTTGAATCAAATGATACTTGCTTGAGCCTTTCGGTAAACTCAGATTTGCATTGATCAAGTTTTTGTTCGTTTCTATCAAAATCTTTTGGCAAGATCACCTTCACTCCAAGCTCGACCCTGTTGTCCACTATTTTCATGGCTTTTTTCATAGCCTTGTACCCATACTTCATGGACATCTCCACCAGCTTTTTATTTTTAAAGACCATGCCGTATGCTACAGGAATGACACTGTGTTCTTTCATCACTTCATTAATGACATTGCTATGAGTTTTTACATCTTCTTCATCCTCGACATCAAATTTTTTGAAAACAATGTCGCTCAAAACAGGAGAAAATTCTTTGTATTTTGTCGTATACACTTCCTTCCCTTGAAAACCTATGTTTCCAAAACTTATTTTCTCCTCATGAGCCTTGATTATACAGTAAACATACCTCCCACTCTCACTGTCTTTGCTCACTTTGTGTTTTCCCCCAAAGCCGTAGATTTCAAAAATTCATTTAAAAACTCATTTGCAATCATATGTCTATCAAGGATATTCCGAATATTTTTTTCATTACCTTTTGCTATTTTGTAGATCTTTTTCTTAATAACGTATTCACGTTCTAGAAAGCCATCATTTTTTAATTTATGAAGAAGTGGGTAGATGGTCCCAGGACTTAACAGGACATTGAATTCTCTATGGATCACATCAAGAATTTCAATTCCGCACATGGGCCTACTTGCGATGAGGGAAAGCACGATAATGTCAAGATATTCCTTCACAAAACGTTCTATCGTGGAATATTCTATGTTGAGATCTTTAAAGCTGCTTGAAGACAGAATTGTCACACTTGGCGTACTGAGAATCAATTTTTTATGCATTTCAACTAGCTCGGTAATCTGCTCGACATTAAGCGTGCCGAGTTTATACATACAAAGCATGATATTGTTTTTATTGAAATTTAATAGACTATGAATCTCCGTATGTTCAAAAACTCCCTCTACAATGATTCTGAAACTTTTATCTTTATTTACATTTTCAATAAAAAATTTGAGTTCTTGAGGTTGAATTATTAACGGAAATACATTTAGTCTATTAAATCTGCTTCTAACCAATTCAAACTCTTCCTCACTAATGTAAAGTAAATTTTCATCTTTTTTTGCAGAGGAAAAAAAAGAAGCCTGAATTAAGTCTCTATTCACTCCCCGTGCGTAGAGTAAGAGCATATGTCTACTTTCAAGAAACGACTTCTTGATTATTGTATCTATATTATCGTTTAGTACATTTTCATTCACTCTCTCACCAGTATCCCCAGAACTCTCAAAACCCCTTAATTCTTAATCTTCTTCCAGTTCTATCATGTCTCCCCTATGCCTCATTCCTATCCTTTTATAGTCTATAACATCATAGTTTGAATCAACTTTCAATTCGTAGATCCCCAATATATCCTGAGTATCAGGGACTGCTTTTCTTTCTAGAACTTCCAACTGAACATACCAGTAATCTCCGCTTTTGGAAACGGTGATGACTTCTTCGGCTTTCCGATTAAGAATCTCTGCGATCTGAAAAAGTGCTTCATCCCCCACTTCTTTTACGGTAGATTTATGCTTTCTTTTTGTCTGAAGTCCTGCCCTATCTTCGGATTCCTGTTTAAGAGCTGCGTTTGCCATAATATTCCCCCGAAAATACATATTTCTAATAAAGTCAGAAATTACATCAAATAGTGACAAATTAATTACAAAACGTAATTTGGATTTTTACGTAAGTTGTGAAATCACATTATTGACAAGTTTTTCTTTTTGAAACAAATCCACATTAGAACCTGTTTTTGTCGCAATTACATCAATAAATAGCTGATTGTAATACTTTTCTGCATTACCATTTAGCTGTTTCATGGCTTTACCGACCATTATAGCTGCTCGAGTCCCAGGCTTTTGAACTTCATTAACCTGCTCTCTAATTTTACGGATTACAAAAACAATATTTTTTGCTTCTTCATAAGGTATATTCGTGTGTTTGCGTACAATATCTACTTCAGTTTCAAAGCTGTAGTAATCCATATATATACCCACCATCCGATCCAGCAGAGCATCCTGTGGAGCATGAATCCCAGCGTACTCAATAGAATTGCTTGTGAGAATAGCTCTGAATTCGGGATGTACTTTCAAATATCTTTCCTGCCCAAATTTACTCGGCAATTCCAGAATTCCTTCCTCAAAAACTGAAAGTAATACATTGTTTGCAGTTGGTTTTGCTCTGGAAAACTCATTATATACAAAAGTACATCCATATTTGCATGCTATAGCTAAAGGATTGTCTATCCATTCAGGCTTTATGATATCTGCACTCTTGATAACATTATGAATATAGTGATCTCTCATTGACTCCTGTTTAATCTGCGCATATCCACCTGTGAGATCTTTGGTTGTGAGAGCATCATCTCCGTTTATCCAAACAACAGGACGCCCGATTTCTTTTGCAATGTGCATCACCAGACTAGTCTTTCCACAGCCAGTTGGGCCAATCAAATGCACTGGATAACCGGTGCCGATCCATAATTTGATTCTTTCGCTCAATTCTTTAACATCTGGCCCATCAACAAAACAATCGGTATTGGGTAGAAAATATTCACTCTGTATTAAGTTATTAGTATCTAAATTTCCAATAAACAAAGATTTTGGATCTATGAGACAGCTTTGTTTTTTTAGTTTTTCATGCATTTCCGAAGGAGAGATTGTCTTTAAGTTAGTCTGATTTTGTTTTATTTTTTCACTTAAAGGCTGATGGACAGATTCTCCTCTCACTTTCCTCGGGTGTGTTGCTTTATAATTCATCTTTATCCCCCATTTTTGTAACGAAAATCGATATTTCAATACAATACAGATTTACAAAGTTATCACTTCAAAAAAAGAAGTGATTAGAAGTGATTTTATATCTCTGGACCTATATCTCTGGACCTAAAGAAATTATTTTATATCTCTGGACCTAAGAAATTATCCATAGAATTCCTTGATATAATGCTTAATATCCCCCTGAAACTCTCCTATACTTAATTCAAAAGACCTAAGAAATTATCCATAGAATTCCTTGATATAATGCTTAATATCCCCCTGAAACTCTCCTATACTTAATTCAAAAACGCCAGTGTTTTTTTGTATTTCTTTGACTTTTTGGTTAGTGGCTTTTCTTATCTCTATGGCTCCCTCATTCATCTGATGCACACCTGATTGCATCATTTTTGCCATGTTGTTAATATCCTCTTTTAGTTGATTAATTTCAAGCTGCATTTGTGCAACTTTTTCTTTATTGGCATTCTGAAGCTGCATTATAGCCGCATTGATATTTGAAACCGCATCTTGCTGTTCCTTGGCTTGCTCTCTGATTCCCTCATTCATTTTATGTATGTTTTCATGGATCTCGACAATTCCTGCATTCATACAGTCCTTTTTCTGAGCCGCATCCTCTTCTATTTTAATTACTCCTTCCTGTATGTCTTGCTCCATTTGCTTGATATCTTCCTTTATTTGTTTAACGCTATTCACTACTAAACCCCCCTATTTTCGGCTTTTATTTCTATTTGCTCTCTTTTTTCAGCAGAAAATTGTTGATTTCAAGTTTTCTCCAAGCTGTCTCAAAACTCAAGCCATTTTTGTAATTATTATAGGCAATCTTCACTTAAAATATGCAGAATATTTATTTCAAGCATTAAGCACAAATTAACCGCATTAGTCGAATATCAGGCATGTATCAGGACTTTTTGCCATTTACCTTATTAACCTTCATGCGTAATTGGCAGTTTATTATTTCAATATATTACTATACGCAGTTGAAATAAAAAATCAATAGCTTCAGACTGTTAGCTCTCTAAAAAGTGACTTTAATTCACAGTCTTTGCCGTAATTGATTTTGTTCCTCTTTTTTGTATACCTCTGCGGATAGTGGGCTACAATTGTCCTTTCTTTTTTAAGGAATGTTCAATACGCCTTTTCTCTCAGTAGAATTTATACTCAATCTGTTAGTATTCTTTTTTGGTAGTGGGATAAGATTCCGAGAATCATCAGCATGCAATGGATTTTCAAATCATACCAAAAAGGCAAAAACGTGCCAATTTCGATTAATTTGATCAACATTTTTGCCCACTACCAAATTATGGGGTTTATCCAGATCTCAGTATATATTTATCTAGTCAGGCAAATTATGCGGAAACTTTTGGTGCTTCTTCCATTGCAGCTTTTTCAATCTTTGTGATCTCTTCTGCATAGTG
>DAQQ01000210.1:19739-26885 GCA_002508465.1 Methanosarcina sp. UBA7 | reverse complement strand
TTCAAAGTAAATTCGAGACACTGCCTTCTCTGTATATGTAAATTTTTTTGTGAATTTAATGAGCTTGTGAGTTACCAAATTTGCCCTTAAAACATAAATATTTTTATATGTTGGGAACAAATTCCTTATATAACACCGAGATAATCAAAGGAGAAAAGTCAATATTATAAAAAAATTTTCTGCTTTATCCTGTACTCTTTGCAAATTTTATTTATTTTTTAAATTTTATTTAATTTTATAACTGTTCATATCCTATAAAATGAGTCAATTAATACTATTTTGGTCATGGAAATCGGTCTAATAAGAAATTCATAGCAAAATTAAAAATGACATCATTTGGCATCAGTTTACAAAACCGACAAATCTATCGTAAATGCCAAAAACTCTAAAATTACGGTTTTTGAAACCGATTACGGTACCTGAATAATTACTTAATTTTTATATTTTGTAGATAGCAACATGTAAAGAAATTTAGATATAATTGTTTTTAACAGGATGAAATATTTATGAAATCGTTTGAGTATTCACATCGTTCAAAAAATATAAATGTTTCGAGCTTATATCCACATATCTTGATCTGGGTTCTTACAATTCTTGAAGTGTTAATTGCATATTTTTTAATAACAGTGGTCTCTAAAAAATTTTTAGCCGAACCTCCAATCTTTATACATTTTCTGGGGCTTTTTTTGGGTTTTTGCTACATCACTTCTATGCTCTTTTTTTACCGAACTCCTAAAGGAAGTAGCTCAGGATGTCTATGGGACTGTATATTAATCTGGATAATTGCATTATTTGGTGTACCACTTATCTTTTTAGCATGGTTTTTATCTCCTCTTAAGGGATTGATTTTGGGACTTTATTTTATTGCACTAATAATGTTTACTCGTTGGAGTTTTAAACATTATAATTCAAAATTGAATTCTCTATATCATCGAATCAAATTTTTTGAATTTATAAAGAGGAAAATTTATTTTTTGAAAGAAGGTAAAATCGAAAACAATTTAATCAGAAAAAAATTCATCACGAATCTAAAACTATCTTTGTTTTATTCAACGCTTGTAATATTAATCGTGGCTTTAATGGTTAATTTGTCTTTTGTAACTGACTTTCATCTATATGATTCTCTCCCGATTAGTAAGATGATTTATAACGTTATAGAAGTTCAAAAATTCGCTTTCACTATGAGTTTGGCTGGATTTCTACTCTCATTTTACATTACGTCATGTATATCGTTGACTTCTCATTTCGTGCTAAAAAAATTAAACACTTTTAGTGGGGATAACTGTAAATTACGGTATTAAATAAAGAAAGAATTACAAGCCTTCTCTGTATAAAGAAGTTAAAGAAGACTAATTGTTGAAAAAATGTTCAAACCTTGCAAAAAGAGTACAGCTGGAGCCAGGATGGAAAAATGAAAATAGAAATGAAGAGATGGTTGAAATTTCAAGAGAGCATTGGATTTTGAGCCCTTCCGATTTTTCTTTCTTGGACTGAAAAAGGCAGACTCAAAACTATCTTTTTTTCGTTTTTTTAGCTGGTTTTACAGCTGAGTTTGGTAAATGTACCGATTCTTTTGTAAAGTCAAGATATCAAAAACTTATCTATAGAGATTAATCTCTAAAAAATAAACTGCATGCAGATACAAAAGCTTAGCTTTAAATTTGCAGTGAATTCGCGTCACTGCCGGTTTCTTAAAAACTTCAAATGTAAAATATTTTATCAATGTGAATAGAATGTTTTAACAATGTAGATGATCATCTATATGAGATCTTCGTTTAGCGAAATAAGGGAAATCTTCCCTAATTTCACCGAAAACGGATTATAAGTTCTCTTTTTTGAAATTTGTTAACCTAATCTTGAGTTATGGGATGAGCTCATTATTTAATTCACGGAAGAACAATGCTTAGTCCCAATGGATCACTGGTTACCATATCTACATCGATGTATAGTGATAAGCCTGTTGAACCTTCTTCAACCGTTTGGGTCTTGGTGATCTTGTTATCTAATGTAACTACAATTTTTTCTCCTGACTTTGGTGTAACTGGAAATTTCTTTTCTATAGATTCTCCAGGAACTGAGGTATAGGATTTGCTAAATTCAGAATTATTTTTTGAATCAAGTAGTTCTACATTAACTTTATGGTTTGCGTTACCCCAATTGTTTATGATAAATGAATTAAAAATATCTCTTTCATTAGAATTATTGGTTTCACTACTGTTTTCTTCTTTGCTAATAAGAGAGGTATGCTGTGTAGAAGGATTTAAAATAACAGCACTTACTAGCAAAAGGCATATGCCTGCAAATATAATCAAAATTTTTTTTCCTGACATTTGATTTCCTTAACTAAATTTTTTAATTATTTAGTTGTATTCAAACCTTTATATAGATTACGTACCTTGAAAATAAATTATGTAATCGCCACCTTTAGTTCTACTGAGCTTTCAAACTCTATCTTTAATTGCTCTATTTTTATACAAGTTAACTTATATCCCTTAATACTGGATAATTTATGTCCCTTAATCTGGTTATTTATATTTCTTAACACCTGGTTAACTTATTTAATACCAGTTAATTTATATTATTTTAATAAAGGTTTATTTATATTTTTAATATGAGTTAATTTATATATTTTAATGCCCATATCAATTTTTACGTTTTCCTTACATTCTTCTCCTGCTTTTCTGTTTGCCTCAATCACTTTACCATGCTTGCATAGAAACATTTATACTGATGCCAACTAACACAACAACTGAATAATTCAACCAAAAACTGATTACAAAAACATGTCATTTAATAACATCTTTAACACTTTTCACCCAAAGATTCAGGAAGCCCTCAAAACTCTTGGCTTTACAAAACCCACAGAACCTCAGGAAAGGTCATTTCCTCACATAATGGATGGAAAGCATACTCTTTTGATAGCTCCTACAGGTTCTGGCAAGACCGAATCAGCCGTGCTGCCTGTTTTTGACAATATTCTGAGAAAGAAACCCGAAGCCAGAAAAGGAATTTCTGCCCTTTATATAACTCCGTTGAGGGCTCTTAATAGGGATATGCTCTCTCGCATTGAGATTCTTGGGCAGTTGCTCGACATCAAAGTCCAGGTTCGACACGGTGACACTCCGCAAAGCGAAAGGCAGCGACAGTCTAGGAATCCTCCTGATGTACTGATAACAACTCCTGAGACCTTACAGGCAATGTTTACCGGTTCTCGCCTGCGTCAGAACCTTGAAACCGTAACTCATGTGGTGATAGACGAAATCCATGAACTTGCAGGTTCAAAACGGGGAACTCAGCTAGCTGTTGGGCTTGAGAGGCTTGTGGAAATTTCAGGAGAGTTTCAGAGAATAGGACTTTCAGCAACAGTAGGGAACCCCTGGGAAATTGCAAAGTTTCTGGCAGGTAATGGAAGAGATTTTACTGTAATTGAGGTAGCTCTGTTAAAACTGCTTGAGTTCGATGTGGTTAATCCTCAGATTTCTGAAGGGGGAAAGATACGGGAAAAAGAAGTACTGGACATTGCAAAAACAGTTGGCTGCGAACCTGAATTTGCCTCTCACCTGCTCTGCATCAGGAAAATTGTCGAAGAAAGCCAGTCCACTCTTATTTTTGTAAATACGCGGCAGAGTGCCGAAGCTCTAGCTGCCGGTTTTCGGAAACTCGAAACATCCATAGGGGTACATCATGGCTCGCTTTCTTTTGAAGCCCGTGTGGAAGCCGAGGAAGCTTTCAAATCAGGAGCTCTCAGAGGCCTTATCTGCACATCGTCGATGGAGCTTGGAATCGATATAGGAAAGGTCGACAGGGTGATCCAGTACGGATCCCCACGTCAGGTTTCAAGGCTGCTCCAGAGAGTCGGAAGGGCCGGGCATAAGCTGCATTCGATTTCACGTGGCACTATCATTTCTATGGAAGTCGACGATACTGCAGAAAGTATGGCAATTACGAAAGCTGCACTGGAAGGCAGGGTGGAAGAGGTTTCTCCGCATATAAAATCCCTGGATGTAGTAGCAAACCAGATCACAGGCATGGTTATGGATTTTGGGGATGTCGAAATTGATAAAATTCTTCAAATTCTTCAACGGACGTACTCGTTCCGGAATCTTCAACTTGAGGAACTGCAAAGAGTTGTGGGTCAGATAGGGGATTACAAACTGGTCTGGCACGAAAAAGGTTCAAATATAGTCAAAAGGCGCAGGAAAAGCCGGGAATACTATTACGAGAACCTGTCCATGATCCCGGACGAAAAAAAGTACGAAATCTATGATATCGTGAGCGGAAAATCGGTCGGTGTGCTGGACGAAGCCTTTGTCGTGAATTTTGCAGAACCTGGTGCCGTTTTTATAACAAAAGGCTATATGTGGCGTGTCGTTGAGATGCCTGACCGCGAGCAGGGAAAAGACAGAATAAAAGTCGAGCCTGTGGAGGGCATGGGTGAGGTCCCAAGCTGGACTGGCGAAGAAATCCCTGTGCCTTTTGATGTAGCCCAGGATGTAGGAAAGTTGAGAGCGGAAATTGCAGCCTTTATACATGCCGAATTTGACGATGAATTCATTGCTGGGCAGCTCCAGGCGAAATATCCTGTAGCAAAGAATGCCGTGCTTGAACTGATCCGTCTGGTGCGCAAACACGTAGAAGGAGGCTTCCCCCTGCCTGATGCGGACACGATTGTGATCGAGGATGAAGGGGATTCTGTGACCCTGAACGCCTGTTTCGGCCATAATACAAACGGTACTCTTGCCAGGGTTCTGACTTCACTTCTTTCAGCCCGTTTCGGGAGCAGTGTAGCTCAGGAGGTGGATCCATACAGGATAAAGCTGACTCTTCCGCGCCGTGTAGGTTCTTTCCAGATCCGGGATATGCTGCTTTCCCTTCGCCCCGAACACGTTGAGCCGATTATAGAAATGACCCTGAAAAATACAACTCTTATGAAATGGAAAATGGTCCATGTAGCCAGAAAGTTCGGAGCCCTTTCTCGTGATATTGATTACGATCGGATAAGCATGAAAAAGCTGCTGGAAATCTACCAGGGCTCTTCGATGTACGACGAGGTAATCCACGAAATCTTCCACGACCTGCTTGATGTCCCCAGGACAAAAGAAGTCCTTAAAAAACTTGCAGCCGGCGAGATTTCAGTTGAAGTTTCCATGCCAACACCGATAGGTTCAGCTGGCTTTGCCATGAAGAAAGACCTGGTAGCACCGGAAAAAGCTGACCGTTCAATCGTACTTGCCCTTAAGGAACGCATTATGAACGACAGAATTGTTCTATTCTGTACGAACTGCAAGAAATGGACTTCTCGCAGGCAGGTCAAGAGCGTGCCTGAAGAAATCGTCTGCCCTGTCTGTGAGTCCAGGATGATTGCAGCCCTCAAACCCTGGGAAGAAGAGGAAATCAACCTTGTTAAAAAACAGGCGAAAAAGGTCAATGTCTCAGCTGAAGAAAAGAAACGAATACAGAGAGTTTACAGAAACGCAAGCATAGTCCGCTCTCAGGGAAAGAAGGCAGTTATTGCACTTGCCAGCCGGGGAATCGGGCCTGAGACAGCATCAAGGGTGATTGAAAAAATGAGGGTGGATGAAGAGGCGTTTTACAGGGATATTCTGGTTGCAGAGAGGAATTATGTGAAGACGAAGAAGTTTTGGGAGTGAAATTGTAGATTAAATTTAAGCTGATAGATTACGTTTAAGCTGGCAGATTATGTTTGAGTTGGCGCACTCTGTTGGAAGTAAAGATATGAGTAAAGATATGAGTACTGAAATAAATGCATATTAAATAGCAGTAGATAACAGAATTTATATAATCACTCATAAATATTATAAAGCAAAGACATCTGACACAATCTCTTTCTAATGTACTCCATTTCTCACCCACCGTCTCCAATACTCAGATGTCTTATTCCCCAATCAATTTTCTTTTTATGTTTTTTTGTGAGTTGCTCTTACTTCGGCTTTCTTTTTGTGTTTTTGTGAATTATTGTTACTTTGACCTTTGAGATTGTTGTGTGCCGATGAATAGTTTTCTTGTTTGGCATTTTAGATCATTCGAGTCATAGAACGGTTTTACCCAGTTATCTGTTGTATCGAGTTGCAATGGTTTGCTTGATGTGCTGTTTTCATGCAGGCTTCTAAACCTGTAGTGGTCGAAAAGTCGGATAGCTTCAATGGCGTAATAGTAAGCTATATCTACATCCCGAATTTCAATCAAATTATCTCCATTGCTTACTTCACCACCCTGGGATAGATTTGAAGAGCCGCAGAACACGACCGGATTATCGCCATTAAAGTCACAGACAACGAATTTATGGTGTATAACCTGTCCCGTTCCACCGCTATATTCTTCCTTAAACGGCTCCGGAATGTCCTTTTTCAGGAACGCAAAGCTTGTCACTCCACTATTTTTTCCTTGCTTGAACAAACTCAGCTGGCTTTTTTGCTCGATAGTTCCGAGGGAGATAATATTTTCTCTGCTTGACAGGTTCTTAAGGGCCGACATTACGGATCCTCCGCCAGAAGTCTCCATTACAGCAAAGAAGACCGAACTTTTTGCCGAATCTATAACCTGAGACACTGTTTCCAGGGAGAATGCAGTTTTATGCGGGGCATAGCTGATTGAGACCGGGGGATTGTTATTCGTTGTTGCTTCAAACCATTGTGATGCGATGGTTGAGGATTTAAAACCGTTTTCATCATTGAAAGCCTGTTCGAATGCCTGTTCATAGAGCTCGGCGGTTATGGGGTCATTAAAGACAAGGACACTGTTAGCCTGGACGTAGAATCCTCTTAATGAGAAATTGGCTGAGCCGGTTAGCACTTTTACAGGTTTGCCATTTTTCTTTTGAATCATTACTTTATTATGTGCAAAACGGGAGAAATGCCCGGTTTTTACCGCTGCTCCTGCCTGTTTTAACTTGTCGACTACCTCAGGTTCAAGCGCAGTAGGTTTGGTGTGTAGCGGGGCATTATCCTGAAACACACGAACACGAGGCCCCATAGCAGCAAGCTTTCTAATAATGTCAGGCTCATCAAAGTCATAAGAGAATACGTCCACACTAATCGAATCATCATTCAAGCACTCCTCAAGAAAATCAAAAAGCATTTTCCTTGCGTGAGCACCCAGCCACTCATATTGTGCCTGATATGGAGA
>DAQQ01000210.1:8820-19713 GCA_002508465.1 Methanosarcina sp. UBA7 | reverse complement strand
GAAATATACCCTCTCGTAAAACCCAGCTCAAGATTGGGAAAAGCACGATAACTGAGGTCTACTTCAGCCTGAACACTGAGACCTAAATCAACAGACCCGTTTCCATTGAAATAACATGCATAAACGGTGTAAACGTACTTTCCAGGGCCTGCACCAGGAAAATGAACCCAATGGAATGTCTGGAAAGGAGCTTTGTCCGAATCCTCCCACATTTCAGGAGTAAGCTCAGTTTCACGTGATAGCTCCCTCTTAAAACTAAGCCTGTTCTTCAACCAGTATTCATTCGAACTGTATGGACCTTTATTCGGAGTAACGACCTTCACCGCAAAGCCAGCAAGGTTTTTCGTCTTCTCCTCATCAATATCAAATGCCAGAAGAACAGCACCGTCTCCGTCATAAGCAGTTACTGCCAGACCTTTACTCTTAAACAATTTGCTCAAAGGCATGATAATGCGCTTCCTATATAATCGCTAGTAATAAGAAATTACGAAATAACAGGATTTAAACACTTGAGTATCAGAACTAAGAAAAAAGTACATTGTGCTTATATTTGTAATCTGGATTCATTGGCTACTCTAAAACTCCAAATGGTTGCAGCCTTCAAGCCCTGGGAAGAAGAGAAGATCAAGTTTGTTAAAAAACAGGCAAAAAAGGTTAAAGTCTCTCCTAAAGGAAAAAACGGATACGGAAAGTTTACAGAAATGCAAGTGTGGTTAGCTTGCAGGGATAATAGGAGGTTATTGCGTTTGCTAGGCGGGGAATTGGGTCTGATACGGCATCAAGGGTGATTGAAAAAATGAGGGTGGATGAAGAGGCGTTTTACAGGGATATTCTGGTCATGGAGAGGGATTGTGTGAAGACGAAGAGGTTTTGAGGATGAAGTTAAGGTTAGAACAAACGTCTTATAGAGAACTTCGATAAATCTCTGATTCCAACAAATTACTTATACATCCTTTATAAGCAGCTAGCCAAAAAGTGGGGTTTATCGAAGTCCTCTATAGTATTTGATTAATCTTCCAACATCTCTTCGTCTCTTTCTATCCAATCCTTTATTGATTTTTTTGCTTCTTCAGAGAGCCATTTGTAGAAATTCCAACTAGGTGATCCAGTTGGACACATTTCCATAAATTCCTGAGCTCTATCACGAATCTTTTGATCTTCATAACTTGGTTGACCAACAAATCCTGTTTTTACTCCATAAAGAACTGAGTTTGATACATTAGATCTTATTTCTTTGTAACAGTCATCACTAATCGCTTGCGCACTCACAAGTAAATTTGAAACAAAATCAGAATGTAAAAATACGAAGGTTGAGGGGGCTTCTTTGACAAGAAGTCCTACTGCTATTATTTTCTCTTTATTTTTTGAATATATCCACTCATTTAAAACTTCAAGACTAGTTTGTGAAAAATTATCAGATATATATGAGTATAGCTTTGGAAGCCAGAATGACTCTCCCCAATCTGGATTTAAAGATCTATCTCTAACTTTTTGAAGTATTTCTTTGTAATGTGGACTAGATGACATTCCATTTAGTCCATTATCGAAGAATCCTGTATAAGGTAAAGGTTGAAATCTATTGTTTGAACTATTTTTTATATTTTTAAATAAATCCACCCTTCCCAAAAGGAAATCGATCAATTCTTCAGGTATTTTTGTACTACAATATGTTAGAAAAATATTCAAATGATATAAATCTTTATCAAGTGTTTTGATTCTATACATTTTTTTAAGAATTATTTCTAGCTCTTTTGTATCTAAGTTTTCAGGTAAAATCCCATGTTTATTGAATACACTACAATAGGTATCAGCCAACTTTTCGTTGTCTCCTATTTCAACACCTAAGGCAAGTTCGAGGGCTTCATTTATCATAGTTTTGGGGAACTGTCCAAGAGATTCAATGGCCAAGTTTCTTATTTCTACTTCTACAGAACCTAGTAATTGTGTTATTATTTTTATCTCTTCATTTCTTAATTTAAATGCCCAACCTCTATACGCATAACCATCTGCTATAGAACGACAAAGAACTGGATTATTGCTATCAACAGCGAGTCTTGTTAACTTTATAGCCATGCTCTTATCTTTTTCTCTTATTCCTGATAAGAAGAACTCTAAATAATTAGCTAAAGGCTTTGGTACATCAGATATGATATGATTACAAACCTCATAAGCAGTTTCATGATTTATAGTGGAGATAGCTGCCAAAAAGTCTGCGGGGTGAATTGTAATCTCACTAATTTCAAACTTGTCAATAGTCTCATTGAGAGAGTCAAAAATTCGTTTTCCTTCATTATTACATATATCCAAGAATTCCCCTGCCGTTTCTTTTATCTCTTGGAATATCTTTTCTTGATTCTCCTCAAAGTTTTCATAGTCTCTGTCATAATGATACCAAATCGCTCTCATAAATTTCGTATCAAAGTCTTCGGGAAGAGAGTTTATAATTGAACTGGTCTTATCTGCAATCTCAGATTGATTGGTTTGTCTAGAATGCCAAGCAAGTGATGATTTTATCTGAATTTTTACAATAGGATCTGTTGTAATTTCCGAAAAGTCTTCTATAATTTTAAGTATTTCAATTTGCTCTGGAAGCCACTTTTTAATTTCTTCAGTAGAAACTTTCCTCCCAAAGTAACCAGTAGGTGGATTCAAAGCTTCAGAAAGGCTTTTCAATGCTCTTAACACGACTTTAATTGATTCGGACCTTAGCTGATCCCTAATTAACCATATGGCTTTTTTTCGGATCTCTTTTGTACTTTCATAGGGGATTGAGCAAGGTATAAACTTTATCTCGAATCCTATGAGTTTATTTGATAGTATTTCTTTTTCTAGCATTGGATCGAGTATATCTAATAGTGAGCATGCATATCTTGAGTCTCTATTATTTTTTATTTCTTTTTCAACAAAAGTAATAATTTTGGAGGTATATTCATAATGTTTATACATCTCGTATTTGGCTAAATCTACAAGCACTGTTAGTGCATTGTTCGAACCAACATTTATATGATTTATTTCCATTTCTTTTTTAGTTAAATCCCAAAGAAGTTCACAAGATTGTGAAAGATATTCAAAATTATAACTAATGTTTTTTAGTAATGAAGGCATTTTCCTTAATACATCTTCGTGAGTGAATTCATATGACGATGTAAAGCCTTTTTCTAATTTGTTAATTGGGTTGTTAATTGTATATCTAATTAAATGCAGTGTTTTCTGAGGTTGAAAATAAGCTACATTCCCTAACTTTTCCAATAGGATTGTTCTATCAAAGTTTGATGAATTTTTGAATTTTTCTTCTATATTATCCCATATTTCTACTAAAAGATCAGTTTCTCTATTTTGTCTAGCTACTCGCCAGTCTAGTTCTGACAAATTTTCTAAAATATTCTTGAGATATGTATCTCCAAAAGCTTTGAATATTTCTTGAGAGTATTTAGTTGAGTGACCATCTGATGTAATACATGAATTGTGTAATATATGGTCTGACAAAACATCGGGGGTTATCCTGAGTTTAGATCCCACAAGATGAAGCACTCTGCCTCTCTCAAGAGTGTCAATTGATCTATTAACCTTTGATTCTTTTACCTCTAAGAATTTAGCCGTCCTTTCAGTGAATTCATTGTCTTTTTGGATTGGAGACAGAATAGATATGACGGAAAGCAGGTCTCTACAAAAAGTTGCATCAAGATCCTCGCTAACGATACCTGAAATTATATCTTCCTTAAATCTTCTGAAAACTGTTTCTTGAAACTCTTGGTCTTGTTCCAAAAGAACTGGCTGTACTTTCTCTTCTGCAATAAGTCGTGCTCCAACGACTAAAACTATAGTGGAATCTTTGGCTACTCTAATTAAAGATTCTAAATACTGATGATGTTTATATCCAAGTATACTTTTCCCAAGCTCTTCTTTTTCTACTCTTTTAAGAGCCTGCACCTCTAAAATTTCTTCAATTTCACGAGTGTCAAATCCACATCTGTTACAGTTATTTTTAACGTAACTTAGTCCGTGAGGTCTGAACGCCATAATTATTTTTGTCATACTATTTGCTTGTTGAGCAATTTCTAATAATGTAACAATATCTTCTCTGCGATGGGCATCATCTACTACAATGATACATTTTCTTTCTGGTAATTCGCCAATTGAGTCCATTGTTAATGGATTCTCACTAAGATATCTTAGTTCCCATTCATTATCTTTTGACCCACGACACTTTCCAAATTCTAGGAGTATTCTGCTTTTTCCAATGCCTCCCCTCCCAGGTAAAAGGGCTATTTTTTTGTCAGATTCTACGAAACTATTTAACTGTGATAAAATTTCGTTCCGACCTATAAAGGGGTATGTATGATTCAACAGGTTTGTGCTTTCGAGGTAACGGGAGGAAAATTCAGTTAGTGTATAAAAAGATTTTAAATGTGTCTGTTTACTTCCTACGGATTTTGATGGCTTAGCATCTGAGTCATCTCCTTTTCCATCTGTTGGTTTGGAAGCTGAATCTCCATCCCCTTCTTTGAGTTCCACATGTGTTGCCAGCTTTTCAAAGAAAGTGTCAAATTCTCCGTCTTCCCCCTCTATTATTTGAAAAGTTTTCCTATGCGCTAAAGTCTGATAAATCCTGCTTTCCTCACACGGATGTGTTGGATTTACGAAATAGATTTCATCTACTTCATCTTCAAAAAGTAAATCAATATCTCTATCCCTTCCACTATATCCTACAATTATAAGGCTTTGATTTATTAATTGGGATAAACACGCCTTAATCTCTTTTTCAAACCCAAAGAGTTCTTTCTTTGTAAACTTGTAGCTTGTGGGATATTCTAAAGTACCATGCAGTTTGATTATTCTTACGTTATTGTTAGGTAAACGGAGTCTAGATACTATTTCATCATGTGTATCTTCTCTAATCACAATTCTTTCAAACTCAATCTCTGAATTATTCAAAGCTGTCTCCAGCAAAACATCTAGGTTTGTTGAGAAGACTGTTTTAATATAGCCCTTTTTTATGAGCTTAACTAAAAAATTATATCCTACTGAAGGATTTTTGTTTTTCAATAGATGTTGTTCAAGAATTGCGCGTCGAGTTTTGAGATCTATTGAGTCCCATTCCTTAAAAAAGAGAATTCGCTTCTCTTTGTTTATCTTTTCTTTTAACAGTTCTTCATACTCTTTATTTATTTCTTTTGCCTTTTTGATGTCATTTTCCCAGTTCTCAAAATTGGTACAGTCTTTCAGAATACCATCAACGATATCCATCATAGTTGAACATCCAGATTTTCTAGATGCTCCTGCACCGAGAAATAAAATATATGGTTTTTCGTCTTCTGCTCTTTTTCTTGAAACCATTCTGCTAGCTAAAGCTCTTATGCGGTCTACTCTTATGGGGTCTGACATATAAAGCGCCAATCATCTTATTTAAGAATCTAAATAAAGATGGGAAATTCTACTTTAAAACATTTCGATTTTTATTCGTTCCGTTTTTCTATTTATTTAGTTCCTATACTCACACAGTTATCGAGTTTATAAACTAACTATATCGTTCGTCGCTTTGTACTCTAAGAATAGACTGACTTCAAAACAGCGGCGCAATCTCATGATTTCCAATAGAAGGATTTGAGGGGAGCTCTGGACGGAAACATAAAATAAAAAGTAATATTGTTCTGGATCTTTGCGGTTCCTGGCTAACTTTTGTCTCCAATTTTGGTTGTAACAGTTTTAAATACTCACAGATTAAATGTTATTCCGGTAAAGATGGAAGGCAAGAGCTTGAACCATACGGTTCTGATAGAACAGGACAAAGACGGGATATATATTACAAGAGTTCCCAACATATCGGGTTGTTATACTCAGGGACAAACAGTTGAGCAGTCTATGGAACGTATAAGAGAAGCAATACAGGTCTGTCTTGAAGCTGAGAAACTTGAAGATATTACAGGCGATGCAATGGGATAAATCTAATGGGGCCAGGCCGGAAATATAATAAAAAAGTGATGAAAACCTCGAAAATTCCTCCTCTATCAAATCTGTTTTTCTCTTAATAAGATTTAAAAAATAAAACAGTCCTTTAGTATAATGTAAAAGGAGAAGGTATTATCCGGCTGAGATACAGGTTTCCTCAAGTAAACTCCAAAAGGCACTCAGAACTGACCGCAAGCAACTGGATACAGCTGCGTGAGCCTGGAAGTCTTACGTCTGCCATACTTTTATCAGTCCCGTTAATGCTCCTGTGCACTCTGCTTTCTATGGCGATTCTTGGCATATTTTCTCCTTTTTCTTTAGCAGATGTTGGCATCAGTTCTTTGCAAACGATAGAACTAACCATATCTTTACAGGATATTGTATACCTTGTAGGGCTGATTTTTATTCATGAACTCGCTCATCTTGTCTTTGTTCCGGGTTTTTTAACGTCGAATAAAACGTTTTTAGGAATTACTTATTTTGGCGGATTTGTTTACTCGGAAGAAGAGGTATCAAAATCAAGATATATTCTTATCACACTGGCACCTTTTATCCTGCTCTCAATAATACTCCCTGGAACCCTTGGGGTTCTGGATCTGTTAAATCCGTTAGCAAAGGTTCTGATACTGTTAAATTCTATGAGTTCCGGCATGGATATCCTTATCTTAATTCTTGTACTAACTCAGGTGCCTGCAAATGCGTGTTTTACCTTCAACGGGATAAGGACTTACTGGAAAAGGATAGATCAGAGCGTTCCCGAAAGCAACTGAAGACATATTATCCTAAAGTACACACATAAAATATACACATAAAAATTTCTTTTTTGTACTCAGGGAAAAACAGTTGAGCTGGCTAGCGTATAAGAAAAGCGATACAGTTTTGTCCTTTGCTGAAAAAATTTCAGACTTTATCTTGTCTAATATTGTAACAGGACCTGTTTTTTATCAGATCCTAATTTCCTATTCAGTATTCTTAGTTAAAATTTTCTGTAAACTGTGCTTCGATATCCAGCTCCTATTACAAAAATAATAAGCTGTGATCGTGTAATGTTCAACAGTACTCGATATTCTCCTACTCTCAGAGAATAGATAGGTGAGTCGGGAGACGTTTTTAATTTCTTGACGTGTGAGAAAGGATTTTCCTTAATCCCATTAATCGCATCAAAAATTCTTTTTCTAACTTCAGGTGGCAGTTTATTGATATCCTTGATAGCGTGTGAAGTATACTGAACAGTGTACATTAGTCTATACCTAACATTTTCTTTGCTTCATCTTCGCTATAGTATCTTCCTGCTTTTATGTCTTTCAGGCTTTCTTCAATTTCTGTAATTTCACTATTTGTTAAGGGCTCGCTATCATAAGCCATAGTTGCAATCCTTTCGATTACGGAACTATAAGATTCTTCTCGGTGGGTTTTTAAGCCATTAAGCATTTCTTTTACTCTGGGTTCAAGACAAACTGTAGTTGTAGCAGCCATACACTATCCTATAGGACACTATAGGTTATAAACATTTTGAGTTCAATTTTTGTCTCCTATGCCAGAGGAGACGAAAAGCCGGAGAGTAATATCGACATTCTTGTAGAGTTTTCTGAAATAATAGGTCTACTAATCCTTACACGAATTGAAAAGAAATTATCAGAGTTACCTGGAGTAAAGGTCGATTTGTTACCGAAGAATCAATAAGTCCATATCTTATTGACAAAATTAAAAAGGAAGCAAAAGTTATTTGGAAGCAAAAATTATTTCGGCATGAAAAAGAATGACTCTCTTTACCTCAGTCATATTCTCAGTCATATTCTCAATTTTATTCTTATCCCGATGAAATTAAGCTACACCAAAAAATCGCTGAAGTCGATTTCTTCACCCCTTCTCAACTGGTTTCGGAGATGAGTAAGTTTTCTGTCTATTTTTTCGAGGCTCTTCAGGTACTTTTTTTCATCCAGTGTGGTTCTTAATAGTTTTGAAATTCCGCCATTTTGAATGACCAGCCGCTGATCTGCCGATAAAGCCAGAAGAGGATCATGAGTACTGATTAAAACAATCTTGTTATTACTCACCAGAAGCTCCAGAGACCTAACCTTATCTACTCCGGCATTCTCAATCTCGTCGATCAGGACGACAGATGCCGGACTGAGAAGTGCGGTATCTGCAATCATTAGAGCACGGGATTGTCCTCCTGAAAGTTCTGTAACTGGAGTTTCCCTGTTGAAAGGTTCTCCTGCCAGGATGTTTGCAGTATCATATATTTTCTTGACAATACGGGATATCTCATCAACCATACGGCTCTCGGCATGCAGGGTCAGAAACTCCTCGACACTGAGATCCATAACAAAGTTCATGTTCTGTGAAAGCTGAGCGATAAAACGCCCTTCAGTTGAGAAACGCTCCTCGTCATCCGGAGCTCGTCCATTAACCAGTATTTTCCGGCCGGTTGGGGTATCATCCTGAGCCAGAGATTCGATATCAGCCAGAAGACGTGACTTGCCTGATCCTGTCGGACCGACAATTGCTGTCACTTCACCTTTTTTTAGCTCTACCGAAAAGGCCTCTTTTTCCTCGTTCTTATTGCGTCCAGGGAGCACGGTTAGTGATTCGACTGTGAACCCGTTTCCCTGTTGAAGAGCTCTGGCCTGTTCAATAAATAGAAAGAAACCATCAATAAAGGCAAAAGAGCTGCTTTCCATCTCAATAAAATAATCTTCACCAAGTATCGAACCCAGCTCTTCCAGTTTTTTGTTCCCAAACTGTACGGAATCAATTGCAAATGCAGAGAAGTAATCCTCTATCCAGGGCATCATCTTCCTGAGTTCGTTTATCGTCATGTGAAGCAAATCTGTCCGCAATCTATTCCTCTCCTGTAGTCTGTCTTCTCCCTTAGCCTGTCCTTTTCCCTTAGCCTATTCTTCTCCCTTAGCTTGTTCTTCTCCTCTGAAATTTACCAGCTTTGAAACACCAATCTGCTTATCGTCCCCGATTTTTCTCTCTCCAAGACAGTATGAACACAGGGCTCCGGGCATGGTAAACCGAAGTGTAGCTCCCTGAAGAGTTTCAATTGTAGAGGTTTTTTCCATGAGTTTTGCAAGATAAAAACTACCCTGCCCTGTAACACCATTAATCTGAATTATCATTCCTCTGGGGTTAACCTGTCTGACTCTGTATGCAAAGACTTCACGCTCTGCCTGGGACACAATATCCCCTTTAGTAATAATAACAATGTCTGCAAGTTTTAACATTGGACCTATTTTTTTAGGTGTGTTGACACCACTCAGGTTATCAATAACGCAAATTGCCAGAACATTCTTAATATGGGGAGAACAGCGGTTGCAAAGGCCTGCACTCTCGGTAATCAAAAAATCAAAATTCCTCTCTTTGGCCCACCTGAGAGCTTCTTCAATATTGCTTACAAAAAAGTGGTCAGGACAGAGCCCTCTTGAGAGCCCGGTTTTGATCGGAATATTGTGAGTGGAATAGAGTTCCTCGTCCTGAGCCGAGAGGCAGTCAAATTTTACCACACCGATTGAAAAACTCTTCTGTCTGAGCTCTTCGATGGTCTTGATAATGATACTGGTTTTTCCTGAGGATGGAGGACCTGCTACCGTAACAAGCCTCACACCACACCTCCGGTCTCATAAAACTGTTTGTTGAAAACTTCTTCTATCTCGTTTTTAAGTGCTCCTATGTCGGTATTCATCAGAAAGTCCCAGCCAAGCCAGTAGAGTGAGTTACTTCCTTCAAGGTTGCCTTCTAGATTGTTATTAACTTCAGAGTTCGTTGTTGGGAAAAAGGCTCTGGCAGAGATTTCACCAAATTCTTTTCCACAGAGAAAATCCGTGATCTCCTTAACCCGTTCTACAGCACTTTTTTTAACCAGCATCTGTACAGGACTTACAATAGCTCCTTCTGAAAGTATATTAATCGTTATCCGAGTTTTGTCCTGAATTTTCTTGGCAAAGAATAGAGGCATGATATACATTGGGGGCACATTATCTTTTTTGCTGTCTATCATTTTGACCATCTCTGACGGATGGATTCCTGTATATACTGACGAAGCAAGCTTTTTAATTCCCTCCATACCGTAAAGCCGATAGAAAGGGAGCAGTACCCCATTACAGAAAAAGCCATCCTGCCCCCGCATAACAACCTTGTTCCGGTGCTCGTCTTTTAAAAGATCTTCCCAGGATTCTGGTCTGGTATTATCCTTCATGAGTTCATCTATCGTGACAAGAACAAGGAGGTTTGCAGAGATCATGGTAAACTGGCTGCGGGGATCGGCAAAACCGATGGATTCAAAATCAATGTTCATGGGGGCTGGAGCAAGATTTACAAAGTACTCCTTATTGAGAAAATTCTCTTGGAAGGGTTTGTGGTAGAAGCTGTTAATATCAGAACTTACAATTATGTCAGGTAGCTCGTCAATCGATGTAATCAAATCGATATAGGCATAATAGGAAAGTTCATGATTGACATTTCCTTCCACGAGAGAATGGAGCACACTATTCATTTGTCTGCTGTACTCAGTTGAGAAGTCATCAAATGCACGGTTAAAGGGCATCTTCATGCCGCAGGGCAAAAGGGCAAGAAGGGTCAGCTCTTTTTGCCGCTCCGGGGAATCTGCAAGGGTAAAATCTCTTTTTGCTTCATTGTCTAATATGGCCTGATTCAGGAGCTTAATAAAGGAGTCTTTATTCAGCGATACCATTGATAGGGCTGTTTTCAATTTCAGTAAAGGGCCAAGTTTTTCGAGAACGTCCTTATTTTCAAATTTTTCCATTCCATGCTGTTTGAATATTTTTAGTAAATATGGATATTCACTTAAGATCTGGTATATACTCATTGTTTCATCAATTGCTTTCATACCATTCCGCCTGATGTGTCCTTGAGCAGTATCTTCTCTCCCTTCATGATATTCAAATTATAATTTTAATAAATGTATCTCCATTAAGG
>DAQQ01000210.1:0-8658 GCA_002508465.1 Methanosarcina sp. UBA7 | reverse complement strand
ACTCCTCAAACTAACTCCTCAAATTAGCTCATCAAGTTAGTTCATTAAATCAACTTACTATTCCCTCTATTCTAATTTGAAAAACAGTTACTTTACATGTAATGCTCAACTTTACTATTTCCTCCATTCTAATTTGAGAAACAGTTACTACACGTTATGCTCAACTTTTCCTTCTTCACTTATAGCAGTATCACAAGGAGGATATATTACATGATTGATATTAAAGTAATTCCAGATGTCTGCATAGTTGTTGAATGAGTTATAAGCATCATCTAAAGCATACGAATCAATCTCAATTCTCAATTTTTTCAAGATTGACTTGAGAGCTAGGAGACATAGATGCAGATATACTATAATTATTGTAAAAGTGTATTTAGGAAACGAAATTTAATGCTTAACCGATAATACATGAATGGAAATCTTATAATACATCTCCTCTATATTTATATAGTTCATAATGGACTTTTAGGGGTATGTATATGAAAAAACACATCTACTTCGCATTGCTTATTTTGCTAGTTGCACTGATTGTCAGCAGCTTCGCCAAATCACAAAACGACGAAAATGCTTCTCGACTAGGTTCACCGCTAAATACCTTCAAGTCAGCTTACCAGGACATTGCATGGGGGAACAACGTCCAGAAGCATCTGAGAATACTTAAAACAGATCTGGATGGAGTATCCAACGCTACAAACAACTCTGACTATACAATGCTTGCAGTATATGCCCAACAAATAGTAAACGATACTCAGAATGCCACTAAGGAGAATGATCAATATACCGTATCTCCCAAACTCCAGGATGCACAGAAAGAATGGAGGGTTGCTCTTCAGGACTATAACTCTGCAGGTCAGTTTTTGCTACAGGGAGCAAATGAGGCGGAAAATGGTACTGTAGGAGCTGAAAATTTCCTAAAGGCCAGAGCATTTCGCAATTCCGGTACAGATCATCTTAAGAGAGCGTCTGAGTTAGCAGGAATAACATAAACCTGTTTCTTTTCTGAAGCAGGAAAGAAGCATAAAACTGTTGGTCTTATGCTGGGTTTTTAAAACTACTTTTCTAACTCTATAAATTGGGATAGTTAATGAAGTTTCCTGAAAAAATAAACGGTTTGGCAAACTCGGTTTATACAAGTGCTTTATATGTTGGAGCTAATCCCCGTTCAGTCGAGTTCAAGAAACCGTAAAAAGGAAGAAGAGGTATAAAGAGTACTGTTCAGACTACCACAACATTAAGTTTGAAGGTCTGCTCCTTACCTGTTGACTCCCAGGGCCTTTTGTATATTGCGTTTACCTGCTGATTGCCTTTAGCTACGCCTTCAATTTTCCATAAACGAAGTCCACCAGCGCCAATTACAAAATTATTTTTCAGAGATTCGAAGGGTTGGTATTTGTCCGAGAGCTGGTTAAGTCCGCTACTTAACCTGAGTTGCCAGGAATAGCCTGTACTCGGATTTTCTTTAAGCATCAAAAAAAAAGCATTTCCTTCTTTAATATATATGGTATTTCCATTGTCATTTTCGGTTATTATCTTATTTTGACTTACTATATCATGTTTAGCACATACAGCAGTTGGAAGTGTTGCCAGAGCCAAACATGTAATCAAAACTATCATTCCAGGTATAAATTTTGACATTATATCACCATCCACTCACAGCAACTTAATTATCGAATTATTTTAGCTATCTATTTTCGTTTTTCATATCTCTAACCTTCATTAGATTTTGAAGCTTAAATTTATTCCATATATCATGTTGAAAAGGTGGAAATTAAATACTGATATTACTGGATGATATATAAAACAAGTAGAATAAATTATCCTTAAGATTCGTAATTACAGAAAAAATGGACTATAAATTACTTGCTATGATGGAATATATTCCTTTATAATATGAAATTAAAATAGATTTTCAGCATCTAACATTAATATAAAAAGAGGTTATTATCAGATTAAAAAATAAATTCCTCAAATTAACCATAAAAATTCTTATTTTACTGGCACCTTTTGTTGTAATTTCAATAATACTGCCTGAATTCTGGGAATCCTAAACTTATTGAATACTCTGGTAAAATTTATGGTATTACCAAGTATAATGGTTCAGGTTATTTTTTTCATTTACTCATTTTCCAGTCTCTATAATTCTCCAGGTCGCCTTTGATAAAATTAAATGCAAAAGCGAGCACAGCAACATCGTCGACAAGTCCAATTAGAGGAAAAACATCTGGAACGAGGTCAACTGGACTTATCAGATACAAAAAGGCGAACACTATCAATAGTGCTGTTTTCTTTGGAAGTGGGTATCTTCCTTTAAAAAAATCCAATAACATAAAAATTAATAATTCAAAGTAATACCAGATTTTTCTAGAATCCGTTGAACGGTAACGATAGTCTCTTACTTCTTCAGAAAATCCCAGGTCCGTATCAGAAACTTTTTCTGGGCTGATGTTAAAGTACTCAAGATTTGCTTCAGTCGGTTTCGTTCTGACATTGTTAATTCTATACATAATAATCCCCAGTCGCATACTAATTAGATTGTATACGTGGTCTTTTATATTAACTATTTATCCTATTAGGATCTCTCCTTTTCCTATATAGCAGTATTTTTCCTTACCTTATTGATAATGTTTCTCTTTTTGCACTGATTAGAACAATCAATAGTCTAGGGCAATCAATAGCCTTATAACAAAATTGGCTTTCTTTTCTAAACTGGGCTGCTATAAACTTAGCCATTAAACTCAGTATACTCTTAAATTACCCTCTTAATTACCAAAAATTTACGATTATCAGAAAAATATGATTACAAGTTACCAAATTAAAAAACATCAGTAATGTAAAACTCAAAAAGTATTGTCATCTAACCTGGAACACTTTAAGCCTGGAACACTTTAATCATTGTGATTCTTAACTTCCAGTTCCTCAATTTCCATATAGACTGTCCCTGAATTCAGCGGTTTGGCGTGTACATGATAAACCCCACTTTCTTTCACAGTAAATTCAGGATTTTCAGGAAGGTAGCTCTTTCTTGGCTGTGTCAATACAAATGTGTTTTGGAGAGCAATATATGAGTCTTTACTGATTGTCACGTTTACTTTCTCGGGACCATTAGGATTATCAATCCAAAATTTATAAGTTATATCTTTAGTAAGGTTAACCTGAAAATCAGATTCCTCGGATACCGATTCTAACAGGACACTATTTTCGCTTCCCTGAAATGCAATGACTATATAAAATAAAGTAATAACTATATAAAGTGGAATAAGACTCCTGGATTTTTTCGGCTGTTCTGGCATTTTTCCCCCCATCCGGCAATTCAGGTGCTCAGATAACTTGAATCAATCGTTTCCACTGAAATTTCCACTGATTTCCGTTTTCAATGTATTTCTTTCTCTTATCATGGTAGGAACCATAATTTTATATGCCAGTCGGTAGAGGCAAAGGACTGGATACCACTTCTACCTCCAACAGAGAAAGTCCTTCAAACTTTCGTGCTCACCAGCCATGCTTATAAGCAGTTATAGGTTCAGGCTTCACTTCGGATCCTCTGCAACGCGCAGGACAATCTTTCCACGAGTATGGCCGCTTTCGCTCATTTCATGTGCTTTTTGTGCGTCTGCAAGAGGAAGCACAGTTGTTACAATAGGCTTGATTTTCTGTTCGTCTATTATGGCTGCTATTTGAGCGAGTTCTTTTCCATCAGCCTGTGTCATGAGCCTTTCTGCCCGTACTCCGTGTTTTTGTGGTGTTCCGTTGGGAATGCTGGCTACAGTCGTTACCAGGAATCCTCCGGGTTTTAACACACCCCAGGACCTTTCTAATGTATCTCCCCCAATTGTGTCAAGCACAACGTCAAGATTGCTCATGATGTCTTCAAACCGCTGGTTCCTGTAGTCGATTACCTCATCACAACCTATACTTTTTAGGAACTCGGCATTTGTACTCGATGCAGTGCCAATAACATATGCACCTTTCCATTTGGCAAACTGGACTGCAAAGCTTCCGACCCCACCCGCAGCTCCGTGAATAAGCACAGTCTGTCCGCGCTCAAGACCTGCAATATCGAAAAGTGACTGCCAGGCAGCCAGTCCTGCAGTAGGAATAGCAGCACTTTCAATAAATCCGATACTTTTGGGCTTTTGAGCTATCTGTGTAGAATTGACAACCGTGTATTCAGCATATCCTCCTTGCTCTGGAGATGCTTTGCCAAAAACTTCGTCTCCAGGCTGGAAGGACTGAACTCCCTGTCCTACCACGTCCACAACACCTGCAACATCCGATCCCACAGTCATTGGCAAAGGCAGTTCCATATAACCACTACGTATCTTCCAATCTATTGGGTTGACCCCAGCTGCAATAACTTTTATTCTAATTTCACCAGGGCCTGGCTGAGATTCAGAAATATCCTCATACTTTAGAACGTTGGGTTCCCCAAACTCGTAAATCCTTATCGCTTTCAAATTTTCACCTCAAAAGGGTTCTTTAATGAGTAATCTCTCTTTGTTTTCGTTTAAATGATCTTTATTTCAATATTCCTTACTTTTTTCAATATCCCTTATTTTAGCATGAAAATGCTGCCATCAGCATGCATTTTCATATAGTTGTGCATGTTATTCGAAGAATTTCATGTACGTTTTCTTCAATAATTGCCAATGCTTGTGCATATTGCTGAAAGGTTCCTTACAAAAAGCACGCTCAAACGCGTTCCGGAGTCATTACATTGATTATAATCCAGATTTAAATATAATGATAATTCTATAAATTTGTTATTATTACTTCTTCTGAAAACTAAAATAAATATCAGGCGAGTGCATTATCAGAATTCTTTAGATTCGAATGGAGTGTAGGAACACGTAGTATAAATACGTTAGAAAGTGTAAAATGTCTAAATATGAGTGTAAACTGAACTCAAAGGCGTGAAATAGAGTAAAATGAATTAAATTATATTAAAAACTTGAGCTATAAACAAAAATATTAAACATCGTTTTACGTAGACTTTTCGGCTCTGGAAAATTTTCTGTATTTCCTAAGCCTAGCTTTAGTTTGCATTCATCTTAATGATTTGGTAGGGATCAAAGTCCGTAGAGAGAAATTCATAGAAATGCTGCTTCTTATTCCGACTTATGATGTATCTAGACTTGGACATTCTATTTTCCTGAATTCTTGTCTTTTCGAATTCACCTTCTAACTCTTGAGTTAATTTTTTATAACAGTATAAATTTTTTATATATGCTTTCAGTTCCAAAACTATACAGTTCCTGCTGAAAAACGCTATTCTATGTCATATCGTAGCTAACTCGCCAGGGCAATAAACCGGATAGGAATGTGAGTAAGAACATTAATTTGAGTGTTTGGTTTTTTCGTCTCTTTTAAAACTAGCCTCAAAGTCTGGAGTTATGGGAACTGTGAGCAATTCCACACTACGCAGTCAAAATAACCTGGTCGATTAACCAATCAAATTAACCTAATTAATTAACTAGTCAAATTTATCTAAAAATCTTACCGATCTTATTGATTTAATCTCAATTTCTTCGGTTTTGAAACATCCTGTGATATCTCACATAAATTCTCCTTATTCGGTTAATAACTCCGACAAATGCTACAAAAACAAAACCTCAGGAATTTCTCTAAATCCTAACGCGGAGCTTACCATGATGCATGTTAAAGAACTCAGCAAAGTTATTTTTCTAGTGACTCTTGCGCTTCACCTGGTTACTGCAGGAAGTGCAGCAGCTAATTTAATTTATGTAGGCAACAGCACTGGTCAGATTGCAGATTTCAACACCATTCAGGCTGCTGTGATTTCTGCAAGTCCAGGAGATGAAATAATTGTCAAACCCGGTACTTATGAGGAGAATATCGTAGTTAACAAGAACATATCTATTGCTTCCGAATCTGGAAATTCCTCTGATACTATAGTCCGGGCAGCCGACGTCTCTCAAGATATCTTCAGTATCCTGGCAAACGGCGTAAGCATTAAAGGTTTTGGCATAAGTGGATCCAAATCCTCAGGAGTTCATGTTCTCGGATTTACTGATTGCCGCATTGAAAACAATAAACTGTTCAATAACAGTTACGGTATCGATCTATACATAATGAGTTCAGGCAACAAGCTTGATAATAATGAAATTTCGAACTGTCTGACCGGTATCAGTCTTGGCGGCGGCATATACAATAATTTGAGTAATAACTTAATCTCAAATTGCAGTAACGGAGTTTCACTTTTTGATTCCTCTAACAATGTCCTGGAGAATAATCTAGTTTCTAAAAATACAGAAGGCATTTATCTCACGGGCGAATCAAACAGCAACATCCTTGTAGGTAATACTGTAGTCCTCAATGAGAAATCGGGAATGTTTATTTACGAAACTTCAAACAATCTAATTTACAATAATTGTTTCAATAACACTGTAAACGTAGAGTCCGAAACAGTATCGGACAAAAATAACTGGAACGTGACTAAAACCGAGGGTATTAACATGGCTGGTGGTCCTTATCTCGGAGGCAATATCTGGGCAAAACCCGATGGTACTACATATCCTGAAAAAGCCAGGGACATTGACCTTGACGGAATTTTTGATTCTCAGTATAACATTGAAAGCACTCAGTTCATAGATTATCTCCCCCTCAAAGGATCAGAGCCTGCAGTGATTACTGTAAATAACAGTACTGGCCCGGCCGCAGATTTTACTTCTATCCAGGCGGCAATAGACAATGCACTTCCTGGTGACACGATCCTTATTTTCCCGGGTATCTATGAAGAAAACGTCGATGTGCACGTTACAAATTTGACCCTTACCTCTCAATCTTTCAGCCGTGGGGATACTAGCTGGGACACTATTATCAAGGCAGCTAATAGTCTGGATGATGTTTTCTATATTATTGCGGACGGAGTGACAATTCGCGGACTGAATATAACGGGGCCTGTAAATTACCCCAGATCAGGCATTCACCTTAATGGAGTTAATTACTGCAATATCGAAAGCAACCAGGTCTCAAACAACTACACAGATCCGACTTTAAACATTTCCAGTGCGAACAGTTCCTTTATTCTCGATAGCTCAAGTTCGGGTGTAGGATCTGGAATCCTTCTTGACTCTTCCAGCAGTACTCTTCTGGACAATAATATAGTATCAGGAAACGGAATTTCAGTTCTCCTGCGTAATTCCACGGAAAATAAGCTTCTCAATAACTCGGCATCCGACAGCATCTATGGTATCTGGGCAGATTCTTCTAGCAATAATACACTGGACGGAAATACTTTATTAAACAACAAAATCGGGATCTATCTGAAAATTTCCAGCGGAAATGTACTTAGCAACACTAAGGTATCAGATAATACAAATTCCGGTATAAGTCTGTGGGATTCTGTAGGAAATACATTAAGCAATTCTACAGCCTCGAAAAATAGTGTTTCTGTCGTTCTGAGGAATTCCAGCTCAAACCTGCTTAGCAATAACACGGTGTCAGATAGCAATTACGGTTTATGGTTGTACTCTTCGAGCAATAATAATAAGCTGAACGACAATAGGGTATTAAATAATCAGATCGGTATTCACGTAAAGGCATCAAGCGGGAATGTTCTTATAGGCAATAGTGCGTCAGAAAGCAACGGATCTGGAATCAGTATCTGGGATTCGGCCAAAAACACATTAATTAATAATGCAGCTTCGAACAATTATGTTTCCATTTACCTGCAGAACTCCAACGAAAATGAGTTTCTCAATAATGCGGTATCCGGTAGCAATTACGGGATGTGGGTTGCCTATTCCAGTAACAATAACCTGAGTGATAATGATGTATCGAATAACAGGTTCGGTTTCTATTTGAAAAATTCCAGCTATAACAGGCTGTCAGGTAACCAGGCAAACTCAAACTCCGGGCACGGAATCTATCTAGGTTTTTCCGGAAATAATATTCTGGACAGTAATAGGGTTACTTCAAACTCGGAATATGGGTTATATTTGCTAGATTCGGGAAACAGCTCGGTTTATAATAACTATTTCAACAATGTAAATAATATCTACCTGCAAGGTTCAAACACAGGTACGAGCCTGAACACAACCCTAACACCGGGAAAAAATATTATTGATGGGTCTTACCTTGGTGGGAATTTCTGGGCTACTCCAAAAGGGGATGGCTTCAGCCAGACCCATGCTGATAAAAACGGTGATGGCATATGTGATGTAGTTTATGCCGTGAATACAGAGGGTGTTGATTATCTGCCTCTTGTAGACTCTCATATCACAATCTAATCCTGGACGCTGAAAAAATCCCTAAAAGTGTTCTGACTATTGGAAATATGAGCAGCAGGAGATTTGGCATGACCAATTAAGGTTTTACAGCTTCTTAGAAGAGTCCAACAGGAGGCTGTACAGCTTTTAAGGAGGTTAAAAAATCCACACAGATTCTTAGGAGTTTACAGGATTTTAATGAAGTTATTTAAATACTTTTTAAATAGAGGTTATATAGCTTCTTAGGGAGGTGAACGTAAGCGAAAAAGAGTTTTAACTGCTGTTACAAGGTATATTTATAAGTCTTTGAGCTATTCAGAGTATCCCATGCATGATGTTACATTTTACCTTAAATGCATGTACGTTTAAGCGCGGGAAAAAAATTCCTTCAAGTTTATTGGATAGAAGAGGAGTTATTGCAAACTCTTTT
>DAQQ01000100.1:0-9901 GCA_002508465.1 Methanosarcina sp. UBA7 | reverse complement strand
AAAAATATCAAAGCAAGTGGTATGAATACATAATAATATGTAACAATTATCTGAATAATTTCTTTCAAAATCAGGAAAATAAAACATAAGCATATAAGTGCGATTACAAGCTTATCTCTATTCGAGATTCCTTTTTTATAAGATCTGTAAGATCTCTGGTTATCGTATCTGTAATTTTGTTTACGTGTCACCATCGATAGCTCCTAAAGTTCTAGCATGGAGCCATAGATACATTAGCTAAAAAAATATAAAAAGTTAATCTAGATTTGAAAATAAAATCATTTTTGAAAAACCACAAAGGAAAGCCAAGCAACGGACTCAAGGAAAGCAACATTGAGAATTGTCACCTTCCCACCTTTCGCACAAGCCGAATAGGTAAGCGGGCAGAATGCAGAATAAAACGAAGGAAAAAGTTAATTTTACTTATCCCCATACATCACTTTAGATATTCTTATTGGATTAATAAAACAAATTAATTTCTATCTATTTTAAAGAATTGTTTCATATCATATACTATATATAATGAATTGATCTTTTGTAATTAAGTTGCTCTCAGCTTTGGAATTATCTCTCGCCGGGGAGATATGTGTGGTGTTACACCATGCAAATGACATACTATGGCAAAGGTGAACCTTGTCATCAAAACTAGGAACGAGATCCGCTTCGCTAGAATCTCGTTTCATTAAAGCGCCCAGCGCTTTAGTGAGGGCAACTACATGAGGTTTATTGAATCCTAAATATATTGGTGGGATAATTGGCAAATAGATTAACAAAAAATGAAAGAATGAAAATTTTATTCGATAATTATTTTGAAGAAGGAATTATTTCCCCACTAAGAGAGATAGAATATAATGACAATTTTAAATCTTTCAAAAAATTGAAGCCTCAGAAATTACCTTATATATATGATGTCAATCATTTTTGTTTCTTATCGAACTCTTCATCAAAACAAGTCAATTATCTTCTGTTAAAAAAAGAGAAAGCTTACGTTACGTTTAACTTACCTAAAAAAGCTGGAGGCTTTAGGGAAATAAGCGCTCCATCAAAAAGCATGAAGCACGTTCAAAGATGGATATTGGATCACATTTTATACAAAATGAGTGTGGGAGATTATGTTCATGGCTTTGTTCCAAAAAGATCAATTTTGACAAATGCTTCAATTCATGTAAGTCAAAATTTAGTTTTAGGAATTGATATAAAGGATTTTTTCCCAAGTATAAATTTCAATTCAGTTTTTAAAATTTTTAAATCTATTGGGTATACTCAAAAAACTGCTCATTTTCTCGCGGCTTTATGTACATACAAAGGTAAGTTACCTCAAGGAGCACCAACTAGTCCAATGTTAGCTAACTTAGCTATTGCAAGTCTTGATACTATAATTGACAATTATTGTAGAAGAAGGAATTTTAAATATTCAAGATATGCAGATGATATTACGATTTCGGGGTCTCATAATCTTCCAATGCACAAACAAAAAATAATCACAATTATAGAAGAGAGTGGGTTTACTGTCAACGAGGAAAAAACTAGATTACATTCAAGAGGCTTTAGGCAAAAAGTAACTGGACTAACTGTTAATGATAAAGTAAGTATTGGTAGGAGTCGGAAAAAGACTCTAAGAGCAATTGTACATAATATCCTAAAAAATGGATATGAAATAGAGAATCGAGAAAAAGATCCTTTTTTTAAGGATAAAATTTTTGGTGAACTAGCATTTGCTAGAATGGTGGAGCCTGACTTTGCTAATCCTCTCATAGAGAAGCTTAAATGTGCTAACTGGACAAGTTACGATGAACAGACAATCGATTCAAGAAAAAGTGAACTTTTCATGAGATCACTTGAGAAAAAAGGTTATCATAAACCTGTAGATGCGACTCAAATTATTGAATCTGAGAGTGATTTTTTAAAGGTTATTTCTTCTACTATTGCAGAACTGAAGCACTATATAGAAGATCGAAGATGGATCGAACCATTTTGGGATGATGCTCGTGTAATTGAGATAAATGGTGAAAAGCATAAGATACCAGCAAGCCCTAAAAAAGAAACGAAAATTCAACCTACGTTACACGTCTTTTTTAACCGAAATTTGCTTCCTTTAGGCGTACAAGTTTTAAGGGAAACAGATGAAGGAGTTGGAAAGCTTGACTTTAAATTCCTAGTTACGCTAAAAGGAAATATTCCATTAAATGTTTGCGCTGAATTCAAATTAGCTCATAATGAAGAATTAGAACATGGTCTAACTAAACAATTGCCTTTATACTTGAAAGCAAGCCCTTCTAAGTCGGGAATATTTTTGGTTATGTGGTTCAAAGATGATAAAGGAAAGTACTTTAGCAAGCCAGTTAGTCAAAATAAGTCACAGATGCTTAATATGATAGAAGAAGCGATAAAAGAAATCAATACTAAAGAAGAATTCAAGATAGAATCAATTTTAATTGATGCATCTAAAAAACCTTCTGCTTCCAATAACTAATAATTTTTAGTTTTTTAAGAATATTAATGTCTTCCTCCAGTTTATACAGGAAATTATTACATGAAAATTAAACCCGGCTGTTCTGCTAGAATTCACAGAAAAAGATAGAATAAGCAAGAAGTCTTTTAAGAAGTTTCCAATATTTCTCTTATTATTTGGTATGAAAGTACGTTATTATTTGTTTTTCACGTATTATTTCTTCTCTTTTTCTCCATATAAGGCTCCAAAAGCCATTCCAAGGGCAGATCCAAGAGCAATCCCCAGGGCTAGATTGTCCATCATTATTCCAAACATCAAACCGAACGACATGCCAAGGGAAAGTCCAATCGCCATTGCGTCTTCTTTTTCATTCTCACCCTCACTTTCTTTCTCTTTATCACAGCTTTTAATGTATTTTTCAGCCTTATTGAGCCTTTTCCTTAAACGTGAGAATATAAGTAAAACGGCTATAACAATTACAATAAAAATTGCAATTATTTGTAAAGATGCAGAATCGATCATTATTTTGAATTTGCTACTTTACTATAAAAAGAGTTTGAAAAGAGAAAAAGAGCTTAAAATGAAGTCAGTTCTCCGACAGGGAAATTATTCAGCCGAAATAACAAGGAATTTATCAGGCACAATTGAACTTTTACAGGACGAAATATCAAAATATTTATCCATTTAACCGGATACTTCTATCTTATGAACAATCATAGCGAAACAGAAAGTTCAGGTCATAATTCAGTTCACTATGACGCCGATAATATCCCAGGATGGAGTAAAGATCTTGAGCTGGCTTTTTCTGCCTACAAAGGCCCCTACACTCCCGGAAGAGTTGCATCAAGACATAAAACGGTCTGCGAGGTCCTTGTCTCTGGAGCTGTCGTACAGGCTGGAATCTCAGGTGCACTTCTGAAAATTGGAAAGCAGCCAGTTGTAGGGGATTTTGTCGTTTTGCTTGACCAGCCTGAACTGGGCTCACGCATGGTTGTCAATATTCTGCCCAGGAGGACCTGCCTTTCAAGAGGGGCAGCAGGAGACGGGGGAGGAGAGCAGGTAATTGCTGCAAACCTTGATACCATTTTTATCATGACTTCGGTTGGTAAGGATCTCAACCTTCGAAGGCTTGAGAGGTATCTTGCCATTGTGTATTCTTCCGGTGCAAGCCCTGTAATTTTACTTAACAAAATCGACCTTGAAGATAACCCAACCCGGCTGTTAGAAAAAGTTCGGTCAATTGCAGGTAACGTGCCTGTTATCCCATTAAGCGCCCTTTCAAAAACCGGGCTTGATGAACTTAGCCCTTACCTCAACCCAGGGGAAACAGTTGCATTAATAGGCTCCTCCGGTGTTGGAAAATCCACGCTTATCAACGCTTTTCTCGGTGAAACCGTCCAGAAAACCGGAGATATCCGGAAAGACGATGAAAAAGGGCGGCATACAACTACAGTTCGCCAGCTCTTCCTGCTTCCGAACGGAGCAGTCCTTATAGACAACCCCGGGATCAGGGAAATCCAGCTCGGAGACTCTGCAGAAGGGCTTGAAAAAGCTTTTTCCGAGATCGTTGACGCAGCCCGCAATTGTAAGTTTAAAGACTGTACTCACCACGACGAGCCGGGCTGTGCTGTACTGAAGGCGGTTGAGGACGGGTTTATTCCTGAGGAACGGCTTGCCAGCTATCACAGATTAACTGAAGAACTCATATTCCAGTCAAAAAAAGCAGAAATTGGGCTGAAACGGCTTGAAAAAGAAAAATGGAAGAATATAGCTTTGGATATTAAGAAATATAATAAATCTACTGGGAAGCTGTGAAATAAAGCGTATTTTTGAAACAGGCAAGGCTCTTAGTTATTCTAATTCTTCTCATTGACGGTCAAGACTACATTAGTGCATTTTATATTCACTTTTTTGATTCTTAGGTTTCAAGAAAGATCTAAAGCTGTTCAGTCTCTTTTGTAATTCTTCTGAATATTTTTTTAACGAAACAATACAAGCTTATTTATCCTTCTTAATTTTATTGATATTGTTATTTCTAATTACTGTACGCACAACTCAAACACTATTAATTGCTTTAAAATTAATATTAATATATAAAATTTGTTATAACGTTGAAGGGTTATTATGGAAACTGGGTGGTTTGTAACTGCTAATGACATTAAACAATGGACTGAAACGAATAAACGCCAAGCTGAAGGATTATTGCCGAACTTAGTTCGCAGGTTAATTCGTGCAAGTTGCAAACCTGACTATTTGCATTTTCCATCAGGAGATAGCATAGCTATTGGAGGATGGGATGGCACCCTAGAAGTACATGAAGGAAACGAGTTTATTCCTTCTGGTTTTTCAATTTGGGAATTTGGAACTAATAGAAGTATTAACAAAAAATTTGAAGAAGATTTTCAGAAAAGAACTGACAATCCTGGCGACATAAACCCTTCTGAAACGACCTTTGTTTTCGCCACTTCCAGAGATTGGAGTAATAAAGGAGATAAATGTTCCAAAAAAAATAAAGAAAACTTTTGGAAACAAGTTCGAGGCATCAATGCAGATGATTTAGAAAATTGGCTTCAGCAGTGTCCAAGTGTTCATCGATGGTTTGCTAGCCTTATTGGAAAAAGAACAGGGGCTATATGGGATATTGAACAGGCGTGGGAATCATGGGCCTGTGGTACTTCAGTTAAAGCAACTTTTGAGCTCGTTTTAAATGGACGTTCTGAACAATCAGAAAGTTTAATCAAAAAATTAATGGACGCTCCGTTATTGATTTCTGTTAAGGCGAGTTCAGAAAACGAGGCTTATGCATTCATACTTGCGACTATAGTAAAGAATGAAGATTTAGCTCCTAGGGTGCTTATAGTTAAAGACCAGATCTCATGGAATTTTTTGTTAGAAACCCAAAACTCCTTGATATTTATACCTCAGGGATTTACTCCAGAAAATGTTGGATATGCAAAACAAAAAGGACATTTTGTTGTAATTCCAATGAATTCAAGTAGTCCAAGGATGACTGATAATGAAATCATCCTTGAGAAAATGACTAGAGAAGATAGAATTAATGCCTTGGAATCAATGGGACTGAGTAAAGATCAAGCGGAAACAGTATATTCAGATACTCATGGTTTTATAGGACCAATTCGTCGGCATGAAATACTTACTCCTTATGAGAACACGATTCCAAAGTGGGTTGATCAATTTGATTCAAAAATACTTGTTGCCATTTTGATGGCGACTAAATGGGACACTAGGAAAGAAAAAGACAAAGAAGCTGTTTCAATATTGGCTGATGTTCCTTATAATCAACTTGAAAATAAATTATATGAACTTACTTCTTTTGACGACTCACCATTGCGTATTGTTGGAAGCTTTTGGCAGGTTGTTTCAAAAAATGATCTATGGTCACTGATTGCTCGTAAAATCAATCGACAGAGTATTAACCGTCTAGAAAATGTTGTTTTTGATGTTTTAGGCGAATCAGATCCATCATTTGATTTACCTCCTGAAGATAGATGGTTAGCAGGCATTAAAAATATAGTTCCAGCATATTCAGAGAGTTTAAAGTTTGAGCTTGCTGATACTTTGGCGTTACTTTCAGCATTTGGAGATCATGAATGCCAGAACATGGGTGAAATTAAACTTACTGATCAAGTTGTTTACTGGGTTAGAAAACTACTGATGGAGGATATCTCTGCTCGTGGATGGTATTCTATTGGAAGAAATCTAATTCCTCTAGCTGAAGCAGCTCCCGAGAGTTTCTTACAATCGCTTGAAAGTAGCATGGAAGAAAGTGATCCATCAATTGGTCAATTGTTCATGGAACAGGGAATGTTTTGTGAATATCGTTATTTAAATCTGCTTTGGGCTCTTGAAACAATATCTTGGAATTTAAACTATTTGCCTCGAGTTTCCCTAGCTCTAGCAAGGCTTTCAGAAATTTGCCCCAGTGAGGCGTACAGTAACAGTCCATTAAATACTTTAAAAGAAATCTTTTTAGGATGGATAAACAATACCTCTGCAACACATGAAGAGCGCCTGCAAATTATTGATTCTGTTTTAATAAGATATTATCCAGAAGTGGCATGGAAACTTTTGATTTTGCTCTTACCAGAGGATCATGGAAGTTTTTCTAGATATATTTGTAAACCAAACTATCGTGATTGGACAGATAGTATTCAAAAAGGAGTATTAGATAAAAAATATTATCTATATGTTGAGTGCTTGGCGACTAGAATCATCACATTAGCAGATAGTCAATCAGAATCCAGATATCTTGAGCTAGTTAAAAATATGACTAAATTACCGAAAAAAGCATTTAACAAATTGATTCGGAAATTCTTGTTAGTTAATTGGGATGAGATGAGTAATGAAGTAAGACTAAGAATCTCAAAAGAACTCAGAAGTATAATCTCTATGCATAGAGAGTTTGAAGATAACAAATGGGCTTTACCCAAGGAGTTTATTGATAAATTAGAGGAAATTTTTAGTCTAGTCACTCCAGATGATTTACTGCAAAAAAACAATTATCTTTTTAACGAGTATTATCCACAATTTATTGATCCAATTCTCAGAAAAGAGACAAACCATCAAGAGCTTGATCAGATAGTAGAAAGCGCTCGGACAGAGGCACTACTTGAAATATATCAAACTATAGGAATAGATGGAGTCAAAAGATTGGTCACCGGATGTACTTTACCCGACCAAGTTGGTTATGTAATAGCTAAATCAGAATTAAGAAACATATTAGAGTATGAGTTACTGGATTGGCTTGAAACTGATGAAGATCGCTTAATTATCGCTTCGCAATCTTTTGTTTTTTGGTGTGCCATCGTTGATGAAAATTGGGTAAATTTTGTTTCTAATCAATGCAGTTATAGGAGCAAGAATTGGATAACCAATTTTCTGTTGGGTTTGCCATTTAGACAATATACTTTTAAAATATTAAATCAGGCAGATAAAGAAATCACAAAAGCTTATTGGGAAAAAGTTACCCGTTATGATTTAATTGATAGCGATTTCGGACTGATTAATTGGGTAGTAAAACAGTTACTAATAAATGAAAGGCCTTTAAATGCACTTGATGCTGCTTGCGTTTTCTATGGTTCACGTCATGATTTTTCCTTAGATTGTAGTTTACTGGTCAACGCCCTTGAAAAAATAGCATTTATGGACTCTTCAAATAGTGAACAATTAACAACAAAAGTCGAACAAATATCAGCTATCCAAACTCGAGATCGTATTATCCTTAAGGCTATCAAATATATACAAGAACAAGGGCAACTACTGAAAGAAGAAGTATTTAACATTGAGTGGATTTATCTACGACTTTTAAAATATAATAGTCTAGAGTCAATTAAACCATTATATCTAGAAAAGGAAATCCTAGATAATCCGGAATTTTTTGTACATATTTTATCTTTAGTCTTTAATCCAAACAATGAGGGAGAGCTTTCAGCTGCCTCTAAAAAGACTAGAGCAGAGAAAATTTGTTTATTATTAAGTATGATTTCAGAAATACCAGGTCAACAACAAAATTTCATTAATTCTGAAAAACTCAAAGAATGGATATATAAATCTAGAGAGAAATTGGAGAAGCTAGGTATTTTAGAAATTGGAGATAGGCAGATAGGTACAGTTCTATCAAATTCTCCTTTAGGCACTGATGGAATTTGGCCTCACGAAGATGTAAGAGACCTTATTGAAGAATTAAGAAATCCTGCGTTAGAGCATGCATTAGAGATCGGAAAATTGAACTTGAGAAGTGGCACAACACGATTATCTTTTGATGGTGGTAAACAAGAAAGAGAGCTTGCCAAAAAATATCGCGATGATGCAGAAAAACTTGCTCTACAATGGCCTAGAACATCAAAAATTCTACGAAGCTTGGAAAGATCATATGAACACAATGCTGATAGAGAAGACTGGGATGTTGAATTGCTGGAATAATTATGCGAATTAAAAACATTGAATGAGGACAGTAACTTTACCTTTCTCCAAACAGCGCAATACCTAAAAATAAACAACACTTTTTTAACTGCATAGGTTTCGTGAAAAGCACGAATCCGGATTTTAGGAGGCACTTACATGGCAAGTAATGTTTATTTCGCAGACTTGAGGGCAAGAAATCCTCAGGAGAATACAATCAGCAAGATCCAGAGGCTTTTTGACGAAGCAGGTTTTGCCGAACTCCTTGGAGAAGGTGATCTGACTGCGATTAAGATTCATTTTGGAGAGTACGGGAACGACGGATACATAAATCCCGTTTTTGTGCGGCAGGTTGTGGAAAAGATCAGGGAAACCGGGGCAAAACCGTTTGTCACGGACACGAATACTCTTTACTCAGGCAGCAGGCATAATGCAGTTGACCACCTGACGACTGCAATTGAACACGGTTTTGATTATTCCGTTGTCAGGGCTCCGCTTATCATATCTGACGGTTTGAGGAGCCAGAACTCTGCAGATGTAGAGATAGGGAAGAAGCATTTCAAGTCCGTAAAAATAGGAGCGGATATTGCTGCTGCGGATTCTATGATTGTGATGTCTCATTTCAAGGGACATATAGTAGCCGGTTTTGGAGGAGCTATAAAGAACCTTGCTATGGGCTGCGCTCCTGCAATCGGCAAGAAGGAACAGCATTTCAGGACAAGCCCGCATGTAAATCAGGATAAGTGTATAGGCTGCGAGAAATGTGTTGAAATCTGTCCTGTAGGAGCTTCTTCTCTTCTTGGAGAGGTTTCAATGATTGATCCGAATGTCTGTATAAGCTGTGGACAGTGTATGGAAGTTTGCCCTGTTGGGGCTATAACTATAGATTGGGAACATGACATTCCTGAGTTTCTGGAGAGTCTTACGGAGTATGCTTACGGAGCAGTAAAAGGAAAGGAAGGAAAAGTGGGTTACATAAATTTCCTGCTTAAAATTACCCCTGACTGCGACTGTGTGCCCTGGAGTGATGCTCCTATCGTGCCTGATATAGGGATTCTCGCTTCAAAAGACCCTGTTGCTCTTGACCAGGCAAGCTACGACCTCGTAAATAGACAGAAAGGGCTCGTCAACTCCTCCCTTCAGTGCAACCACGAAGCTGGAGCCGATAAGTTCAAAGGGGCATGGCCAATGATCGATGGAACCCACCAGCTCAAGTACGGAGAAGAAATCGGCATGGGTAACCGTGAGTATAAATTGGTTGAGATTTGAGCTAATAATTTGAGCTAATATAAAACAGACTGAAGTCTGGGTTTTTTAAAGACAGGTTGAAATTCTACCTCATTTGAAGAATTAACTATTAGAGAAGCCAATTCTCAACAGCTTTTCTTTTTTACTTGTTCTCCAAATAGAAAGCTCTGAGTTATATACTTAGTTGTAAGGGTTAACTAAGGTCAATTTTCAGGTCAATCCTTAATCAATTTACAAATCAATTAACAAATCAATTCTCATTGGTCATCGGTTAAGGAT
>DAQQ01000137.1:0-2678 GCA_002508465.1 Methanosarcina sp. UBA7 | reverse complement strand
TCAATCAGCCCGCTTCTCAGTGCAAGGGCGAAAGCCGAAATAACTCCTGTGCCTGTGATGCCGACAGCCTCGCACCCGTAGGATTCCTTTATCTCCCCTGTAACCGGATCTATAAGGTAAGCATTCTGTTTTTCCATTTCCCTGTCAAGGACCATAATTTTCCAGTACTGCCCTTCAGGTTTTACATCACAAATCGCGCCCGGGCTTGCGAGCATGCCTGAACTTATACCCTGCCCTTCAATAGCAGGCCCTGCTGCCGCGCTTGCAGTGATAATTCGGTTCCCGATTTTCAGAGCCATCTCGGCATTTGTCCCGTAGTCCGTAACAAGTGAATATTCGGGCTGGATAAGGAAATCGGTTTCAAGCATCATGGCAAGCGCATCAGCTCCAATCTCGTGCTTGATTGCAGGGGGTACGATAACTTCACAGTTGGGCAAGTCATTTTCCTCGAAAATTTCGGATGCAGGAAACACACGAGCGTCTCTTTTTATATTATGGACTCCAAGCATCTTCTGCTTGTTTTCTCCTGCATAGGCAAGATCCCTTATTTCAGTATTCTGGAAAAGGGAAAGCTGGATAGGGTTTCCACATACTGCCAGCCTTTCCACTCTGGAAAGGTCAATATCAAACCGCAGGAACATCCTCCTAATGGTCTCGAGAATTACCGCATGAGCCACATCCTCACCTGTTGTAATTGCGAAGTCCAGGTGGTCCATAACATTTCCCCCAGGAAGGGGATGGCCCATGGTTATAACTGTCTTCAAGGTTTCCTTCGTTTTAAGATCAATAAGCTGGGCTCTAAAACCGCTGGTACCCAGATCAAGTGCTATTCCATACATTTTTCAGATCCTCCGGGAGAGTATAACGTTTTGAGGCGTCCGGCAGATGGACACCCCATAAAAGGGTGGGATACGATGATTGCAATTTTAGTGTAATTGTAGCGTAATTCTAACAAACTGGGAAAGAATGTGATAATTTTAGAATTTATGAATTATATAAACTATTACTAGTAGCTGCTAGGAGGAATTGATAAGTAGCTATCATATATTAACAACTAGCTATTGGGCTTTGTAGAAATTTTCTGTACACTTGTACATTCAGGTAAAAACTCAGCTAAAGTTGTTAGACAGCCGTGGAATAAAAATATTTACAAAATGAGGTTTTCTATTTTTGTAATTCCTTTACTATTGCACTAAAAATCCAGTACTAAATGTCCATAGAGACTGAAAGTACTATTGAGACAACCTAATATAAAAACGGCATTACAAAATTATATATTTGTTTTCTGTTAGAATCCAGTAAAACAAATTTACTTGTTTTGAAGAATTTTTCAGCCTATTCCGGCTGTTCAATTGATAAGTTTTTATAACATAATTTTTAATTAAAGGATATAAATACATATTTATTAAATAGTATGTATTTTTCATAATCCTATGCACCTATAAAAATAAGAGAGGGATTATAAATGGCAAAATATACCCCAAAAGAAAGATTGTACCGTGCATTAAGGAAGCAGCAGGTGGACAGGATGCCAGCTGTCTGTTTCACCCAGACTGCAACTGTTGAACAGATGGAAGCTTGTGGAGCCTACTGGCCAGAGGCCCATGCCGACGCAGAGAAAATGGCGACTCTTGCGGAAGCAGCACACACTGTAGTAGGTTTTGAAGCTGTGAGAGTTCCCTTTGACATTACAGCTGAAGCCGAATTTTTTGGCTGCGGAATAAAGGCCGGCGACCTGAAGCAGCAGCCGTCAGTGATCAAACCCAGCGTTAAGAACCTGGAAGATCTGGATAAGTTAAAGAATTACAACCTGAAAGAAGGCAGAATTGCGGTAGTCCTTGAGGCCGTCAAGATCCTCTCCGAAAAATATGGGAAAGAGCTCCCGATTATAGGTTCCATGATAGGTCCTTTCTCTCTTGCCCAGCATATTAACGGAGATGCCTGGTTCGGGAATCTTTTCACAGGGGAAGAGATTGTTCCCGCACTTCTGGACTTCTGCTCGGATTTCAATGTAGCATATGCAAAAGCAATGGTCGAAAACGGTGCAGACACCATAGCTATCATTGACCCTACAGCAAGCTATGAGCTTATTGGTGGAGAGTTCTACGAGAAGTATGCTCTGCCCTATCAGAAAAAGATAGCTGATGCAATGAAGGAACTGGATGTGGCTACAGTGCTTCACATTTGCGGAAACACAACCAACGGCCTTGGAATTATGGACAAGACCGGTGTAAACGGGATTAGCGTAGACCAGAAAGTAGACATCAAGACCGCAACAGGTAATGTGAAAGACGCAATCATTGTCGGAAACCTTGACCCTGTAGCCGTGCTCTGGAATGGAACTCCTGAAGAGATTGAAGAAGCTTCCAAGAAGGTCCTTGAAGCAGGCGTCGGGTTACTCACTGTTGGCTGCGGGACTGTCAGTATGACTCCTACAGTCAATCTCCAAAAGATGATTGAGTGCGCAAAAAACCACACATATTAAAAACATTACTTAACAGAGTCAGATACTGAATATATCGGACACTGATAGTGTGCCATATTAACAGAATTTAAAAATGGATCAGCCGGCCTTAAGCCGGCCTTATTTTTAAAGATTTTCCAAAAAGTTACTTCATCATATCTGATCTTTTTCGCCTAATCTCGAATTTTTCAGGATAAATTATGTATTCTTCCCG
>DAQQ01000253.1:0-12998 GCA_002508465.1 Methanosarcina sp. UBA7 | reverse complement strand
CTGACCTTCAAGGAGCTGACCTTGAAAAAGCTAATCTTCAAGGAACTAACCTTAAAGAGACTAGCTTTAAAAGAGCTGATCTTGAGAAAGCTAACCTTCAGGAAGCTGACCTTCAAGGAGCTGACCTTGAAGAGGCTAACCTGCAGAGAGCTAACCTTCAAGGAGCTAATCTTCAAGAAGCTAATCTTCAAAGAACTGATCTCAGAAAAGCTAATCTTCAAGGGGCTCATCTTGTAAAATCCAACTTTGAAAAGGCCAAACTCAAAGGAGCTAATCTTAGAAAGGCTAATTTCGAAGAAACTAGCCTGGAAGAAGCAAAACTTAAAGAAGCTATCCTTCAAGGAGCCAACCTAAAAAAAGCTAAACTTATAAGAGCCAAACTTCAAAAAGCTAATCTTAAAGGTGCTAACCTCGATGGCGCTAACCTTATAAAAGCTAAACTTGAGGGTGCTAACCTTCAAAGAGCTAACCTCAGAGAGGCTAATTTTAATGGAGCTGACCTGCAAAGAGTTAACTTCAGAAAAGCTAATCTTCAAGGAGCTAAATTTAAGGATGCAAATCTAGAAGGGGCACAGCATTTATTAGTTGACCAGCTTTCGAATGTAAAAACCCTTTACAATGCAAAATTAGATGAAAATCTTTTCATAAAACTAAAAGAAAAATATCCTGCCCTCTTTGAAAAACCAGATAAATAATTATAAAAAGTATTGTAACCTGCTACAATCCCTACAATATGAACATTAACAACCGGGAAGGTTCTTGATACTGTATACTTTTTATACTTTAAAATACCACGTAGTTGCTTATACAGTTTTGTATGATTAATAGTAAAGTAATAAAAAGCAGAAATTAAATTAGAGATAATTGACAAGGATTCAAACCTGATATCTTTGACAAAATTTTACTTTTTTCAGTGTTTTTCAAGATGTAAACAATTAATGGATACTCATTGATTAAAATCTACAGAAACTCAAGTATGAAGGAGGGGGGTTTATAGCTTCTTTTGAATACATCCAAACAGTGAAGCCAGGTAATACTTTTAGGGACTGGCTTGTAGAGGTGCTTGGAGATAGAATACATAACAAGAATTGTGAAGTTCGAGTTTTTAAACTCAGCCATGCATCGCACAGGATCTGTAAGTATGAATTCAAGGATGAAAAATTCTCTATTATAGCCAAGTTTTTTGCAATACCAACGGGAATGATCAAAAAATACGATAGTTACGGTTTGATGAAGAAAGAATATGAGGACCTTAAGAAAACCAGAAAAATAATTGATGTCCCGGAACCTATTGCGATAAATAAAGATTTTAATTGCGTTCTGGTCAGTAAATATGTACCTGGAAAAACTTTGTTCTGGTACCTCAAGCACAGGAAAGAGCTTAAAGAAAAGTTAGAACTTATAGCGGATATGCTTAGAAAGCTTCACGAAAACACTAAGACATATTATGATAAAGAAAATGAATTTTCAAAATTCCATTATGTTTTAAATCACCTCAAAATTAACCGGCGTATGAAAAAAGAATATAAGCATTTGCTTGGAAAATGGTGGCATAGTTCCCTGCTGGACACAAAAAATGGCTGTATGATTCATAACGATTCTACTCCTGTAAACTTTGTGTTCCATAAAGGAAGATCATTTTTACTGGACTTCGACCTCGCAGCCCGACATGGACATTTCGCATGTGATCTAGGGATACTTTGTGCTGAGCTTAAATACTATTTTGCTCGAAAGGGATCGAGCCAGGAAGCAGACTCTTATATCCACCATTTTCTGAAGCATTACAGCAAAAATGAAAAGGAATTCCACAAAATAACTAAAGTTATTCCGTTCTATATGGCTTATGGCTTGCTGAGAATTGCAATGTTAAAATCTGATACGAGCTACAGGGATTACCCTCTGAGAGAAGCAAAGAACTGTCTGGAAGCAATAGAAAAAATTTGAGAGCATATACAGGCTCTTGGTATCCTTATTGAACTGTCTCTGGATGTCCAATTCTGTTTGAATTAAAGGCACACGTAATTAAGAGATTTACTGACATTTGACTTTTTGAAATATGAATCATGAGTGTGATTATGCATATCTCCAGGCATCCCGGATGTGCATTGCATTCATACCGAGACTTTTAGGCGGATAAATATCGTTTTCTGGCGTGTCGCCGATAGAGAGAACTTCCCATGGCTCAAGCCTGAGGCCATCAAGAGCCATCTTAAAGAGCCGGGTGTCAGGCTTCTTTATACAGTGGTCCGAAGACATGATTGTAAAATTAAAGCGATCATACAGACCAAGAAAGCGCAGTTCCTGTTCCGTAAAAACTCTCTGAGCATTGGAAACAATGCACTTCGGGATATCTCTGTATTTGTCAAGCAAACGCAGGCTCTGAGGGTAGGCTTCAAGTTTTCTTATAGACGCAGTTCTGAAAACTTTTGCGGTCTCAATTCCAAGCCAATAAGGATCAATTTCTTTAAAGGCGTTTTCGGCACAAATTTCAGCGAAAATCTCTTCTATACGGATATCCGGGTACTGTTGGCCTGAATGGCCTAGTTTACCTATGATTTTCCACCTGTATTCTTCTCTGAGTCTGTCGGGTTCTATCCGCACTCCCTGATAAAGCAGCCACCTGCTTACCCTCTCATTTGTTTCTCGACTTTTTTCGTCAGTTTTGATGTCAATGAGGGTTTTGTAGCAGTCAAAGATTAAGCCTTTAATTTTTCCGTTTTGGAGCATAGGGATTCTCCTTTTAGTTTAGACTTCACCGTGAATTTTGGTTTTCTATAGTATACTTGATTAATCTTAATATTATCCTTTAAGCATATAGATATTTTGGAAATATCCCTATTATGGACAATTATTCACATATAGTTTTTTATTTCTATATAGTACACTTTTGTTAACTCGCAACCTAAAAAGTAGAAATGGTAGGGATTTAATTTGTCCTACTGGTTTTTTATATAGTTAAACCAGATCAAAAAGCCCGATAATGAAATATAGATATTCAGAACTTGTCTCTCAGGTGTTCACCGGGGTTAAGGAATTTCTTTTGGACTTTATTTGAGTTTGTGAGTTTCATAAAGAAACTAATCATCGATTTTACTTTATGCAAGTTCCAGGTTTGGAAATTTCAGCGAAAATTGAGACAAGCAAGATATGTTTAAAACGATTTAAGTTAATGTCAATCTGACATATTTTTTAAAAAGAAATTGTACTGGTTATGCCCATAAATTGTTGATTAAGTCTAACAAAGATATGTAAATTCACCTTCTTTGCCTGGATTTGAGAGTTGGCTTTCTACTTGAATTTGCAGTAACTGACCAATGACCATCAAATTTTTAACTCAAGATCCAGGTTGACTTTGTCTTATTTTCTTTTACGCCTACTGTAAAGCATAATTTACCACTATCAAACCTTGCTTAAACTTGTTTTTATTCACTACAAAACATAGTAAACTTGCGTTAAACTTGTTTTATATTCACTACAAAACGTAGAAAAACTGACTCTCTCAATGCGGACTTCTCATTCGTAAATCATGATTGAATCAAGCCTTGCAGTACCTATCTTTGTCCAGTATCTACATACAGGACAGTATTGAGTTTCACTGCCTTGACTCATTTTAAGTATTGAATGACATTCTGGACAAACTTTTAGATTTTTTATAAATAAACCTCCATGAAAACTGATATTTATCTGAATAAAATCTAAATAAGGGATTTAAGAACCAGTAGAAACCTTATAATTCAGGTAATACTACAAAATCATAATATTTTCAAATATGCTACTGAAGTGGATTTCCTTCAGTTATTGTCTTTATTAAATTGTGAGCTGCAGGGGAAGAGATTCCCACAGCCCATAGAGATCTGGGTGAAGGTACTGGAAACCTCCTAAGTCGTAAATAGAATAGATTGATTATATATTTTTTGGATATATTCAATATAGTAATAACGTAGACTTGTTAGTTTTAAAGTGAGTTTTTCTTACCATAAAGAATTCACGCACCTGAGATACAAACTCAAGCACACTTGGCTTTATGAACAACTTGGGATTTTAGACAGTTGACAGTCAATCTGGCTTTCCGCAGATCTCCACTCAAAAGTAATATTTTTCACAATTTTTCCCCATCAACCCTATTATCTTATCCTTAACTTCATCCATATTGGCAATTTCGGTTATCACTTTTGAATCAACTTCTACTTTTACTTCCGTAATCTCCCTCATTAGCATAAAAGCCCATTTCAAAGTGGGCTTTTGAGTTTGCTTTTTAACCTGATCAGGTATTGTTTCCCCTGTTTCATTTAGTCTTTCTCTTCGCTTCCATTCCGCTACCGAGTAAACCATCAGAGTTAGGACCATTGTCATTGAGAGAGCTTCAACTCTTTGAGGATTTTTCAAATAAACTTTGGAAAACCTGAAACTTTTGTCTTTTATGAACCTGAAATCTTTCTCCACTTTACTCTGGTTTTTGTAGTGATCCAGCATCTTTTCAGCATCAAGATTAATGTCGTTACTAGAGATTATAAACCTTCCATGATACTCTTTTTCATTCAGTGTAATTTCTTCGTTCCTGATTGCTTCTGTATTTATAACATAGTGAACGGTAAGCTTTTCATCCTTCTGTGGCCTTCCTCTCTTTCCGTTTTCTCTTTTTGAAACCGTGGAAATTTCCTCTGCTTCAAGCAAACAGTAAGGATTTTCTTTCTTCCATCTTTCCAGAGTTGCTCTGGCATCCCCTTCACAGGCAAACTTTATTTTCTTTAGATCTTTGAGTTCTTATTCGCTTCTTCTGAACGCTACCTTTTCCCTGCAACGCTTGTGCAACTTCTTCGTGCCCCCTGCTTCGCTGCCCGAGTTCCGCTTCAGGAGCACGGTGTCTGTTTCGTTATTCTTTGCTTCGCTCAAACAAACTTATTTTTGGTTTATCTGTTTTTTCTAAATGCTATCTTCTCTCCACAGTACTTGTGAAGTTTTTTCGTCCCTCCTGCTTCACTGACAATGGTAAGCATAGTCATAGGATCAAGAATTTGAGTTCCCATTACTGCAGTAACTCCCCTCTCGAAAAACGGAGCAGGGTAAAGAGGAGCGCTTGGACCGAGCAGGACAACTTCCTTTGCTGCACCCCTTAGATAAATCAGTTCATCAAAAGTCCTGTTAGCAAGAGTACTTGCACTGAGAATGATTACATCCGATGCAGGAAGAATTTCTCTGGCTTTTTCTGAGGACAAAGTCCGAATGTCAGGAGATTCGATTTCACGCTTTTCGAGGATTGTGAGTTTATTTGTTATTTTCAGGATCTTAGGGACAAGAGGACCAAAATATCCTATCATTGCAACCCTGTCTTCGGGTTTTATAAGGTCGAGGATATCTATGTTTGATGGCGGGAAATTTTCAGGTTTGATATCCCGTAGCATGTGAGAAAGAGCATTTGCAGTTGCGATTCCGACTGCGGCTTCAAGAGGATTTTCCGACAGAGCAAGTTCAAGCATTTTGTCCGCAGTTTTACCTTTCAGAAAGCCTGAAAACCCGAGAGCGGGACAGCCTGAAAACTCGTAAAGTGGGGTGCAGGCAACACCCCCGTAGTTCTCTTGAAGCAGGACTCCGGTATAGGCAAGCCCTATCCTGACATCCTTTACTTCAATTTCCTTAAGATCAGGGCCCAGATCGCTTTTAAGAGCATTCATCAGGGAGGGCAGAATTTCAGTTCCTTTTTTAGTTTTTTCCACTTTATTTATTTCCGCCTTATTTATTATCACTTTATTTATTTTCACTTTATTTCTTTCCACTTTGTTTCCTTCCACTTTCAATCCATTTTTTCCTATTCTTCTTTATTTGCCGAGAATTTTATTTTATAGGAAGATTCCTTTTTGGTACGCTATTACTTTTTTATTTTTTTAGATTCTTTCGATTTTCGTTGTAAAGTCAAGGGGATTTGCATAATAGGGAGCGCTTATAACGATAATGTCTACAAAAGGAGCGTATTCTGGAATCATTGATGCTTTAATTCCTCCCACTGCAAGTTCAAGCTTCGGATTGAGCTTTTTAAGCTCGGGCCCGATTTCTCGTAGTTTTTTCGGAGAAAGGTGATCAAGGAGCATAATATCCGACATTCCAACGTATTTGAACGCTTCATCTCTAGTTCTGGGCTCGATTTCTATCTTTTTCATAGCCCTGAGTTTTCCAAGTTCTCCTGCAACTTCCAGGTGGTTCTGGCTGATCTGGATGGAATCGCTTAGGGAGTTTCTATGGATGTCCCCTCCACCTGCACGGACGGCTTTAAGCTCAAATACCCGTGATCCTGGATGAGTCTTCCGGCTTGTTGCAATGATAAAGTCAGGATTTACCTTTCGGCCTGCGCTTACCATAGAGGCTGTTTCTGTGGCAATTGCACACATAATGGTGAGGAAAGTTTGGGACACCCTCCAGAATCTGAACAGGAGTTTTATGTCTCCTTCGGCTTCTAAAATTGAATCCCCAGGCTCGAAAGCCTTTCCATCTCGAAGATAATTCCGAATTTTCAAGCCTTTTCTTTCATAATAATCTGCCAGGTCGCCGGCGCAGGCACAGATTCCGCTTTCTCTTGAAATAATTCTCATTTTTCCCCTACCTTCAAACTTGAGCAGCTCTGCGCTTTCATCCTGATAGGGACAATCTTCATAAAAATAAAGTTCAAAAAGGTCTATCATGTATTGCCTCAGAAGTTCCTTAATAAATTTATGCTTTTTTTCATTTTTCTTTACTGCCGGTTTTTCGCATCAATCTAATATCAATTTCGTATCAATCTCGTATCAGTTTCGTATCAGTTTCGTATCAATCTCTTTGCTCCGATATATGTTCACTTTACTTCGGATTCTATTAAGTCTGACTCTGATTACTTTCCTCTTATTATCCTGACATTTACAGCTTTGAATAAGCGCAATCTTCTTTTCCTAACTCCTTAAGGACTGCTGGGAAAAACTCAGCTCCATATTCATGTATGGATTTCTTACGATATGTTTGAACATACATAACGCTTAATATAAGTTTTTATAAAAAAGTACAGTGAGAACTATAATTAAAAATTGTAGAAAAATGTAGGCTGATTTCCAGTTGAAAAATTTAAAAAGAAAGAAAGAAAGAAAGAAAGATTTAAATTCAATTTAAAGATCAAGCATTCTCTGCCTATACTTTTCCAATTCGTCAGTTCCTTTTTCTCTGGACATGCTGCTCGCTTCGTAAATTATGTAAGATTGGAGAACTTTCATTCCCATATATTCAAAAATGCAGTGAGTTATTGACTCCAGATGCTTATTCAGATCTCCATGGGCTCCTTCCTCCGAATACATCGATTTCGGAGCTCCGGTAGTTGTAACAATCATTGCGGATTTTCCTTTAAAGAGCCCGGTATCGTAGGCACTATTCGTAACCGGGTTGAACCCAAACCCAGGTGCCAGGACGCGGTCGATCCAGCCTTTCATAATAGCTGGCATGAAAGTGAAATAAATAGGGAACTGGAAAATCAGGAGGTCTGCCCATTTCACTTTTTCCATTTCTTCCTTTATGTCAGGTGAAAAGGCCCCCGTTTTTACAGCTTTTATAGCTTCGAAAAAAGGATTGAAGATTTCCAGGTTTTTCCGTTCAGGAAAATCCGAAGCTTTCAGAACAGGATGAAACTTCATTTTATAAAGGTCTGAGAGCTTTACTTCATGACCCTTCTCCTGCAGAGCAGCAAGGGCCGTNNTCCTTTAAAGCGCCGTTAAAAGATTTCGGTTCCGGGTGTGCGTAAACATAAAAAACTTTCATTTCATTCCCCCAAATTCTATTTATGAAATTCATTTCCCTGAATAAAAAAGTAAGGTTCCTCTTTTGAGACGACAGCAAACAAAAAACTGCGCACTTGAACCTCTGCGGAGTCGCTAAGATTTAAACGGGTTCCATCATCCTGGGACAGGACTCTGGAGAGATAGAGCTCGAACAAATCAATCATTCTTGAAGAACGCAAAAAATAAGTTTCTTTTGCCCTGAACTCAGCCCTCTTGAGCGAACGAAGTGAGCGAAAAAGGCACCGTCCTCCCGAGACNNGGACTCGGGTGACGGGACTAGGAATTAAAAGGTTCCTTTATAGAGTGCCTTTAGTACTCTTTATTTCTTTACCTTCAATTTTTACAGCCCGTTCCATAGCATAGGCAAAAGCCTTGAAAAGAGCTTCGATCTTATGATGGTCATTGTCACCATAGACACTCGCATGGATGGTAATTTTTGCATTTGAAGCCAGCGTTTCGAAGAAGTGCTTTACAAGCTGGGTACTGAATTGTCCTACCTGAGGAGCTGCAAACTCGGCTTTCAGAACAAGATAGCTGCGTCCGCCTACATCCAGGGCAACCTCGGCAAGGGCTTCGTCCATGGGAATTCTGGCTTCTCCAAAACGGGCAATCCCTACCATATCTCCGAGTGCCTCTGCAAGCACTTTTCCGAGAACTATTCCTGTGTCTTCCACAAGGTGATGCTCATCCACGTACAGGTCACCATCCGCACGTACCTTGAGGTCAAATTCGGCATGCCTTGCAAAAGAAGTAAGCATATGGTCAAAAAACCCGATCCCTGTGTTGATATCGGCAATTCCAGTGCCATCAAGGTTCAGTTCAAGCTGGATATCAGTCTCTTTTGTTTTACGGGACATTCTGCCTGTTCTCATACAGCATCACATTCTCTTTAAATTTATAAATGCTTTCTGTCTGGCTGCCTAAAATTCATTCTCTTGTAAATTCATTCTCTATAATTATCCGGCAAATTGAAGAAGCGTAATTGAAAAAGCGTAATTGAAAAAGCGTAATTATGAAGAAAATCTCTGCCAGGAAACAAAAGTAAAATTTAATTTCACATTTCACTCATGCCGAATTGTTTCAATCGCTGCTTCAAGTGTGAACTTGCCTGTGTAGAGAGCACTACCTACCACAACTCCTGCAGCCCCGGTTTTCTTCAGGACCTGCAGGTCTTGAAGAGAACTTACTCCTCCGGATGCGATTACAGGAATGTTGACAGATTCCACAAGTTCTTTTGTAGGGACAGGGTTTACGCCCTGCATAAGACCTTCAGTATCAATATTTGTAAAAAGTAGGCGGCCTGCACCAAGTTCTTCAAACTTCCTGCCCATTTCTACAGGAGTTTGTGAGCATTCCTCAGTCCAGCCTTTGATGGAGATTTTTCCGTTTTTTGCATCCAGAGCAACGGTCACACGTTCGCATCCAAAGGCGTTTGAAAGACGTTTTACAAGCTCCGGGTTTTGCAATGCAGCAGTTCCGAGAATTACCCTCGAAATCCCAAGTTCAAGCAGAGAAGCTGCATCCTCAAAGCTCCGAATGCCTCCTCCAACCTGAATCCGAACTCCTTTGTCTCGACATGCATTTACTATTTTTTCAATGATAGGGGCGTTTTTACGCTCTCCTTCAATTGCTCCGTCCAGGTCTACCAGGTGCAGAGTCTTTGCCCCTTTTCTGACCCAGTCAAGGGCAGCTTCAACAGGATCGTCAAGGGAAACAATCTCACTGCCAGGCACACCCTGCACAAGTTGAACGCACTTTCCGCCCTTCATATCCACTGCAGGAATCACTTCAAAAGCCAAAGTCACATCTCCGATACATCTTTGAGAAATCTCCTTTTATCTTTGAGAGATCTCACTCTGTTATATTTCCTTCTGTTAAATCGCCTTTTTGTTTGTCTTACCCAAAAAACTCATTTTCCGGATTTTTTTCTCCTTTCAGGGCATTATTCTTTCGATAGGTACGACAAGAACGTCACGCGCACCAACTTTCTTCAGCTTGTTTACAATAGTAAAAATCAGGTCAGCATCCACAACAGCATGAACTGCAAGGATGGATTCTCCGGACAGTTTACTGGATTCAACCTTCATAACTGTCGGACCTGACATTCCTGGAAGGACTTCTTTTACTGCCTGGAGGGAAGATTCGGGAACATTCATCATAAGATAACGCCGCTGCTTTGCATTGAGCACGCTTTCCAATGCAGTTTTGATGTCCAGAATTTTGTCCTTTGTCTTGAGGCTTTCTTTATTTGCAATCAAATAGACCGTTGAAGAAAAAACAGTGTCAATTGGCTTTAAATGGTTTATCATCAGAGTGGTTCCGGAGCTTGAGATGTCAACTATTGCATCGGCTATTCCCACATGTGGAGTCATTTCACAGGCTCCGCTGACCTTTATAACCTCAACATTGACTCCAAGCTTTTTGAAGTACTGGTGCGTGATTTCCGGAAACTCGGTTGCAATCTTTCGGCCTTCAAGATTCTCAGCTTTCTGAAAATCCGAGTCCTCAGGGACAGCCAGAACAAGGCTAGCCTTTCCGAATTTGAGGTCCAGAAGAGTTTCAACCTTTGCTCCCCTTTCCGTAATCAGATCTATGCCTGTAATACCTACGTCCGCAGCCCCGTCCTGCACGTACTCAGGAATATCAGCAGCCCTGGCAAAGAGGATATGGATATCCGGATCAGTAGTTTTTGCAAAAAGTTTTCGACTTTCGGCCCCTCCACTTATAGGGAGTCCTGCATCTTTGAAAATAGAGATTGTGGGTTCGTAAAGGCGCCCTTTATTGGGTATTGCAATGCGAATCATCTGTTATGTCCTCTATAAATAATCTGCCGGGAAGTATTTTCCCGGGTAAACTCATCAAAGTAAAAACGTTTATCCAGAATACTCTAGTATGATATAGACTTCACGGTAAGATCTCATAGAAGTTTTCTTCTAAGAGAGGCAAGTCTATAGATAAAAAACCTACTCATTATGAATTAATTTGAGAATTAATCCGTAAACTTCCAGGGTTGCAGGTAAAAAATCGTTTTTAGAAGGAATATTACCTTCAGTAATTAAGGCAGGGGAAAAATTATATATTCATAGTAATTTAATAGGGAATAGTTTTTAGAATATATGTTAGAATATTTTAATAATGTCAGAACAACAGAAGAATTAATCATAACAGAATGCTAAGATAGCAGACTGATGATACAACTGACCGAAAAATAGTAAACCAATAACATTAACATTTAATAATAAAAACTATTATCGATTTTGAAAAAAGAGGATCCAAATGGCCCGAAATATCAAAGTGGAGGAGCTCTTCCAGACCCCCATTGAGAAACAGAGGATAGAGCTTGTAGAACGCAAAGGGATAGGGCATCCTGATAGTATATCGGACGGACTGGCCGAAGCCGTAAGTCGCGCACTATGCAGGGAATACATAAGCAAATGTGGAGCCGTACTCCACCATAATACTGACGAAACTCAGATTGTAGCCGGGAGATCAAGTCCCAAGTTCGGGGGCGGAGAAATACTGCAGCCTATATATATTTTGCTTGTAGGCAGGGCAACAAAGGAGTTTGAAGGGGTAGAGCTTGCTACCGAGTCTGTGGCCCTACAAGCTGCCAGACGATATCTTAAGAATACCCTTGTAAATATGGATCTCGAAAGAGATGTCATCATGGACTGTAAACTCGGGACAGGGTCCTCAGACCTGAGGGATGTCTTCAAAAGAGACAGGGTTCCGGTTGCAAATGATACCTCGTTCGGGGTTGGTCATGCTCCGTTTTCCGAGCTTGAAAACCTCGTATATAACACAGAAAGGCAACTGCTCACAGACCTTAAGTCGCGCATGCCTGCAATCGGAGAAGATATGAAGGTCATGGGACTCAGGGATGGAGAAGATATAACCCTTACAATATGCAGTGGCATGATTGGGAGATATATTGACGACTTTGATAGCTATATAAATATGACTCAGGAAATGCAGAGGTATGTTGAAGATCTTGCTTTCAAGTATACTGAGCGTGATGTGAAGGTCTGCATTAACACCGGAGATAATTTGAAAACACAATGTGTTTTCCTAACAGTTACAGGCACTTCAGCTGAAATGGGTGATGACGGCTCGGTAGGGCGTGGAAACCGCTGCAATGGACTGATCACGCCAAACAGACCTATGAGCATGGAAGCAACCAGCGGAAAGAATCCGATTAACCATATAGGTAAGATCTACAACCTCCTCTCAACCCAGATGGCCCGTGATATTGTAAAGCAGGTTCCGGAAGTCCAGGATGTTTACATCAGGCTGCTTTCCCAGATCGGAAAACCAATTGACCAGCCACTTGTAGCAAGTGCGCAGATTATTCCCAGAGAAGGCACTTCTTTTGCAAAGGTCAAAGCCGAAGCGGAAGTTGTTATGGATGACTGGCTTTCCAATGTGACAAAGATTACCGAAATGGTAATTAAAGGAGAATTGAACACTTTCTAAACAAAGCAGATATTGCTGAAAAGAACCCGAAGGTTCTTTTCATAAACCTTTTACTGTAACTACTTTTGACTTTAGCTTATTCTTAATAAGAAACTGCTCACTTTTAGTTTAAAACTGATTGTTTTCAGATTTAAATGCTCATTCTGATAGTTTTCTTGAGTGTGTTTTTCAGTTTAGAGTAATTGTTCTTTTGGAGAAACAGGTTGTTTTTAGAACTGGAGAGTGATGCCGAACTATGGGAGCACTCTTTAGAAATCTTAAAAATTTTTTAGAATTCGTAATGACGGAGGCTATAGAATGAACTTACGTATGTAAAATTTTCGTAAAAATGTCCCTATATCCAATATCTAGCGTAAAACATATATATCATCACCATATATGAGATGGTGCACTCAAGCAGTGCAACAGTGGAACAATATACATTGTCCCGCCTTAACTCAGTGGTAGAGTGCGCGGCTGTAGTTCGGCTCGTGCGGGTAAAATTACCACCCGTACATTTCCGCGCAGGCACCGCGATGTCCCCGGTTCGAGTCTGGGAGGCGGGACCTGAAATAAAACCCAGAATCGAAAAGCTTCAACGGGAACATTTATATATTAAAAAAGCGTTTATGTTTTGCTCGCAACGTGGGCGAGAAACAATAGTAAAAGACACCAAAGAGTCCGGATAGTGTAGAGGCCTATCATGGAGCCCTGTCGAGGCTCCGACTCGGGTTCGAATCCCGGTCCGGGCGTTAT
>DAQQ01000083.1:0-12628 GCA_002508465.1 Methanosarcina sp. UBA7 | reverse complement strand
CAGGATCCCCGCCGTGTAAAGGCGATGTCATGACCGACTAGACCACGAGCCCATTTTGCCTACATTTACAGAATCGCTCTAAGAGCAAGACCAAAATGTCACTAGTTATATATATCTCTTTTGTTAGGAGAGAAAACCAGAGCCTATCTGAAAATAAGTTATTACATAAAATAAAACCCTGTTTTATCAAATAAATCTTAAGTTGAACTAAATAAAACTGCAGTAGCCTTATATAATATTTATACTGCACTGGATGATCAAACTATTAATATAATGATATACTTTTGATGTAAATTATAGTTTGTTTATATATTATCATAGTTTTTTATATTAAGTTGTATTAGTAATTTATAAGATTTGTTTTTTACATTGTCTTTAATAATGAATATATATTTACGTATAAAGTATTAAATTAAGAATAAGCTGTTATTAACCGCCTTATTTACTCCTATTATACGCAAATATCAGATAATTTTGAACAGTTCGGAAAGCTAAGCAAAAGATATTTATAGGAGATTAACATGAAGTAACTTGTGAGCGGGTCTTTCTTTTATATGATAACCCCAACACCCAACACCCCAATTCATACTCCCCAACCCGCTCATCTTATTCTCATCAAATAGAAAAATATATTTAGGGAACTGATTTCAAGATCTAAGTTATACAATTCTATTGTACAGATTAGAAAACGAACCTAGATTTCTGGCCGTGAAAATAGTTCTGAAGACCCGTTCAGAAAAAGCAACTTATTTAGTATAAAAAGATTAAGAAAAGTAGAGTTGAACAGGGTCGCATCTTAGCTTCACCCGATGGTATTATAGGCCTTTAATTCAGAATAAAATTTTTAGTTAGAAGAAAACAAATAAATATAAACTTTGAATTATAAACTATTTACTATAGAAATGAAAAGTTATTTATAAGATGAATAGGTATTCATGTCGAGTGAGCGGGTCTCTTTTCCATAGTATAACCCCCAAACAATATCCCCCAACTATTTCCCCCAACTATTCCCCAAACTCTCCAGCCCGCTCACAAACTTTTCTCAGTTTGTTTTACCTGTTTATGCAGTTCAGAAAACTTTTCTGTCAATTTATACTAACTCGTCTAAATTTGCGTCTAAACTTTTGTATCTACCACATAACCTGGAAAAGTGATATGACGCACATAGTGAAGTAGCTAGAAAAAGTGAACTCGCTTCTGAGATAACAAAAAGTAGAAAAATAAAGGAAATTAAAAAATAAGCGAGACCGGAAAATTAGAAGTCGAAAAGCGTTTTTTGTGTTTTCGGCTCGACTTTTTTAGGAACTTCGCTCGTTTTGACCTCAGGTTTTTCAGATGCGTCTGAAATTTGTTTAACAAAAACATCGCAGTTTACAGATTCCTTTATAGATTCCCTAGACCTGGTTAATTCAGAAGAGATGTTGTTTTCTATCGGTTCAGAGTTAGAAAAGACATCCTTCTCAAAGGATTCAGACAGGGATGAAGAGTTCTCAATCTTAAGATTATCGTGTTCAGGTGAACTGGATGTAAGGCTATCAGATGTGATCTCGATCCCGTCAATCCCTACCTGATGCTGCTCCGGTATAAGAATATCGGAAGTAAAACCATCATCAGACGTAGAAGTATCAGGTATCAGGGTAACAGGTTTAGGAATAACAGGTATCAGGGCAACAGGTTTAGGAATATCGGAAGTATTATTTTCCAATGAAGTGTTATTTTCCAAAGAAGTGTTATTTTCCAAAGAAGTGTTATTTTCCAAAGAAGTGTTATTTTCCAAAGAAGTATTATTTTCCGAATTTGTAGTTTCCGGAGAAGTCTCAGGTGAAATATCAAAACCAAAAGTGAGGGTCTTCTGCCCGACCTTGGAAGTCCTGGAGTCGGGAACTTCGAGACTCTCAGAATGTTTCCCAACTTTTTCCTTAGGAGCCTTAACCGATAAGCCAGAACGATCCTCTTTACTATTACCTGATGGAGCAGGAGCTCTGAAAAACTCAGTTCCATCGGGTTCTTCTTTTCCTTCAAGGAGAAGTTCCTGCGCCCTATCATAGATTTTCTGTAGCTTTTTACTGGCTTTTGTGCTTCCCGAGAGATATATCAACTCTTCAAGTTCAAGCCCGAGACCTGCAGTAATTTCAATAGCAGATTCTTCATTCTTTAACATGCGAGAGTAAAGTTCTAGCAGGTTATTTCTTGAATAACGTATGGACTCGAAGCTGTGTTCTCCAATTTTAGCAGCTATATTATCCCTGAGGTCTCGCTTTGAACGTATCTGTCCCATTCTCTTCCAGAGAGAAGGCGACTGGTACTTAATGAATCCGGGGTAGGGCCTTGTCTTTGAAACTGCAACTCCGCAGACCATCAACATGCTCGCATACCTCCACATCCCATAGTTCTGGCGTTTTTTTACGCGCCCGAGGTAGAGATCAGCACTGGAGAGATAACCAAAGCCGGTTTTGATATCCTCAAGATTTCCATCCTTGGAAGCATACTGAAAAGGTAGGTTTTCATCGATCCAGTGTACAAGATCTTCAGGACTTTCATCAAGCCCGCGCGCAGCTTCAAGGGCTTTTTTACAGTCCGTGCTCTTAAAGATTCTCTGCATTGCCTTGAAGATGTTTTCCTTGACATCTCTACCTGAAGTGATGATGTCTTCAACTTCCAGCGCTTTTCTTCCGGCAGCTGCAGCCTGAAGGTCGTTGATTGCACTTCTCAGATCGCCTTCCGCACTTTCGGCGATTTGCTGGACTGCATCCAGGCTGCATAAAATTCCCTCGCTCTCACAGACCTTCTTCAAAGCAGGAACCATAGAGCGACTCTGTACGGATCCGAACTTTATTTCCAGACAGAGATTTCGAATAGTAGGAGTCAACCCATAAATATCGTTTGCAATCAGTACTATGGGTTGAAGCGTGCTCTTTATGATTCCTGCAATAGCCCTCATTCCACCCCTGTCTGCAGTGCCGTGAAGATTGTCCGCTTCATCCAGGATAATCAGGCGTTTTCCTCCAAATAGGGTGTTCATTGAAGCTGCCGATCCTGCGATTTTTTCAATAACACCTGCAGTTCTCTGATCACTTGCATTGAGTTCGATGACTTCCCAGCCCAGATCGCGAGCAAGAGCGTGGGCAGTAGAGGTCTTCCCTACTCCTGCAGGTCCATGAAGGATCACTGCCCTTCTCTCTGGAATGCCTGAAAGCCACTTCTCAGCCCAGGTCCGCAAATCCTGCACCGCCTTCTTGTTCCCTACAATCTCCTTAAGGGTCTGTGGGCGGTATTTCTCAGCCCATTCAATTGCCAACGTCATCTTAAACCATACCAATAAAAAAGGAACTCATTCTTAACTCTATACATTTTAATCTTTTAACTATTCAAAAGTTTTTGTACTTACAATCTTCTGCTGTCGATTTTTAAATGATAATTCTAAATTTACACTTAGATATAATTAAAGTCTTTTTGTTCTCATAAAAATGATACTTTCAATCGCCAGAACAACTTTGAGCAGAAAAACTGTATTCATATGTCCTTTCGTCCTGATCACCAGTAATTCCCTTGGTTTTAGCTCACCAGTACTTAGAATCAACCATTAGCACAAAAAACTCAATTTGACTACACTATTGGATGAGTTGAAAATCAGTTACTCTAGCCTATAAATCATCCCTCTTTATCGAATATGACTATCTGAAAGTTTTCTGTCCTCCCAAGACGGAACTCGGGTAATTCAGCCCTCTTGAGCGAATGAAGTGAGCGAAAAAGGCACCGTCCTCCCGAGACGGGACCTGGGGGACAAAATTAATTAATGATCGTGTTTGTACTTCTTTGAACTACTTAAAATCTTACACAGCAGTCAGGATGGATATGGAAAAGAATAGCATGGATGCCCTCCTTGAGGCTATCGAAGTGAGAGCCAGGGCTAACAGGGCCAGAGTAGCTATGGGAATAAGGGATCCGAGTCCCAAACTGCTCGAAAGTGCCTGGAAAGCTCAGGAACTGGGATATGCACAGGTAGTCCTGGTGGGGATTAAGAAGGAAATTGATAAGATCGGTACAGAACTAGAAGTAGTGGACACAGATGAGCCCGAAAAAACTCTTGCCGAACTTATGGTTTCAGGAAAAGTCGATGCAGCAATAAGAGGCACTGCAAGAGCATCGGGAGCTCTGACCCATCTAAGAGAGGCTCTAGGAAAGAAAAGAATCTGCCGGCTTGCCCTGCTCCTCACGGTTGATGGGACGCCTTTCTTTCTCGCTCCTGTAGGAATCGACGAAGGAAACACTATTTCAGATAAACTCAGGATGATAACGCTCGGTGCCGAACATATAAAGAGATTCGGAATAGAACCAAAGGTCGGCGTGCTGTCAGGGGGCAGGATTGGAGACATAGGAAGGAACAAACATGTGGACAGGACTCTTGCAGATGGAGAATTCGTGACAAAGCGGGCTGTTGAACTAGGGATCAATGCTAAGCATTATACAATTCTTATTGAAGATGCCATAAAAGAGTCGAACTTTATAGTTGCCCCTGATGGAATTTCGGGAAACCTTATCTTCAGGACAATTGCTTTCCTGGGTGGAGGTGACGGGCTTGGAGCTCCAGTACTCATGGATGATTACGTTTTTGTAGATACGTCAAGGGTAGGTGGACATTTTACGAAAGCTATAATGCTTGCAAGTGCACTATCTCACCTGAACAAGGAAAGGCAAAAGGTGATTTATTGAAAACCATTGCAGATACATGGCCAATAGTAAAAGGCGACTACACGGTAGGAAATCCGAGATCCAGGATTGCAGTGGTAACGCTTGCGAGTCAGATAAATCCCTCACCTGAAGTGGCCCTATGGGGTAGCTCAAAAACTGAAAATCTAGGAGTCGAAAAAATAATCGTAAATACCATCTCAAACTCCAATATCAGGTACATTCTTATCTGCGGGATGGAATCCAGGGGTCACCTGGCAGGCAATTCCCTGCTCTCAATCCATACAAACGGGATTGACAAAAAGGGAAGAATTATTGGTTCTGAGGGAGCCATCCCTTTCATAGAAAACATATCCAGAGAGGCAGTCAAACGCTTCCAGCAGCAGGTAGTGCTTCTTGACAGGATAGGACTGACAGACCTCACGGAGATAATGAAAATTGTGAGAAAATATAAGGACCGAGGGGAAGTTTACCCGGAGGAACCTCTTGTAGCCATTTCCCAGAAGAAAAGACAATCTACTTTCACGCTTCCGCGTTCAGGTGATATAATAGTCTCCGAAGAGTTTGTTATGGACTCAGCTGCAGGAATTGTCTGCTCTACCAAGGATTTTTAAGGATTTTTAATTTTCAATTAAGAGATCTACTTCGAATGTATATTATTCGAGCGTAAATTACCATGTTTTGAAACAAAATACTGGCCTGTAGATTTTGAGGGTATAAAAATGTTTAAGTTTCAGAAAGAACAGGAAATAGTTAACATCGCAGGAGTGAAGATAGGTGGACAGCCAGGAGAACTTCCGACCGCGCTTGCAGGGACTATCTTTTATGATAAGCATGAAATCGTGAAAGATGCTGCAAGAGGCCTGTTTGACCGGGCTGCTGCCGAAAAACTTATAAATCTGCAGGAAGCAAGTGCGGAAGAAACAGGAAACCCGCATATAATTCACATTTTCGGCACTACCCCTGAAAGCATTACCCGTTACATTGACTTTGTGGCCGAAATTTCAGAAGCTCCTTTTCTTATTGACTCCCCCGAAGGAAACGTGCGTTCCCATGCCGCAGAATATGTTAGCGAGATCGGACTTGCTGACAAAGCAATATATAACTCCATAAATATGAGTATAAATGGTTCTGAAATTGAAGCTCTTGCTCTATCCGATATTGACAGCTCGATTATCCTTGGCTTCAATGCAACGGACTCATCCTTGCAGGGAAGGATGGAGATGCTGGAAACTGGTGCAGGCTTGCTGGAAGAAGGATTACTTTCAATTGCAGATAGGTGCGGAATAATTAACAAGCTTATAGATCCGAGCATGACACCTATGGGAAACGGAGCAGGCGTAGCCCTGAGGATGACGATTACCGCAAAAGCAAAATGGGGGCACCCTACAGGCTCGGGAATCCACAACGCACCCTCGGCCTGGAACTGGCTGAATAAGAAAAAAGAGAAAGACCCTGTCCTCTATAAAATCTGTGATGTCGGTTCAACCTGCTTGCAGCAGGCAGCAGCCGGAGATTTCATTCTTTATGGGCCTATCGAGTATGCACCCTATGTATTTCCTATGGCTGCCATGAGCGATATAATGATTTCCGAAGCTGTAGCTGACCTCGACATAGAACCTGCTTCCCGTCATCCTGTTAACCTGCTGGTATAATTCTCAAGTTCAGTCTCGGGAGGACGGCCCGAATTACACTTCGAGAGCATGTGACCCTTTTCGCTCGTTTCGTTCGCTCAAGAGGGCTGAATTATAGTGAAAACACTGAAACCCGAGTTCCATCACCCGAGTTTCGTCTCGGGAGGACAGTACCTTTTTCGCTAGTTTAGTTCGCTCAAGAGGGCAGATTTATGTAGGTTAGAGTAACTGATTTTCAACTAATTCAGGAGTTGATTTTCCAAAATTTCGAAAGCGAAATAAATTAATTGAAGATGCTAAAAAACAAGGGCATAATCTTTGGATATTTCCCGCACCTTCGGTGGTTTCTACAGATTAAGTTAACTTTCCGTCCAGTAATTTTGTGGTTACTGAACTTGAAGTAAGCTTAGTATGAGTTATTCTTTCAAAACCAAGGTTAACTCGGTGTTCCCTGTGGTTGTGGAGTTTTGCTTTTGTGCTTTAGCTTTTCGGCAATGTCGACTCCAAGCCTTTTGCACTCCTGCAGATCCTTGTCTGTGGGTTTGTGCAGTATCCTGAGTACGGGATCTATGACAATCATTCCCATATCTCGCATTTTTTCGGCTATTAGTATAGGTGCTTCTCCGCTCCATCCGTATGACCCGAAAGCAGCTCCTAATTTTCCTTTAGGATTTGTGGAAGCTAGAGTCTCATCCATGAATTTTTCCATGGGCTGAAGCATCCTGTAGTAAAAGGTCGATGAACCGACTGCAATTGCATCGGCGCCATTAAGATCCTCGAGTTTTACGTCGTAAAAACTAATAGCTTTTGCGTCCACATGTTTCGACTCGATTCCGCTAGCTATTGCTTCTGCCATAGCTTTCGTATTCCCCGAAGTACTGAGATAGACTACTATCGCTTTCAATCTTATCCCCCACCCTGTGTAAGATTTATATTAACTCCAGTAACGGACTGACAAAAAGTGATTAAAACAGGTCTGCATATTTCCCAAAAGTCGAAAAATAGGCTAGACCCGAGGTCTTCTCACTTTTCAATCCTGCATTATTTATCAAGATTAATTTAAATAAGGGTTTCGTAAGGGTCAGGTTAACTTCAGTCAGGTTGATTTCACGTCTGAAAAGATATTCATCCAAAATCTGCCACAATACGGACAGGAGCTATATAGTTAACTACCTGGAAGGCCACGCTCTCAAGAAAACTGCGTATATTCTGTGGAATTCTATCTGTAGTGTGAGAAGCAAAGTTAAGGCTACCTATGATTTCTCCTCTGTGCTTCATAGGAATCACGGCTACTGCAGTAATTTTTTCATTCCTGATTAAATCTGCCATTTTATCTGAAAAAAAATCCATCCTGTAGACTGGCTTCTCAGTCCAGATCTGCTGAGCTTCTGGAGAATCTGCCCTATATACCGAGACACTTTTCACGAATACGGGAGAAAGTCCCCTGTGTGCGACCAGATTAATCTGATCCAAGAGTTCATCTTTCAAGTATATGCCTGCAGCATCGATCTCTTCTATCTTCAGGCAGGCATTAAGAATTTGAGTAAGCATGGTCTGAAGATTCCAGGTAGTACTGAGGGATACTCCCAGCTCCTTCTGGATTTCGAGCATTTTTTCAGCCTCTTTTCTCCCGGTGACATCTACGATTATTCCCTGAAAATGAGTGACTTTGCCTTTACGGTCTCGCTGGATAAGTGTTCGGTCTTCTACCCAGCGTATACTGCCGTTTCCTGTAATAATTCTATATTCCATCTCGAAGGAATCGTATCCTTCTCTTACTGAGCGTGCCAGGCTTTCTACCACTGCTTGAATATCTTCTATGTGGATTATATTCCCATAAAGTATTTTTCCGGAAAGAAAGTCTTCTACTGAGTACCCAAACTGCGTTACATTTTCAGAAATATAATATACAGGCCAATTTTCTAAATTTGCAGGAAAGTTTTCTACATTTTTCCTTAGAAAAGCTACTGCCGAACTTTTATTAATTATACTTTGCAGCATTTTCTGCGTTTTTAACGAATTCCTCAGTGCTTTTTCAATTTTCTTTCTACGGGTTATATCCAGTACTATTCCCTGAAAGCAGACTACTTTCCCGTCCATATCTCTCTGGATAAAGGTTCTCTCGTTTACCCATAATAGATCTCCGGTTTTTGTAAAAATTCTGTACTCAGAGTTGAAGCTTACCTCACCTTTCTGAATGCTCCTGTCAAGCTTCTCTTCTACTCTTTTAAAGTCATCAGGGTGTATGATTTTTCCATACTGAATTTTCTGTGATAGGAAGTCATCAACCGTGTATCCAAACTGTACCACATTATCTGATACAAAGACAGCAGGCCAGTACTTTTCATTCTTCCATAGAAAGACCACTGCAGGACTATTATTAACTGCTGTAGTCAACACTTTCTGTATCTTAAGAGTTTCTTCCAGTTCTTCTTCGCCTTTTTTCCGCCTGGTGATATCAAGCACTACACCCTGGAAGTGCGTAGCCTCTCCGTCTGGTCCTCTCTGGATAAAAGTCCTTTCGTTTATCCATCGGATATCTCCTGCTTTTGTTATAATTCTGTACTCCATGCTGAACGCAGAAGCTCCACTTTTTGCTTTTCTCTCGAATTCTTCTTCAACCTCTTTGAGATCATCGGAGTATACTAAATCCTTATACATTATCCTGCCAGAAGTGAAATCTTCTGTCGTGTATCCGAATTTAGCCACGTTCTCGGAGACAAACTCCACAGGCCATTTATCTTCGTTCTTCCAGAGAAAGAGCACTACGTGACTGTTATTGATCATCATTCTCAGAGTTTCTTCTTTTTCCAGAGCTGCGTGGAGAGCTTCTCCTCTTACGTTGTTTATACTGCCTGCGGTATGGAAGTTCGCATTTGAGACTCCATAGTCCTCCGGATTCTCATCCATCTCTACAATCACCCTCACAAAGCACTTTCCCTTGAAAACTTAGCAATCTTTGACCTCCGACCCTTATCCATCTATATAATCACCTTCACAGGGTTCTTTGATATCCCTTTCCTATGCTCCTGTATCCTTGCTTTCTGTGCTCTTGCTTTTTATCTATATTTTATTTATATATATTACATACCTACATAACATCAATTTTTTTGATTACAGTGTTTTATTTTCTTGATATTATAATGCTAAAAGCGATAACTATAAATAATCAGTTTTTTTAGCTCTCATTTACTCGGCTTTACGTATCGAATTTTGATATATCGCATTAAGGGAAAAATATATATAATAAATACACGGTAATAAGAATCCGTACTCCTGATTTGCAGGTATAAGTCTGCAGCTAGAGAAACTCTGGTGTTAAGCTTCCTTCATTACACCACCATTGGATATAGTCTCTAAAATCTGAATGTCTATCATGAACCCCATCATTAATCAGACGCGTAAAAGTTAAAAGACTCAAAAAGAGACTTTTATCGGCAAGCATGAAGCCAAAGTGGATTTCTAGAGGACAATACAGTAATTGAGTAAACCGGTAAATCTGGAGTACAATAAAAAAATGGCAAAAAACCCAAAAATGGCAAAAAGTCTAAAACAACATAAAACCTCTATTAAAAAAATGGCAAAAGTTTAAAACAACACAGAACCTCCATTAAAGATCTGCGGTAGGGTATGAGGGAGACCCTACTTCAGTTTCTTTATTTACTATTTATATCGTGATCTGCTCTAATGGCTCATTTTTCAGAATAAGTCTTAATTTCCAACCTCACCGTACTGACATGGAAAACTAAACTTCCGGATCCCAGCGCGCCACAAAACAACTTGTTTTACTCAAGAGTTAATACTTCCGGTTTTGGAGAGAGGTTGGCAGTTCTGAAATCACAACTGGTAAGAGCCACTAAATAAGTACTCAAACGAAAGAATAGAAGAAATTGTGAACGGGTGTAACCTTCTCATGGTTAATTTTTGTAGTTTATTAGGGTGTGATCTTGTAGATGTGGTCCAGAGCAGGCCCGTTCACTATGCAATTGATACAAAAATCTGATTGGTTATATAAATATTTGGATTTTATTATATTATCTTGCCTTTTTGTGAAAATTCTGGAAACTTTTATAGCTCAAATATAGACTTTTATCTAATCATAATATATACTATTTGAAATAGAGTTTTTTCTGTTAAACTCTTTGTTCAGGTTTTCAAGGTCATACAGGTTTTCAAGGTTACAATTTTACTTCAGCTGGATTGCAGTTAATTTCATTAACTGTCTTTTTAAGACAACCTTCCTGTACCTATTCTCTAAATCTTCAGCACCTTCTTCCTTTTTTACAACCTATTTCTCCCCAATCTGTTTATACTATGAAGTTTTTTCCTATCTATACATTATACTTAATTTTCATCACGAGATTTTAAGGAGATTTGTAATGAGAAGCGATATTATTAAAGAAGGACCTGAACGTGCTCCTAACCGTTCACTTCTTAAAGCGACCGGAGTCACAGATTCCGAGATGAGGAAGCCATTCATCGCAGTCGTTAATTCCTGGAACGATATAATTCCTGGCCATATCCATCTAAATAAACTTGCTGAAGCTGTGAAAGCTGGAATTCGAAACGCCGGAGGAGTTCCTTTTGAGTTCCATACTATAGGGGTTTGCGATGGAATCGCAATGGGACATGAGGGTATGAAATATTCCCTTCCCAGTAGAGAAGTTATTGAGGACACGATAGAGCTTATGGTTAAAGCCCATCAGTTTGACGGTATGGTCCTTATTCCAACATGTGACAAGATCGTGCCAGGTCACCTTATGGCAGCAGGCAGACTTGACATTCCTGCAATTGTTGTAACCGGAGGGCCTATGCTTCCGGGCTATGTTGATGACAAATACACGGACCTTATCTCGGTTTTCGAAGGAGTAGGTGCTTATAGCGCAGGCAAACTTTCAGAGCTTGATCTTAAAAGGCTTGAGAACCTTTCTTGTGGGGGAGCCGGGTCCTGTGCAGGAATGTTTACCGCAAATACTATGGCCTGTATAACTGAAGCACTTGGTCTGAGCCTTCCAGGCTGTGCAACTGCCCATGCAGTGGATGCAAAAAAGGTCCGTATTGCCAAGGAGTCAGGTGAGCGTATCGTCGAAATGATTAAAGAGAACCTGACCCCCAGAAAGATTGTCAGTATCAAATCCTTTGAGAATGCCATAATGGTAGACATGGCAGTTGGAGGAAGCACAAATACCACTCTACACCTTCCTGCCCTTGCCCATGAATTCGGGCTGAACCTCCCTCTTGAGAAATTTGACGAACTGAGCAGGACAACCCCTCATCTGATATCGCTTCGTCCTGGCGGCCCTAATTTCATGCTACACTTTGACAGAGCAGGCGGAGTTCAGGCAGTCATGCAGAGACTTTCCTCCAAATTGCACCTGAATCAGCTTACAGTAAATGGTAAAACTATAGGAGAAAACCTGAACGAGTTAGAGATCGTTAATCCGAAGCTCAACAAAGAGATAATTGCGACTCTCGAAAAACCTATCCATGCCGAAGGAGGAATTGCAGTCCTTAAAGGCACCCTTGCTCCTGATGGTTCGGTTGTGAAACAGGCAGCCGTTGATCCGAAAATGCGCATTTATACAGGTCCTGCCAAGGTTTACGACTGTGAAGAAGATGCTATGGAAAGCATCCTTGCAGGCAATGTAAAACCCGGAGATATTGTAGTTATCCGCTACGAAGGCCCAAAAGGAGGGCCTGGAATGAGGGAAATGCTTGCAGCCACAGCAGCAATCGGAGGCATGGGCCTGCTGGAATCTGTAGCTCTGATAACTGACGGGCGCTTTTCTGGAGGCACACGCGGGCCGTGTATAGGGCATGTCTCGCCTGAAGCTAGTGAAGGAGGGGCAATTGCCCTGGTAAAAGATGGGGACATGATAGAGATTAATATTCCTGAGAGAATTCTGAACCTTAAAGTTTCAGAAGAAGAGCTTAAGCAAAGAAAAGCATCATTTGTCCCTCCAAAAAAGGAAGTTACAGGTTACCTTGCAAGGTACCAGCGTTCTGTTCACTCTGCAAATACAGGCGGAATAGTTGACTGAGCTTCCGATAGTTATTTAAAAATTTTGTATTGGGAAGAGCTCATCCTCCCTATTTTTAATTTTCTCCAGGCCTTAACCATTGTTCTTGAAATTATAGAAATTCCGCAAAAGTTGTGATAAATTCGGAAAATATGTTAAGCAAATTAAAGATTCGAGAGTCAACCCTCTTAGCTTAACTCATTGTCTTCGTTATGATTAAACTGTCTTAGCACGACCGTTGGGCCGCAACCGTTGCGCCGGTTGATCACGCCGTTACCAAGAAAA
>DAQQ01000221.1:0-17113 GCA_002508465.1 Methanosarcina sp. UBA7 | reverse complement strand
TATAGAACTATTCTAAATAATTGATTAATTTCAGTAAATTCCTTTCATAGTTTTTTGCAACGGAAAAAAAATTATCTATATGAAAGATGCTAACCGCAAATAAACGTCCTATCTTATCAATCTGTATAATTTTAGGGAAATCTACGCTTATAAATTAAAGAAATATTGAGAGGATTTAAATTTAAAGCATGATTATATATGAATACATGATTAATTCATTATCAGAAATGTTTTTGTCTGATGTCTCTATGTTTCCAAAAATACCATACATTGCAGTTGGATTTTTTTACAATAAAAATTTTATGCCTAATATTAATAATTATGATACAACAGGTTTATTTGCAATTGGATTCAATATGTTTTTATTTGGTTTTGCCATAGTGTTCTTTGTTTTTTTCTTCTCAAGTTATGAATTCAATGGTGAACTTAGTCCACTAGATATATCAAGTAATGCTAAACGGATTCTTCTTGGTATAGGTATAACTCTAACTATTTTAGGTTTAATAATTTCAATAGTAAGATGGATCAATATAAATAAAATTGTTTGAATTGTCCTGCGAAGTTTGAAAATCTTCCTGATAACCTTAAGAAATGTCTTTTTTAATTTTTCCTTTCTAATTTTCTTAAAATATACAAATATTTTACCTTATAAAACTGTACATCACAAATTAGAATTCACAGAACATTTAGGCAGTGTATCGAGTTTTCTGTAAATTCAAAATCAAATTTAAACTGTCAAATTAAGAATACGTTCTGGATACAAAAAGATACAACTATATCCTAAACTTGAGTAACCTGGATACATGCCCGAAGAGAAGAGAAAATTAAATGCCTGGATCCCTATAAGCCTCTACAGTAAGCTAGAAAACGCAGGGTATGACAACATTACCCAAGCCCTCATAAAAGCCCTGGAGAAGTTCTTTGAGGATCCACATGAGGATATCACAGGACACACACAGGACATAGAAGGACACAAGCAGGACATTGAAATCCTGACAGCTGAAAATACTCAATTGAAAGAGGATATAGCAGGATACAAACAGGACATAGAAGGATCTGGAAAGGATCTGGAAAGGATACAGGAAGGATATACACAGGACATCGCAGGATACAAAGAAAACATCAAGTCTCTGAATAGCGAAATTGAAAGATTGCAAGCTGTGATAATGAACTCTCCGGACCCGTTAGAACTTGCAAGACTGCAGGAGCGCAATGAAGGCCTTAATCTCGTGATTGCAGAGAAGGAAAAGAGGATCGAAGACCTTACAAGAGAAGTAAGCAGGCTCGACATGTTCGCACATTACTTTAAGACAGCGGAGGTTAAGCAGATTGAAGCACCAAAGACTAAGAAAAAGTGGTGGAAGATATGGTAACAGAGTGAATGCCTTCCTCTATCATTACTAAGAAACTCACCTCGCTGGGGATATACTTTCTAATTCAATGACTCAACTGTAATTGTATAAGGCTGCGCAGTGTTTATCATTAAATAATAGTCTCCTGCCCCATGTATTACTGTATTATCAGAGTTTGCCCCAATTACATTAGCAGCTACACTTTTTAATGTCCCATCCGAATTATAGATGTATATTTGGAAGTTCATAGCTCCTGATCGCCCTGGCTTAGTATCCCAAGATAATCTCCATTCATTTGAAGGCACATGAAAGGTTTCTGTCGTTTTTGTAGCACTTCCAGTCCAATTAGCAATAACAGTAGGCACGTTGTTTGATTCTGCTACACTATTTTCTACTGTAGTTGTAGGGGTTGCCATTCCAAAAGAAATCAGTAAACATAAAACAAGAACAAAACGTAATGCTCCTGACATTGTAAAATTAAATTTTTGTTCTATTGTCTGAGAAATTGGAGGGATTAGAATAAGAACACTTATAAATAAAAATATAGATGCAAGATAGTTATGTTCTATTAGTGATCCAAAATAAGCAATTAAAAATAAAACTCCAAATACCCAACGGATCGCCACACTCAATGTAAGTTTTCGAGGGACTACTTTATCCAGTTCTTCCATGTGTACACCTATCACCCAATTTCAAAGGCATTCAGTAGATAAACAGACAAGAATATTTGAATATTTCTATAAGTTTCTAATATTGTATGAAATCTCTCAATTTCATCGCTGTGCTTCTTTTCATAGAAAGTGATCTTATAAACGGAAACATAATAAAAAAGAATTGAAGAATTGAAACAAAGTAGAATATAGATTAAAATGAGGATTAATCAGAAAGCAACTGAAGCACTAGGGACTAAGAAAAAGTGGTGAAAGGTGTGGTAATTACAGATAATCCCAACCCCAACCAATGTTAACCTTATTATTAACATATTTATTTCCAGAGAACTTTTTCAATTTTCCAGGATTATTATCCGTCCAAATATAAACTCCATACTGACAATTCTTAAACGTGTTTTTTGTAACGGTGGGATCAGCCCCCATATCTCCTAGATAAAGCCCTACCTTCGACTTGGAAATTGTGTTCCCTGTTATAGTTTGATCCGTGCAATCATTTAAATAAATAGTTCCACCAATTATTTGGTTATTCATTATTATAGCATTATCCATGAGATGCCCAATAAACGAGACTCCACAGTTATAAAAATAATTGTTCCTAATTATGGTTGGATAACCACCATCGTATGAAGCACTTACACCATATTTTTGAATTGAGAATCCGTTTATTGTACCGGATGATCCACCCCAATAATTAAAACCATCAACTTTAGGATATTTTGTTCCATAGATATAGAGAGTTTTATCAATTTTGACATCCTCTTTATAGGTTCCATAGGCTACTTTTATTGTGTCTCCGTTTTTAGCTGCATTGACGGCTTTCTGGATTGTTTTATACTTCTCTTTGGGTCCTACTTTGAGAGCGGCAGCAGATGCAGCAGATGAAACAACAATTAGAATTAATACAAGAGTTAATAAAGATAAGGTAAGCTGATGCAACTTGTTATTAGTTTTCATTATCGTATTCCTTCGTCTGTTGTTTATGTTCCAATAAAAAAATACGAATAGTTGAAACTTATTTACATAATTAAACTTTTTTATTCGAGTTCAAAATTTATAAAAATCGTTTAAATTGAAAGAATTTGACAGTGAAAAAAGAAATACAGGAAATTTTGATAAATCCGACACGACACAGAGATTGCAGAATTTCCTTAACATAGGGCTCGGTAGAGCCGAGCCTCTGCAACTGATAAAGGCAGCCGAGAAATCAACCTGCCAAAAAATTCAAACTAATATACTCTTCTTTCGTCTTCGTGATTCCATAAAGCAAACTAACGATTTCGTATAGTATGCCATATGAATCCGATGCAGTGATACGCGCACACAACCAACATTGTAAACTCAAGTAGAAATCTTTCAAGATCACTAAACCATGTATCCAACATCCAAAGCACCTCATCAAAAAAACAACCTCGACTAAATTTGGAATATCACTGGTATATATAAATGCGGTTTTTGAGACTGTTCGAGATAATATTTTTTTAAAAATAACCTCGGCTAAATGCGAAACATCTCAAAAGTATATAAAAGACATTTTTAGACTGTTGAAAAGGTCATTTTTTTTTTGAGGCAGAAGTCTCAATACTCAAAAAAGCATACAATATACAAATACATCTTATTCTATTTAAACAAGTCTACTACAAGAACGAAGTACCTTGAGAAAAAAAAGTTTGTGTCAAGATTAAAGTTTGGTAAGCGTGTAATTTCAATCATTCCACAGTGCTTGTACAGATTGTTTTTATAGGGTTTTTCAGTTTTCCCACCATCTCAAAGGAGAGTTTTCGGAGTTTTCGAAGAGAATTGGGGAATAGTTTTTAGAGATTTTAAGAGATTCAATGGATAGCAAACTGCCCTGGATCGATAAACAATATATATGCAACCAAAACCATGAGCAGTAAAAGTAGTATACCAGCGATAGAATACGTTACTTTATTCCATGTCATAAAACGTAATCGACATAAACATATAAAAAATTTGTGTAAACTTAAATAGGATAAGAGAAGAAGACCTCGATGACTTAAACGAGCCCATATTTTTTCAATTCAATTACTAAACGCGTTTCCATTCGTAATCTATCTGCCCTGGCTGCTAGTTGTCCCACTTTCCGGTTAAATTCAGGATACTGCCTGTAATTCCAGAGAGTCTGTACGGTGATATTCAATTCCTTTGCAATCTCGGTGTACCTCATCGGCTCACAGGCCATGAGATAAGCTGCTCTGCGTTTTCTAGGGGTCCATTTAAAGGCATCCGATACCATATTATACACTGGAATGTTGTTTATTTTCCGGCTTTATACGAAGGAATTTGAAGTTTTTTGAAGGAATGTTAATAAAAAGAGGGTATTTTCACAGATGAAACGATTACAGAAGACATTATATTGAAAATTGAGTTCGGATTTTCAGGAATATTCAGGTTTTCAGTATCTAACATTTGATTTAAACGTTATCAATCGGCACAAAGAAGATAAGAGGTATGAAAGAAAATATGCATATATAGAATGCATATTCGATTCAAAAAAACTTATGGATTTTCTTCCATAGACAATCTCGATTTTATCAGCTATAATTTCCTTGTTTCCATGCAGTATCCAAAGCTTTCCATCTTAATGCAATATCACCTAATGTGGATCTGGATCTTTTTCGGGTAAATAAAAATGAATATGAGATTTTGATAGTATTTCTTCTTTTTCAGCATTGGAAAGCTCAGTTACATCCTTCCCGTTTATTTCAACGATAATGTCTAAGTCGATCTTTTCTCCTTCCCTGTGTTTGCTATCATAGATTATCACAAGAGCTTCGGGATGTTCTTTTTTTAGAGCTCCTTTGAGTTCCTCGAGTTCCTTTTTAAGCTGTAAAATACTCATGCCTGAGCCTTCCCTCCATTCCGTTAATTCGTTCTATGAATTGCATTCTTAATTCTTCGGTTTCTTCTTCTGTGATGTGTTTAGGAGGGAATTCTCTTTCAACGGCCTTCATTTTTTCAGAATAAGGTATTCGTAAGAATTCCTTAGCATAACGGCTTAGATTGGAAAAATTAGCATAATGTAATTCGATGGGACCAGGGTCCTCAAAAAATCTACCTGATGCAGCATGTATTTTTTGTATGATATCTCGCCTGTTATATTCATCTCTAAATTGAATCATCAGGCATTTACAATCAAAAGGAACAGCATTTTGAATAGTAATAGCCTCTTTGAGTTTGACAATATCGTTTTTTAACTTTTGAATTGTCATTCAGATATCCCCATATCTTCTACGAACAGCGTCACAACATGAGTGTGAGGGTGCTCTATCGAATATGCTTCAACATCCGCAACTACCAGACCATCTTCAGTCGTCAGTCCATCAAAAACAAAAATCTTGCAGGCTGGTTCATACTTTGTAATGAATGCACCTTTTAGCTCTTCAAAAGTCTTTCTCAACTGTTGAATTGTCATATTAAGCCTTCCTGAAACTCTTCCTTGTGAGCTTCAGAATATGAGTATGAGGATGTAAAGCTGCATAGGCTTCGATTTCTTCTTCAGAAGGACTGTCAGCTTTCCCTAGAATGAAAACCTTACACAAAGGCTCAGTTTCTCGAATGATTGAACGCTTGAGTTCTGCTAATTCCCGTTTTAATTGCGGCAAGCTCAAGGATATTCACCTTTGACCATTTTCTCTAAAACTTCGGTTGTGAGGTCCGCTTCAGTTTCGAATTCAGGGTTGAAATACTGAATTACTCGGAACAGATCATGAGTCGAAAGCGTGTGAATATCTTCTTTAGGGGTTTTCAAAAGTTCTTCAATAGTTTTGAACTCTGGAGCATATTCTCTCTTGATCTCACGTAGTTCTTTTCTTATTCCCTGCAACGACATTTCATCAGCTCCTTTAGCTCTTCCACGTCCTTTTTCAATTCTTCCATCTCAACGTCACGCAAAATGTTGTTTTGGCATTGAAGAGCTTGGATCAATGTTCGCATGTAGCTTATTCGGATTGAATCGCCCTCTTGAAGCCTAAACCTTTTAGCCTTCAGTCTGGACTGCAGTTGTGTGATTAACACAGAATTTGTAGATAGGAGAGAATCCCTAGAGGAAAAATCTTGAATTTGAGAAGTCATACTGCTCCTGATTTCTAAATTTTTGATATATAAAGAACTGTCATTTATCTGTCGTTTTGGAATGTTTCAGATGTGTGCTTATCTGTCATTTTGACGGGTTGTGATTATGTCATCTGTGATTGATTTGTTAATGAGTTTTGTCTTTTAATGGACGCATATCTATATAATTAAATGTATATATAGTATATAATAGTTTTGGAAAATATAATTAAAGTTGATTACAGGAATTACCGTATAGAAAAAGAAATTCAATTCGAAACGAACCGAACCAAGAACCAAAACGTTATATATCCTAACATGTCACACGATAGCGTTCCTCATCAAATGTACTAGAATGATGTTTCGAATTCATAGATGTGAATATCCGTTTGATTCGCACCGGCATTTAGAGGAAACTGAAAGAGAGAAACGACATCAAGCGGCTTGTATAAACGGTTTTGGAAGTTGAATTCAACCGAAGCGCAGGCGAATCAATTTGAAAAAAAATCGCAAATTTTATTCTTTTTTTTCGTTTAAAACGAAATGCCGTTTTAGTGGTAAATCGATAACGAGAAGCTTTTTTAGAAAGTAAAATAATAAATTTTAATGAAATCTTATCGAAATATAACGAAAAAAATTCGAAAAATTTGAACGTGTACAAGGGTCGAAGGATGATTTAAACTAAAGGAAATGAAAAAGATATGTTATTCTACCCTAATACTACCTTTATTCTACCTCTATTCTACCCTAATACTACCTTTATTCTACCTATAAAATGATATCAGAATCCTTTATTTCAATCTTTTGTGCAATATCTTAGTAAAATTGAAACTAAATATTAAATTCTTTTATTGATTCAACTAATTTAGGTAGTATTGAGAAAAAAGAGCCTCTTGATATTGATTAGTAAGTGTATTTATGGTAGATTTAGGTATAATTAGGGTAGTATTAACATCTAGACTATATAAACTCATAAAAAAGAATAGAAAAAAAGGTAAGATTAAAGGCAGTATTAAAACTAAAAAAAGGTAGTATTAGTTACTTCTACATCCTTGCCTACATAGTTTCATCATATCTACTATGTAGCCTTTCCCCCCATAAATCAACTCTATTTGGTCATTTTCTCTTATCATACCCTCTGCGGCTTGTTCATCTGTATATACTACAGAGTTGTATTTTGAATTTCTACTCAAAAAATATTCACACTTTTCTCTTAAATCCATTTCATCAGGTTCTTTATCTACAGATCCCTTTGGAATTTCAAAAATTGGCTCTTCCATTTCCAATTTGTCTGCAAGGGTATTGATTTTAATTCGTATTCCTTTTATCCGTTTACCGTTAATAGTCGAAGGGCTTGCATATGACTTGATTTTCAACTTTTCTGTTTTTTTATCTTTGAGCACATAAGGTTCTATTATTCCTTTTTTCCAATCTTCTTTTACTCTCTGGTAATTAAATCCCATATTTTCAAGTATTTTAGTTAAAATCCCTTCATCATAATATATTGAGTCTCTTGTAATCCATCCATAGGTTTCATATGGACCCTTCGCCAACCCATCAGACCCAAATTCCTTTATTGACTTCTCAAATCTGGTTAAGTTCCTTACGGTCCATTGGTACATACTCTGTAAAGCTCTATCTGAATATGGGATTGTTGGATCTTCTTGTACCACTTTCTCATAATATTTTTTACATATATCTACATTATTTTTGGGGTCAATTCCATTTCTCATTAAGACTTTCTCCACAATTGATCCCGCAATTCCCAATACTACAAAATACCCTTTTTTCCTCCCAGCAAATTCATTAATTGGAGCGCCAAATTGTTTTGACATCTGTTTGTAATTTTCTTCTATTTTGTCTTTGACTTTAAACACTTCTTTAATTATTTCGTCTAAAAACAACCCATAGTTGTTTTTGAGTGTCATGTCTATTTTTTCCAAATACTCTTTCTCGTAATGTGGCAACCTCTCATGAATTTCTATTACTCTTGCTTGGTTCCCGGTTTTTTCAGATATCCCATGTGTTAATGGTTCTTCTCCGGTAGATTGTGCGATTGTTCTCCAGCTCCCCCCATCTCTATATTTCAGATCTTTAGTTCCTCTACCTTTCCCTTTTTCATTTCCTAACAAGTACACACTTTTTATAAAATCGGGGTTTGCGCTTGTGTCATCCCAATACACAGGGGTATCTGAATGTGATTCTAAGTAAAATTCAAATCCTATTTGAGAATTGGCAGCCGATTGTATTGCCCCATCTTTCCCTGGATTGCCTATCAAAGATGCTGCAACCCTCATACTCAATGTTTTCCCCCCCGAACTTTCTTCATAATTGTGTATCAAAAACGTTTCAACCGGTGTAAACCTAATCAAAAAAGCGCCTACAGTAGCGTACATTTTGAGCCTAACTAAATCAATATCAATGAGTTCTTTTAAATCCTCTATCCATTCCTCTTTATTCCCTCTTGCAACGTATTTTTTCTTCATTTCATCGGAAACTTGTGTCACTTCATCTATTTTGTTAGAGAATATTGCTTTTTCTCCAATTACAAACAGGGTATAATCATTTTTCCATCCATTTGATGAAACAGTAATCTCTCTAGGCAATGAAAACCTATACTTTAAAATATACTCGTCAAAATAGTTCATTATTTCTTTTGCCACACATTCTTGAAAATGAACAGCATCTTGAAGTTTGAGTACCTCAGATTTTTTTAATAACTCTCCTGGTTTTTTCCATAAATCAATCTCTTTCCCCATTATATTTTTCACATGGAGGTTATATGTGATTTCTCCAGTGTCTATATTCTCCCCAATTGCGCTAATAAAACAAGGAGTAGGAGTCAATTGCATATCGTCCTCATAATCTCCATTAATTCCCCTACGTTTCACGGTTTTGTATATCCCAGAATCATTAATCTTGAACTTATTAACTGAAAATGAAAACTCAGAAGGAGCTTTTTCTCCTTTTTTAATTTCTTTATCTTCCTCTCTTTTTTCACTTTCCTTTTGTTGTTGGGTCGCTGCATCTCTTTTTATTCTCTCTATTATTTCCTGTACATCTCTCCATTTCTCCCATGTTTCCCCTTTTAGATACATGCACAGTATGTTTATGATCCATTCATCCGGGTAATCATTTTCTACAAATATGGTTATTATTTCCTTGTAACTTTCTGTTACTTTTTTAGGGTCAAGTATTTTCTCAAAATCCATACTCATTAAAGAGTTTAATTTTGAATTGGTTCTCACAAGTACCTTCAAATCGGGATCTATACCAGGAAGCTGTCTATAAAGCAGGTCTAATTTTTCATCAATTCCAGAAGGCATTATTATACCCTCCCGTCTTGGTTCTCAGTTCCTGCCTTCTGGTCTCTATGTAAATCCATTAGAAAACAAGAATCATTTTCCCGATCTACATTAAACCTTAATTCCAATTCGGAAAGGGTAGGCATGGTTACACCTCACCCCTGCCTATATCTCTAAAAGTCAGCCACGTATCAAAAACAGCAGAAGCACTGATATCTAGTGCCTGTGAAATCTCCGGATATTTCCTATGGTCCACCTGTGAGAGTTGCGCCTCTAAAGTCTGCCAGGTAAAAAATACTACATCTCTAGTAGCGGTCATTAAAGAATCTGGGAGTGATTCAAGGTTTGAAGAGCAATTAAATTCTTCAAGCTGCGCTTGTTTAAATTTTCCATTTTGCGTTAAATGACACATGGTTATTCCTTCTGAATTTTTTGATGAAAAGCAAATTCAGAAGCAAGCGAGCCGAAAACACAAAATTTAGGATCTCATGATACATCTTATCAAATATTATCTGACAAAATGTTTTTATACTTCCCACGTACATTTTCATATAACATATGCATTTGCATGTGTCGATTGAATGAGATATGGATATGGAAAAGTATAAGAAGTTAGAGCGCCTATCTGTTTTAGGCAATCCTAAATTTTGATTTTCAGCAATCTGGAGGCCTGGTACGCCTTTCGATTGCTTGCTTCCTTCTTTTCTTTTCATGCGTTATCGTTTTTGTTTGTTTCTTTTCTGTTCAACATCCAATCTTGCGAAAGTAATCCGGAAAACGTTCTCTAAGAACTTCGTCCACGACTTCATAAATATACTTGCCTTGCTCAGCTGCTAAAAGTTTGAGGACTCGGTTACTTGCCGGTGTTACGTTCGTTTTGATGTATTTAGCGTCTGGTTGTGTCATGGTAGCACCTTGTTTATATACTGTATATTTGTATCAACAGTATATAAGCTTAGCTACTGTCCAGACATCTTCAAACCGTTTTTACCCGTCCCACTAAATTTATTATAACCAGTTTTTATAGATATATATATATATTTATCCCAAGTGGTTGAAAAATATAATAAAGTTTTTTGTATCGCCTATGCGAATTATACTATTATGTTATTTTATTACCTGACTATATATAATCAAAAACATTTTTATAAATATAGTCTTATTGATCTATTTAACGATTTTTAATTACAAAAATAATTTAAACCTCACTTGCGGCAAAATTTTTATTATTATATTAATAAGCGATTGTGATATTTTTAAGCCAATCATATATTGATAACACATTGAGTTAAAAATGGATTAAAAAATTAAAAATTTAAAATAAAGTCAATTTTGCTTCATTCATAATGGATCTATCAATTTTGCATAGTTCTGAAGCCTGGACCCGGCAGGCCTGGCGCGTAGAACTATGTTAATGACATAGTATCGGGCCCCCAGAAGGCTTTAAAATGCCTCGTTTGCCTCGTATACTCCGGAATTCATCTCGTTTTCTTGGATTTCTATATTTCCGGTCAGCGTTTTTATATATTCGCTAACGGCTGACCCTCTTCTTAGTATGTAATTCTCGCCTACTACCTTGACAATCTGCTTTGCATCCACCGCACTACATACGAACTTTATAACGTCGTACTTTTCAAGCGCGGCAGCCTTCTTTTTCATCCAGATTTCGGGCGCTTTGTGGTCATATTTTTCATACTCAAAAGCTACCCTCAACCCTCCGATTTTAGCAGAAATATCCACCTCCGCATCGTGAATTATGGATATTTCTTCAAATCCATTGACACTTAGAAGGCCTGCAAGCTGGATAACACTGGCATAGTGATCTAAGGATTGCTTACCAATTCCTTGATTTTATACAGCGATTTATCATAACACTTTTTTATAAAAAACGGATTTTCTTTTTTTCTCTACAGGTCCTTTATGTCATTGTGGTTATCACCAACAAGAGACACGAAAAATTTGTACCTGCTTATTCTATATACAACTTTGAATTCCTGCCGTCGAATGTTACAGAGTACTCATCAAGAATATTTCTACCTATCAAGATATCTCCGGCTGCCTCATTATAAAAAACTTCGATGTCTTTGTGTTTGTTCTGAAGGAATTCTAAATCAATAAAACTATACCATGTATTAACTGTGTCTCCAACAACGCTTACACTTGCCATTAAATCCTTATCTAACCCGAGTTTAAACCAGATGTCTTCTGGAATTACAACTGCATCTGAACCAGTATCAAGATATGCACAGGCTTTATGTCTTTTTCCTAGAACTGGATTAACGAGAGTTACAACGACAAGGGGGTCATTATCGTAATAATCAAAAGTAGCTTTCTTATGCATAGTTTCTATTCCTAAGGCGGGCAACTGAAGGATTTTTACCTACTCTACGCACAAAGAAACGGTGACCTGGACGCTCTTTTCTTGCTTGCAAACTAACATCTTTAAGGTGATCACCGACAGATACAATGTCATTAACATCAACATCTATAGCTATGATTTTTCCATTGTAGAGTTTTTCCCATTCTTCCTTATGGGCCTCATAGATACGTTTTGCTTCTACATCGAATTTATTAGGATCTGACATTGTGCTCACCTTTTTGATTAGTTATTTGCTGTGAATTATGTCTTATTATCTAAATAATAATATCGGCTTGCAGATACTATTACATAAGAAACATTCTTCTAACCAATTTGCCTTCAATCCCGGTGTAAAATTCTAGTTTTAGGAAAAGTCTTTTCATGCTGATTTTACCCGGGTTGTCAGCTGATCCGAGCAGCTGCAGGCCTCAATAATTAGCACAAAAAGGTAAGAACAAAGAGATTAGTATAAGGGTCCTAGTATGAACAATGGGACCCAAACTGTAGACAGAAAGGAAAAATAAAGAAGAATTAATTATCTTACAACTTTATAAAGAGGTTCTCCTAACTTTTCATTTCCGTTTTCATCTAGCTCTCGTATCGTGTACTCTGTGACTATCAAATCAAAAGTTTGGTCCGGATCATCCGCGAACTTTCGGATATCATCAATTTCTAAATCAATTAAAGTAGGTTCATCATCTTTGATTTTTACTAAAATTTCTTCGTAGTTGTTGATCTCTGCGAGTTTTTCAAGTGCTTCAATTATTGACATTTTCATACTTTTATTCCTCCTTCTCTTCTTCTCCATGAACTATGATAGTAACATCTTTTCCCTTGTTCTCTTTCCCCACCGAGTAAGGCGCCCCCACTGAATCAACCTGGCAAGAAAATACCAGGTCTTCAGGGGAGATCTCCACAGAAGAGCCTGAGAATTCTTCCAGATCCCTGAAGCTCCGGACCTTCTGAAGGCCTTCTATTTCCTTGTGCCCTATAATGACCGTGCAAGGCTTTCCAGCGTTCCCAGCTCCCACGCCTGCAGGGATACCCCGAGCATTTACGGACCTGAAAAAGATCTTATCTGAGGGTTGCAGCTGCATAGTTAATTTTCTGTATTGTTTCGGCCAGGGTTCCGCTTTGCCTGGTCTATTTGCAGGTCTTTCATTCATTTAATCAGCCTTTACCCCGAAAGCTTCTAAGCCAATCTCTGCCTTTTTATCCATTCGCTTCGTCCAGGGTTTTACATATTCAGATTCGTCTCTTTCCAGAGATTGGACATATTTAGTTTTCTGCCTCATTGATTTACTCATCCTGTTCTTTTTTTACTTGGTAGTAGAGCGCAGCATAAGATAGTTTCGGAAAAGAAAGAATTAAAATTTAGAGAGGTATTCTTTTTCGTATTCCTCTCGGAAGTTTGCACAGGACCTTAACAAGCTGTTTTGTCCAGGTCTTTTGATTCTCATTAAGCTGGGAGTTACCAATTCAAAGGTAAAACCGTATTCTTTTTTATAGTGCTCCATTCCTCGGAGAAGCCATTCTTTAAAGCTCATTGGTTCAGGTTTCTTCATTGGTCTGCCGTAATGTCTGTACTCCCAAGCTTTTTGAGTTGCTTTGATTCTTGCTAGTTCTCTTGTGTATCCTGCTGCGCTCACTGTTCTACCTCTATCTACCATATACGCAAGTAAAGTATATAAACTTTACTTCGGAAAACAAAAACGATAACAATAGCATGAACGATCCTAAGCCCATACAAGACATTTTTAGGGGTGCCAGAAATACAAACATACCACTATTAACCACAAAGTCTGACAGGAGACGAGAAAATAAGCACACATTTTGATTTGTGAGTTTAACTCGGAGAAAAAAGAAATGAGGGTTAATATTATTTTATGTGATTAAACATTGTTTAATACTTGTTCTAGTGGTTACTCGGCAACAAAGAAAAGCAACGAATCCCCTTAGCATAAAAAACAATTTGTTGAGCAGATTCATCATATTTAACGTCATCAATTGGATAAATCACCATTTTAATAATAATATCATTGGGCTGCGAATATTTACGTATAAGAATCTCTCTAAAATGTTTATGAATATCAATCGAATTTAATTCCTCGTCTCCAAAATCATCTTTTATTTCTTCGTAAATTTCATCAGAAGCCAGAACCATAACCATATTGTCTTCAATTCTTGAAGCTTCTTCGAGTAACTCATCATCAATTCTCTTAACAGCCCGTGTTATACACAGTTCTATAGCCTTTGAAATATTTAATGGCCGATCACTTATCTTATTATGAAGGATTATCTTTTCGTGCATCACTTTGGGTATCTCGCCCATAATTCGATTGTATCCTGGTCTTGCATCTGCCATTATGTAAGCACCCAATTATAGTTGCCTTAAGTTGTCTTAAATTGCCTTGATACAGATACTACATACTAACATATGAACTTCACTTATTTATGTATAAATATTAACTTTATACTCAATTGTCATATTTTATCTAACATGTCTATTTTTTGCAGTCGAAATGCACCAACTCAAAAATAGACCAAAATCCTGAAAATTTCCACTGCAAAAACGTTCCAGGTCATTTACACAATTGGTATGAAAATTCAAACATTTAGTAATACTTACTTAAATACGAATTCTGATTTTACCTTTCTTTCCTGTGGAAAGTTCGAGTTTTAGGAAGTCATCAAAAATGACAAATAGACAAGGATGTTTTATCTAATTTTGTTCACTCAACCAAAATAAACGCAATCGGGTAAACGTGCCTATGTTTTTTGTTCACAGGTCATTCCAAAGACTATAGACACATATTGTAAAAACGATATCAAGAACCTTAATATTTCGAAGTACTATATTTTGCTGCCGATTACCGTATCCTTCAACATAAAATATGAGTAAAATAATCATAGCCTTATAAAATTAGATAATAATTAGCCAGGTGTATTAATGAAGTTAAATATGTTAACCAATTATTTAGAATAGTTCTATAATATTGATAAAGCTTCTTGAATGTTTTGATTTTTGTTCATTGTCTATAGATTTACATGCTTATTCTGAGATTTTGCAATGGAACTGGTTTTACCATCATCTTTATAAGATTTAAAACAGCTACGCTTAGGCATGAAAATCTCAACTTCACCCATCGTAACTTCGACTTCTCATACTGTAACGGTATGCGGAATACCAGAAATATATATTGAAATTGTCATTTTATTAATTGTATTGATTTTATATTTATCATGTAGGATAAAGAGAAAATTACGGCATTAATGAAAATCGTCATTGCTCATTATCCAATTACAGAACTTTTTAGAACTTTAAGATTCCCTCAAAGACGATTTACTATAACAGTTTATTGTACGTATAATAAGAATTAGGGTAAAATATGGGATAAGAGATTCCAGAAAAGAGATGGGGATTAACAGTATAGTAATAATTAAAAAACCAGGGTCATTCAACCTTAAACTATAAGAACCATTATATAAATTATAAATAAGTTTAACGGCAAAGCAAGAAATAAACACTATTATGTAAGTTGATATTTTCATAAAATAGATTACCACCCATGCTGATAAATTATTAGCCTGGACAAATCCAGTCTGTTTTTATAGCTATTATTTAAACTTTAACGGTACATAAAAGTTCAGGTATTTTTATTGATTGATTTTATCCCAAAAGTTCATTTAATCTGATTACTGCTGCTACCGTTACAATTTCCAAATACGATGTCTCTTTAATTTCATATCTTTGCAATATTTCTTGCATGACTCTATCAGCTAAAGAACCTTTCTACTATGCCTTTCTTTTTATATTCTTCCTGATCAACCTTTATTGTTCTTCCTCTCTCATTTTCTTCTGACTTCTATTATTTACTGGTATATTGGACTTTATTCCTCTCCACCTGTTATATTTTTCTAATTTTAGCTGTATCATACATTGCATCAGCTGTTATTGGAGGAGGTCTGTTAACAGGTCTTCACATAGGTCTCTTTATGTTGAAATTTTTAAGTGTAAAATATATTCAGTTTTTATAATAAACACCCAGGTCTTGCGGCATATACTAATATATATATTTTTATGTTCAAACTTTAGATAACTATAAAATAGAAATATTTTTGACTCCAAAATGAGACTAAAATAGATAATTTGAAAGTTTATCAACAAAATTTATAAAGAAAGAAAAATCAGGTTATTAACAGAGTTCAAAATTCTTTCCAGATTTACCTGAACTCTACACACTAGGAGTCTATTGTCTTATAAAACTTGTAAACTTTTAGAGCTTTTTAAGCTTCACCTCCTAGGCATGAAAAACGTTTTTGTTTAAATTAAATTTAGATCTGTTTATTACGTATTTTAATTTTCAATAAAAAACAATTAAATAAAATACAATATTATAAAAATATCGGTAGGCGAGATAAACGAAAAATAAATATATATTTTATGTATCAATAATACTTTTGTCCATGCTGTTTATTCCAACAGCATTAGCAAAAGAATCATACCATTCTACCACAAATGACCGTGTACTTTTAGCTCAGGTGTGGGGAAAAAATATGACAATTGCAGAATATATGGAAAAGGTCGATCCAGGATCATTGAATACAATTCCTAAAGATGTTGCAGACCGCTTAAAGGTAGAACCAATGGTTTGGCCAAATAAAAAAGGCATACAATCCGGTGAAAAAGTATCGAATGCAACTAAACGTTTAAAGTCAAATGTCTTAAACAATAAAGTAAACGTTTGCGATATAATTGGTAGTGGCGTTTACCAAGTATTCAGTACCTCTCAGACGACAACAAAAGTCCAAAATCAAATAGGATATTTATCATATTCGCAAACGATTGCCCCAACCAGAAGTACCACGATTCCATCAATGTTTATATGTAATTGCCTATATGAAGATAGCTGGGGTAATCCGATATCAGCGAGTCAGGATCTTGAAGTAAATAGTAATTATGCAGCTTCAGACGGCTATGCATCTATAGATTATGGAACCCACAATTATTGGGTGGAAGGTCAGCACACGCTAGTATGGCCCATTAATTGTATTCCGTCTTATACAGAAGCTACAACAGTATCACCTATTATTAAGCTCAGGCGTTAAATCATAGGTGTTTTAAGCATGTAAATATGTGAACCCACTTTCCGCAGATGTACACAAGAATGCCATCAATTATCTCAATATGGTGGTAGATTAAATTATCCCATTGTTTGAGTGATTATTTTGGATAATAGGCAAACAAATTTTACATCTATGTACATCTGCGGAATGCTGGTGTAAATATTTGTTCTGAGTTTTAAACTCAAATACTTTTGCTTCGTTGCAAAAAATCTCAGAATAAGCATGTAA
>DAQQ01000126.1:0-10891 GCA_002508465.1 Methanosarcina sp. UBA7 | reverse complement strand
TCTATAATTAGTTATCAAAGCCTTCTGGGTTTATCCTTGGTTAAGAGTTGGTAAAGTATACCACACAAAAGCTTACCTGGTTTTACAGGCCTACCTGAGATTTGAAACTCTCAAGGCCTGTGTCCTCAATGAACCTTCCAAGCCTCTTTTTCGTACCAGAGCCTTTATAGAAATTAACGATTTTCTCGATTGCATCAAGAACTTCCTCTTCTGACAGTTCTTTTGCGACAACCTCAGCAAGTCTTGGACTTGCAGCTGCAGCACCTCCTACCATCAGGGTATATCCTTTAGCAGTGCCCATTACCCCTATGTCCTTAATGGCAGGTTCAGAGCAAGAGTTAGGACAACCGGAAACTGCCATCTTGAACTTGGAAGGCATCGACATTCCGTGGTATTTTTCATCCAGTTTAAGACCCAGGCCTACGGCATCCTGTTTTCCTTGCTTGCAGAAAGTGGTTCCAGGACAGAACTTTACACTTCTTACGCAAAGCCCTACAGCCGCACCTGGTTTCATGTCCAGATCAGCCCATGCATTATCAAGGTCTTCTTCCTTCAGGCCCACGATTGCAATCCTCTGTGCAGAAGTCACCTTAAGAGCAGCAGCGCCATATTTTTCCGCAACATCGGCTATCTTCCGGAGGGTTTTTGGGTCAGCAATTCCTCCTGGGATATGAGGAGCGATTGCATAGGTTTCACGGTCTCTCTGAACAATTGCACCTTTTTCCGGTAAGTTGTCCTTCATAATTATCATTCTCTCCAAACTGTCTGAATTTACTACATAGTTAAATTCCCGGAATTCTGACGTTATTTTTGCCAGATCTGGGGACTTTTACAAAAAATTACATACACATATTTTATAAAATATGTTATATATTAGTATTTTTTTGATATCAGTATATTAGAGATACTAATTTATATATTGGACAGTTTCTATGTTTATACTATGAAAGACTGTACAGTCTACAAGACCATGAATATCATCGGGAAAAGATGGACAATCCATATTCTTCTGGAGCTACACAAAGGAGAAAAAAAGGAAAAGCGCTTTAATGAGCTTAAAAGGAAACTTGGATACATAACCCCCAAAATTCTCTCCGAGAGGCTGACAGAACTGGAAACTGAAGGCCTGATTGAAAAGAAGATTGATAACTCAACAAACCCTCCAAAATCCGAATATTACCTGACCGAAAGCGGAGTGGACTTCGTAAAAATAATACAGGCAATCAAACGCTGGGGGCTGAAGTGGAAATTCCAGAATGAGGAATGCGAAAAGGCTATTTGCATGTACTGTGAGCGCTAATCTTCAATTAAGGAAAGAGGATAAAAAAGTAAAAATACGTGAGAAAGAAAAACAAAGGCAAGGACAAAGACAGTAGGACTTCCAGTCATCCAGTTTTTCCGTGTTTTTAGAGGTTAAAGGTTCTGTAAAGATCCTTAAAAAATTTTTAAAAAGATCTTTGAATGAATTTTTCTTTATCCATTCGCGTTTTAGAAGCTACTGAAAGTTCTGTAGATTCGCTTTACATTATGTATAGTTTTTACAACAAAAACTCAAATTAAAAACTAGAATTTACAGAACTTTAGTACATTACCCTGTATTAGTATAATAAAGAAAACTTTATTATTTACTGTTGATTAACAACTATTATTATTTTATACTAACTTGTATATATTATAAAGCTGCTCCTAAAAATTACAATTGGTTTCTTAATCTCCATCTTAAACGATCAATTAGTTCCTTGTGATATAATATATTGGTTTAAGAAAATTTTTGTTTTGGGATGGCTCCATATTGTGTTTTTAGTTTTTTTGTTGGAACAATAAAAATGAGGCTGAATGAATGACTGGTAGTTTGGAAAAAAAGATATTAGTGCTAATTATAACAGCATCTTTATTATTTATTACAACAGGATCCGTGTTGGCATATTCAAACCTAAATGAAAAAAGTGACAATATTTTTTATAAATTTGATGTCAATAATGGAAATGATGGTAATAGTCCATGGGGTGTACCTCTTAAAGATCTTCCTGTATATAAGGTATATCATCTTCCTGCAAAAGAAGGATATATGTCATACGAAAATCAGTATGACTTTATTGATGATTCATCATCTGGTTATATACAGCCTGATCCCACAAATGGAAATGGCTATTATATTAATACACTTTCTCCAGACAACGTACATTGGAAATGGGATGGTAATAATTCAAAAATTGGTAAAAAAAAGCTTTTATTGATTCCAGGTTCAACAGATCATGTTTCTTTTAATAAAAAAACTGGAAAAAAACTTTTGCCTTCTGGTAAAGGCGCCAAGTTACGTATATATTCTCCATACACAAGAAAAACAGTAATCGCTGTCGTTGGCGATAATGGCCCTGGTCCTTGGACAGGGCGCCAATTTGGAACAAGCAATAAGGTTTTCAAAGCTTTGGGGCTTCCTGATTCAACCAAAGACGGAAAATATAGTAAGGAAAATCCGAATCCTGGGCATGGATCCAAAAAATCAGATCCAGCAAAATACCCTGTCATAAAGTACGCTGATGATCCTTACTGGGTTGAAGTATCATGGGCTGATCAGAATTTACCTGCCGGACCCTTAGATGAAGATAATGCTGACGTAATGCTAGTTCTCGACCGTTCGGGTAGTATGGAAGGTTCAGCGATTTCCAGTGCCAAAAAAGCGGCCGATTTCTTCATCGACTACATGAAAAACGAAGATAAGGCAGGAGTTGTATCTTACAGTACAGACGCCAGATATGATTATCATCTTTCAACTCTTACTTCAGATATAAAGAATAGCATTAAACAAAAAATAAACTCTATTTCTGCTGGTGGTAGCACTGCGATCGGAAGTGGGCTACGGTATAGTTTAAATGACTTACTTAGCTACAGCGGTCCAAATAAAAATAGAGCAATTTTGTTGCTTTCAGATGGAAACCAAAATAGTGGGGAAACTCCAAGCAGTGTAATTCCTGATATTAAAGATAATAAAATAAAGGTTTATACTGTAGGTCTTGGCACTGCTGTTGATCAAAATTTGTTAAGCAACATTGCTTCTCAAACTGGAGGAAAGTATTATTTTTCTCCCACAGATAGCCAGCTAATAGATATTTATAATGACATAGCTGGAAACGTTCTTGGTTTGGATACTATTTTAGAAAAAAATATCAATATGAATGTCAATGACGTTGCATCAATACCAGTAAAAATAGATTCGTCAGTAACTGAAGCAACCTTTAGTATTAATTATGCAGGAAGCAACGTGGATCTTATACTTTCTAAGCCCGACGGATCTATGATAAATCCTTCTAATGCGGCTACTGATCCTGACGTTAAATATGTAGCCGACTCTAATTATAAATTCTATAGAGTTTCCGTTCCAGCAGTAGGAAAGTGGACGATGAAATTGAAAGCTACAGAAATGCCAGTCGGAGGCGAGGAAGTTTCAGCTGTGGTACATTCTTCGTCGACATTTTCTATGTCTACATCTACAGATAAACGTCAATATAATCAGGGCGATAAAGTAAAAATTATTGCTAACTTTTCCGATACTGTAATAAAAATTTCAAAGGCTGATGTAAAAGCAAATATTACACTTCCAGATTCAAGCACTAAACATCTTGTACTATATGACGATGGCAAACATGGAGACGGCAAAGCAAACAATGGCATATATGCAAACTACTTTTCAAATACGTTGTTAAAGGGAAACTACAGCGTTGATGTTGTATCAACAGGAAGTCTACATGACGGATCTCAATTTAGTAGAATTGGCGATACTTCCTTTGAAATCAAAGCAGTGCAACCAGCAGTAGCTTATATCACTAATGATGATGGAACTGTTTCTGTCATCAATGCTGCATCAGACTCTGTTACAACCACTGTGCCCGTAGGAAATGATCCTTTTGGAGTTTCTGTCACAAAAGATGGGAAAAAGGTGTATGTAGCGGATCAAAAAGCTGACGATGTCTATGCAATTGATACAACCACAAACAGAGTTACAGCTACGATTCCTATAGGAAAATCACCCTATGGAGTTGCAGTCACACCAGATGGAAAAAAAGTATATGTGGCTAATGAAGCTGACAATACAGTCTCTGTAATTAACACAGAGAACAATAAAATAAAAACGATTCCTGTTGGGAAAAAGCCCTTTGGAGTAGCAATTAACCCGACAGGAACAAAAGCATATGTAACGAACTCAGGGAGTAGTACACTATACATAATTGACACAGCTAAAAATATAGTCACAGACACAATAAACGGATTAAATTACCCTGGTGGAATTACAATTAACTCAGCAGGAACAAAGGCATATGTAACAAGCGGAAGCACTGATATTGTCTACATTATAAATACTGCAACAAATAATATCAAAGCCAAAATCAGTGTAGGAGACAATCCTCATGGGGTTGCAGTTAGTCCAGATGGAACTAAGTTATATGTAGCAAATTATGGTGATAGTACTGTTTCTGTAATTGATACAACTACAAACAAAGTTAAAACCACAGTGAAAGTAGGATCTAATCCATATGGAATTGCTGTCACTCCTGATGGAAAAAAAGTATATGTGGCTAATAGGAACAGCAACTCTGTTTCTATAATAAACACGGATACAAACAAAGTCAAAACCACAGTGAAAGTAGGAAATCATCCCAAGGCCTTTGGACAGTTTATAGGTACTGTCTCGTAAAAACTACGATGAAGTGAAGTTTTAACCGCAAGAGGAGAGTTATCTCCTCTAGCAACTTTTATTAGTAATCTTGATAAGTTAATTTTACAGGACTTCTGATACACTGGCCGAGGTTTTCTAGACTTTGCTTCGCTTATATTTATAATCTGGAGTTTGTTAAGTGTAAATATTTAAACTCGAAACTGTAATCTCAATATGATATTCGATGTAGAATATTTTTAGATATTCGATATAGAATGTTTTTCCAGATTTTTACCTTCTCGGTTCTTGTTTTTCAAACTAATTGCTCGTTATCCAGTTATGTATAATTGCCCATAACTCGTGAGAGTTATAATCAAGGGCTATGCTACCATGACCCTGGTTCTTCCAGCCTATATAAGTAACTTTATCATTTATTTTTCCTACCTCGTTTTTGTACCACCAGGAACCGTAGTCGCTGAAACCTCCCCCAAGCCCTATATAAAGAAGAGGGGAGCTTATTCTTGAAAAGTCAATCTCATAGCCTTCAACATTTCCCATCAATCCGGCCATATAAAGGTCCAGGTATTTAGGTGCATAAGGAACAGCCCCTCCGGTTAAGGTCAAGTTAAGTAGCCTGTTTTCGTCAACATAATAAAGGCCATCCAGATCTCCGCTCCAGTAATGATAATTCGGAGTATAAGGGTATGCATTGAATGCATAAGTTTGAGTAGCCATAAGCCGGAAAAGTTGTCTGTTTGTAAGGTCAGGTTGAAAAATGGATTCTCGGTCAGGATCGGTTAAAGCCAGATTGGCTATCTGAATCATGGTAGCCATATTGCTGCTATTATATGTCCTGTTTTCCAAACATCTGGAAATAGTGTCAAATTCCTGTGCCTGAGATCTTATTAACTCCGAATATTTAGGCTCGTACTTAATAACGATATCAACAGGAACCATTCTGTTAACCGAGCCTAAAACAAGGTCGTTGTACTTGCTAGCTCCGTAAGCAGTAAGAATCAAGGCCCCATGACTGTGGCCAATTGCCGTAACCTCTATGTCCTCTACAGCTTTATCACTCAGGAAAGCTGTATGAACTCTTGATACTGCTATGCCGTTGTATGTATCACTCAGGTAACTGTCAATGGTCCAGTTTTCCATGTAACTGAAATCGGTCTCATCTATAGGAACATTTGTCTCTCTTCTATCCAGAATATATGTGCTATATCCTTGCTGAGCGTAGTATATAGCCATATCGGAATAGAAGCTTTCAGTCAAAGCTTGACCGGGCAGGATTATTAAGTTTTTACTTTGAGCTATACTCCAGGGACTCTTTTCTTTTACATAATTGGTGAGTACAATGTAATCATACTCTCCAGACCCAACATTTACCTTAAGTTTATACTCAGCCACATCACCTCGGATAAGGCCGATTCTATTGCTTTTCGTTAAGGGAGAGTACATACCTGGTACTCCGAACGAAGCAGATTTATGGAAAAAAGTCCTCATATTCTCGGATTGATTAAGTATGGTCTCTATTTCATTCTCAGGGTTGACAGCTAATTGTGCTACTCGGTTCTTCATCTTCTCGCCTTTGTGAGACTCTCGAATTAGATTTTAGACTTGAAAATTCATATTTTGTGAAACTTTTTGTTAAGCGAAGCAGGCTAATTTTCACTTTTGACTTCAAATTGCATAATGTGAAATAGCAAAAAGCAAGCCAATAATGATAAAAACCAAATTCTAGGGACATGATAACATAGGGATCGTATATTACCAGGAACAGGCATGTAAGGCCAGGATAAAGTCGTTAGATTTTCGATTTGCATTTTTCAGTTATAAAATATTACATAATTTATCACATAATTTCATACAGATAAGAATTGTGGTTTGAGATTTCGGTTAATTTTTGTTTGAATGTTTAAATTTGTACATTAAAAATAATCTTGGTGGAAATAATGGAAAATCCAGGCATACAATTATTGTTGCTGATGCAGCCGATAACCAGTAGTAAACGAAACAACACCAAAAATTTTAAAGATCAACTAATCCATCACTTTGAAGTCAAGGAAACTTCCGAAATTTCCGAGCAGGCTCTAGCTCTGATGAGAACAGAGGAGCCGAAAAAGAGACCGGAAGAGTAAAAGCCGAAGGGGAGAGCTCATGATAGTGTTTTCCGAATTAGGAATATTAACTACAGCTATAAGCCTGTTAGGAGTTTGTGCTGTTAAGAAGAAGTAAATCAAGCTAAAAGAGTTAAAGTGTAACTGAAGAAAAAATAGATCCATTTTTCCATGTTTAGTTTAATAGTTAAAAAAGAAAAATAGAAATCAGTGAGGTCATAAAAGGAAAAAATTAAATTATTATCACAAAAAGCTGTAGAAAGTAACATAGAATCATGAAACTAAGACTTCTCGTTACTTCCTCAATTTCAGACTACCGAATTTTCATCTTAAACGCAGATTGAAGGCCCGGAATGTACATTCCGTTCTATCCGTTTTTACATTTCGAACCTCGTCATAACCCCATGGAGTTCGTCAGTAGGGAGCCTGTAAAACTGGACAAAGGAAGGCGATATCTTTTTGATTATAGAAAAGACTCTCCAGATTAAGTTATTAGTAAAAATATCCTCTACTCCGTAGAAAATGGTTTTTTCGTGAACTCCCTGGTCTTCAAGAATCTGTTCAACATTAACAATTTCCATGTATCCTGCTCGTATTTCCAAAATTTTTAATCCTTTTGCCGGTTCTTTTGTGAACGAGCTTTCTATTCCGAACGGGCTGTCAGACTTGATAATGGAAATAAAAATATTATTTTCGTAAATGATGTTGTTTTTAAACATCACATGGGAAATATACTGGGGAATGCTTTCGATGTCACGCGTAAAGAAGAGGGCGGTCCCCATAATTTTATTTTGGGTAGCATATAAATAATTATATTTTTCAAGAAAGTCTTTAGCACTCATGAGTTTCATCAGTTCATACAATTTCTTTTGTCCGGATGTATATATAAGTATAAGAGAGAGAATAAAAGCCGCTATGATGATTGACCAGTAGCCCCCATGAGGGATTTTATAGCTATTTGAGAGAAGGAATACTATGTCAATAAGTGTTATAAATAACGAAATAACAGCTTTAGTTATATCTTTTCTATGGTAAAATATCGAAGTCATCATTATGCCCGTAATAGACATGGTTCCTGTAACTGCCAATCCATATGCAGCTGCAAGTCTGGCCGACTCTCTAAATACAAGCATCATAAATAATACAGAAACCAGGAGAAGCCAGTTTATGGTACTTATGTAGATTTGGGACTTTAATATCCCGGAGGTATAATCAATCTTCAGCATTGGAATTATCCGAGTTGTTATTCCCTGGTATACTATAGAGAACATACCGCTGATCATAGCCTGAGAAGCGATAATTGTAGCTATGATACTGAGGAGAAGGAATGGGATATAAAGTATGTTTGCCTGCTGATTTATCATTTCGAATAAAAAGTTTGTCGAACCAGGATTTCTGAGAAGGAACGCACCCTGTCCCAGATAATTCAAAACCAGTGCTACAAACACGAATCTCCAGGCTTTTAAGATAGGCTCTCTTCCCAGGTGTCCCATATCAGCGTATAATGCTTCACCTCCCGTAGCGCACAGGATGACTTCGGATAGTACAAAAAATCCTATAATCCCGTTATCCAGAAGAAACCTGATAGCATAATAAGGATTGATAGCGTTAAGTACTTCTGGAGTATAGAAAATAGAGGCGATACCTGAAAATCCAATGGCTGCAAACCATAGAACCATTATAGGCCCAAAAACCCACGTAATCTTTTCTATTCCCTTGCTCTGGACTGAAAAAAGTGCTACTGCAATTGCGGCAGAAATAAGTATAATAGTTCCCTGGCTTATGCTTTCGAACTGAGGAATAATTCGCAAGCCCTCGACTGCGCTCAGAATACTTATTGCAGGAGTAATTACTCCATCTCCAATGAGGAAAGATGTTCCTATATAAGCTAACAATGTGACCAGAGCTACGTTTCTACTCGACTTGAGCAGAGGAACGAGTATTTCTTTTAAAACTATCGTACCTCCTTCCCCTTTTTTACCCAGACTCATTGCAAGCCAGGCGTATTCCAGAGTCACAAGTATGATGAGTGTCCAGATAATTAAAGATAAAACTCCTATTATGTGAACGGGTGTAGGTCTTGTTAGAAGGAAAATAACGGTCAAAGTATAAATAGGACTTGTCCCGATATCTCCGAAAACAAGACCCATAGACTTTACTACTTCTCTAAATTCTGACTTGGAAAACATAGTATTCACCTTTTTGCTCCAGAATTATCACAAAGATAAGATTTGAAATAAAAATTCCACTCTTTAAGCCCTAAAACGATAAATCATGATTTTTCTACCCTATAAGAAAAAGGAAACGGATTATTTTTAAAATTGCGACTTTTAAATATTACTGTTTTCATATTGTTATCATCTCTATATGTGGTCAATAAGCCTAACAGTAAATAGCGATTCAATAAAGGATGGTTTTGAGTATTACTTTTTTATATATAAAGCTCATGACCCTTTCCCCATAAAATGAAGATTTCACATCTCAAATCTCATCATAACTGCAGGTAGTTCTGGAAACGGCGGGAGAAAATGAACAGTGGATTATTAACCGGAAGCAAAGACGCTGACGAGTACTCATGGAACAGGATGAAAGAGAAAGAGGGAGTCCCTCGTAAGAGTACAGAAGGGGTGAATATTCTTCTCGGTGATCCCAGGAAAGCCGTTGTCAAGCTCTCAATTCCTACTATAGTTGCCATGTCTGTCCAGACTATATACAGTCTTACTGATACCTTCTGGGTTTCCGGGCTTGGAGCTGATGCCCTGGCTGCTATTGGATTTGCTTTTCCATTTTATGTAATCCAGATGGCGCTTACTGGCGGGTTAGGAGTCGGAGGAGGGGCTGCAATTTCTCGACGCATAGGAGCCAGGGATAAAGCAGGTGCGGATAATGTTGCAGTTCATACCCTCGTGATAATGCTCATCTTCACAGTTGCCCTTACAGTCCTTGGACTTGCGATTATAAAGGATCTTTTTATTTACAGTGGGGCTGGAAGAACGACAGGACTGGGAGTAGAATATGCCAGGGTGATTTTTACAGGCAGTTTTGCTTTCTTTTTTACAAATATTGCGAATTCCATCCTGAGAAGTGAAGGAGATTCAAAAAGAGCTATGAGATCCATGATTCTGGGTTCGGGCCTTAATGTAGTGCTTGACCCCATTTTTATATATACCCTGGGGCTTGGGGTCGCAGGAGCAGCACTGGCTACAGTTATCTCTTTTGCCATATCAGGACTGCTGATGTTCTACTGGTTTTTTATTAAAAAAGACACCTATATTTCTTTCAGGTTTCACTCTTTCAAATTCAACAAATTAATTGTCAGGGATATTTTCCGAGTAGGAATTCCCTCATCAATAGAACAGCTTGCTCTGGCACTAACCGCCCTTATAATGAACTTTGTTATTGCAACCGTTGGTGGTACGGACGGAGTTGCAGTTTACGCAACAGCCTGGAGAGTAACAAGTATTGCAGTTTCTCCTCTTATAGGAGTTTCAATAGCTGTAGTCTCAATCAGTGGAGCTGCCTTTGGAGAGAAGGACTTTAAAAAAGCACAGAATACCCTTATCTACGCAATTGAAATCGGTTTTCTCGTAGAAATGATAATTGCCGCCATAGTGTATTTTTTTGCCTCAGACATTGCTGCTGTCTTTACACATACCGAAAATGCAGCCCGTATAGCTCCTGAACTGACAAGACTCCTTAAAATTATGACGATTTTCTATCCAGTTGTAGCCTTCGGAATGCTCTCAGGTTCTCTCTTCCAAGGGGCAGGAAAAGGTACAAACGCCCTTGCTGCTACTCTTCTGCGAAGTCTTGTGATGACTCTATTTTTTTCCTTACTTTTTGCGCTCGTACTCGACTGGGGGTTACTCGGAGTCTGGTGGGGACTGGTTGTGGGTACGGTAATCGGTTCAATTATTACTTTTGTGTGGGCGCAGGCGTATTTGAGGTGTGTGATGAAAGAGGGGGTAGTAGTAGGAAAATGCTGAATGAAAAATTATCTACAGATTTTTTTGTGGAAGTAATTTATCAGGTGTTTTTACGGCTTTTTTATTATAAGTTTTATAATTAGATCCGTAGACTTTGCCACCTGATTTCATTCAATATCCATTCAATATCC
>DAQQ01000129.1:0-6410 GCA_002508465.1 Methanosarcina sp. UBA7 | reverse complement strand
ACTTAACCGAAGACGCATGAATATAGTTACTATCAGTGGAAAAAAGATAATTAATAGCCAATAGCTATCAAGAATTAGTCCAGAGAACTTCGATAAACCTCTGATCCCAACAAATTACTTAAATACCTTTCATAAGCAGGTAGCTAAAAAGTAGGGTTTACCGAAGTCATCTTCAGTAAATTTTCTATTGAATCTAACAAGATAACGGTTGATCTTGCTTTGTCCAGGCTGAATATTCACGCATATCTTTATTTTCTTTTATCATAAATAGTACTGTAATACCTTTGTTTGCATTTAGCTGAGGCATCAAAGCAGCTCAATACTATTCTGGAACTGGGGGGAGGAAGATAAATCTTAAAGATACTTTTCAAAGAATACTGATTGCAACAGATGGATCTAAGTGTAGTCAGAACGCTGTACTTCAAGGAATGGAACTTGCAAAACTTATGGGTGCAAAGGTCTATGCTCTTTACGTGTTTAATAAGGACGCATATGTTCCGCCTGTGCTGGAAACGCCGATTCATCTGGGTTCTAACTGGAACATCATGGAGGAAACGTTACGTCAAGAAGGAGATAATGCTATCCAATATGCTAAGAAAGTTGCAGAGGATATGAAAATAGATTATGAAGGTGCGGTTATGGAAGGTGATCCTGCTAGTGCAATTCTGGAGTTTGCAGAGCAGAACAAAGTAGATATGATAATAATGGGAACCCTTGGTAAAGGAGGATTAGAAAGATTTTTGCTTGGAAGTGTAACAGATAAGGTGGTAAGACACTCGAAGACTTCTGTGCTTGTGGTTAAGAAACAAAAGCAGAATTAAGGATATAAGCGGTTCTCTATTGAAAGGTTAGATGTCACCTGTATAGGACTTACGAAGCTGCTGGCTCTCCAAACATATACGAAACAAAAGAAGCAATTAAACCAGATATTCACCAAAAATGGAGCAGATAGTTTTCCTTGTTCTTTTCTTCCAGTTTCAGAAGAAAAGTCTGGCAAGACCCGTTGAAAGACCAGCAAGTACAAAGTGAGAAATGAGAAACAGAGTGCTATTGATCTGAGTTTAGGGCGTGTCTTAATATTAAATTTGGTTCTATAATTGGGACAGGACTTACACAGTTATGACTACTCTCAAAATACTTTCTCAAATGTCGTTTACTCACCTTCAAAGCGGCGGAGAATTAAATCAATAGGCTCTATTTCAAACTTCTTCGCACCAACAAGACAAGATCCTTCAAAATCACATGTCCAGATAGGGTATGCTGAATATTTATCCACGACATCTTTAAAAAACTCTCTAACTGGCAGTGCACGAAGGTTAATATATTTGTCCAGTTTTAGATCCAAAGTACCGTGAAGAACTTCGGTTAATTCATTTAGTAGTTTTAATAGCACTAAGGTTCGTTGGAATTCTGGATTCCACAAACTAATTCTTTCTACAATCTCTTTAACCTTTATATACTGCTCATACTCCCACATTTCAAGTATATCATTATTGAAATGTTTGGATACTATTTGATAAACGTCTGGAATATTAACTATTGATTGAGGAATTTCCTCGTTAAGAATTATATCATTATTGAAATGTTTAGATAATATTTGATAAACGCCTGGAATATTAACTATTGATTGAAGAGTTTCCTCTTTAAGACGTGTGTAAAGAATTCTGTCAAAATCGTCCTTTGTCATTTTACTATAGTTCATGTAATCTCCATTGTTTAGCTCGCTAACTGCAAGTTTAAATCCTAGTACTATGATTCTGAAGTAGGTTCATAAAATTTGATTTTTGAATAAATCCGAAGATCACGGATTTTTCCAGACATTAAGGAATTGATTTTGGAATCGAAGCACTAGTTTTCGTGGGTCTTGCTCGCAGATACATAAACTCGTAAATGTATAAATAATAATAGGAGTTACGCACTTGAAGTACAAAATCGATCACTTTCGGTGTTGAGACCCGTTTAGTATTTTCCATAGTTGGAGGTTTAATCCTATTGATTTCTCAGTTCAACCGAGTAAGTCCTATTTATCTAACATATCTAATGAGTTCCGCCTTTGGATTTAACTTCCTCAGGCACTGCTAAGGATCTTCTTAGTTCTTAGATATCTAACAGCTTTCTGATGAGGGGTTAACCAAATAAATTTTAATTTCAAAAACCGCTGAAATGGTTCTTATAAACCATATAAAAGCCGACTCCTAAAATTATAAAGCCTGCAACTTTTTTTAATGGAAAACCGAATTTTGAAGCTTTCTGAAGCCTCGTGGAAGAAAAACTTGCAGAATAAGCAACGAGAAGCATTGGAACTGAAAAACCAAGAGAATATATGAAAAGCATTAATCCTCCATAAACAACTTCGCCTGAAACAGCAACCATTGTAAGGATTGAGCCCAGTACTGGGCCGACACACGGAAGCCAGACAATCCCAAGAGAAAGCCCAAGTAAAAACCCTCCTAAAAGACCTTCTCGTTTAGAGTTTGCAAGGGATGAGAAATTTCCGAAAATGTTGAATGTGTTTAAATCAAATAGTAGCGAAATGCCCATTGTGATCAGAAGAATTTCTGCAAAAATGTTAAGGTAATCGAGATAAGCTATAAGCGTTGCCCCGAAAATAGAAGTAACAATCCCCATGCAAGTAAAGGAAAGAGACAAACCTAATATGATTGCAATTGGTCTGAACTTTCCTTCTCCAGTTGAGTACGCAAAAACTGCCGGAATTACGGGCAGGATACATGGAGAGAGCACACTGACGACTCCCGCAAAAAAAGCTGCAACTGGTAAAAAATTGGAAAACATCCTTTAACCCTCTATTTTCTTGGATTCAATAGCTTTGTCAAGAGTTTCTGAAAGGGTTTCTTTGTCGGCAACACCCAGGAATCTTGCGCTTTCTCTTTCCTGGCTTTTGCTGCCATCCTGCCGCATATAAACATATTTTCCATTTTCTATATCCGTAATAATACAGGTATCCGGAATAACTCTTACTCCAAATTCTGTTGCGAACTCGGGATATTGTTTGATATCAATAAGCATAAATGAGGCAGAATCCTGATACGTTGGGAGTAGCTCTGAGAATATCTCTTCCTGTTCTCCACAGGGAATACAACCCTTTGAACCAAGTTTCAACACAACAGGACCTTTTTTGAGGGCTTTATCAATCTGACTCAGGTTCGTAACTTCGATTAATTCCATTTCACTACCTGAATCGCTAATGTTCTTCGTAACTTCAGCAGGCTCTGCTTCATTGTCGGAATCATCAAGACCCGTGCAACCTGAGCTGAAGAGAAAGAAACAAAAAATCGCTAAAATAGAGAGTGATTTTATCAAAGGAAATGATAAAAAAGAAATTCGTTCTTTACTTGGTATTCTATGCAATCGCTTCATTACAGCCCTCCAAAATTTCCATATTCTATTTTCTAGCTAAGAAGCAAGAATAGATTGTATGATATCAAGATATGTTGATATACTTAAATGTGTCAAATATTATAAGTATTTTGCTCAAATTATTCTGTAATTGTCAAAAGTATAAGAAAGATTATTGCATTGATGAACTTTAGAAACAGGGGAAAATATTTTTAATTGATTCATTAAGTGAGAAATCAACCTATTTGCCTGCATTTCCAGAGCTACAATTGCAGTTATTTCCTTTTTCTTTAGAGTTATCGCCTCCAAAGATGAGCTCATAAACGTTTTTTCCATAAGCGTTTTCCCAGCAAAGTTGAGAACTCTCTGCAATAAGCATTGTTAACATAATTGCTTCGGATATCTCTTCTCTGCTTGTTTTCTGATCAATTGCTTGCCGAAAATACTTATTTACACAGAACTGGTGCATTGTAAAGACAGAAGGTGCAACAGCAACCAATTCCCCAATTTTAAGATCAAGCGCCTTCTTCGTAAAAATAATATGGCATATCTTTACAAAAATTTCAGCAACTTTTGGTAATACTTTATTCAAAAAGGACAGCTTAATCCCTCAAATTAATTTAAAAATCCTAAGTTATAAAAAACCATGAGGTATATATCAAAAAATGTTGATATATTGTAATTTACAATTTCAAAAATCCCGAAAATATTGAATATAAATAATAGCATGTTAGATATCAAACAAAATTGATATGAAAACTCTTATTTAGAAAGCTCAACTTCTTTTATTTATGAGCTACTGCTGCCCTGCGGACCCTGAGAAAAAAAAGGAATGGGAAGAGAAAATGCTCCAGGAAATAGATTTTCTGGACAATGATATAAAGAAGGCCAGTGAAATATTCAGTGCTCTCGGGCATCCGATAAGATTAAAAATTGCTTATTTTCTCTCTCAGAGAGACCACTGCGTATGCGAACTGATATTCAAGTTGAATGAGAGACAGAATCTGGTTTCCCATCACCTGACCATCATGAAAAACTGCGGAATTATCGAAGCTTATAGCAACTCTAAGTGGCATTTTTACAGGTTAAACCCTGAATTTAGAGATATTCTAAGCGTTATCTCAAAAATAAAGCCCCTCTAAACTGGATAAATATCAACATTCATCTCTTTACAGAATCTCGAAGGCTACATGAACAGCTTCAGTAATTTTATTTGCATGTATTTCAGATGCTTGTATTTCAGATAATACTGTAATAACTTTACTCGTGTTTAGTTGTTATCGACACAATTCAATACTATTCTGGAACTGGGGGAGATTAGTGACTCTTAACAATACTTACCAAGTAATTCTAATTGCAACAGATGGGTCTAAGTGTAGTCAACACGCCGTTCTTCACGGAATGGAACTTGCAAAATTAATGGGTGCAAAGGTCTATGCCCTTTATGTTTTGGACAAAAATGCATATGCTCCGCCTACATTAGAAACGCCAATTTATCTAGGTTCCAAATGGGATGTCATGGAGGAAACTCTACGTCAAGAAGGGGACAATGCTATTCAATATGCAAGTAATGTTGCACAGAGTAAGGGAATAGACTTTGAAGGTGTGGTTATTGAAGGTAACCCGGCTAATGTAATCCTGGAATTTGCGGAGCAGAAAAAAGTGAATATGATAGTGATGGGAACTCTTGGTAAAGGTGGATTGGAAAGATTTTTGCTTGGAAGCGTAACAGATAAGGTAATAAGACATTCAAAAAGATCTGTCCTTGTAGTAAAGGAAGAAAATTAGAATAAATTAGGTAAGAAGTTAAGGAAAACTTGAAAGATAATAAAACGAAGTTTTCAGTCACCAGAGCAACAATTACAGTCCTCTTCTTCTTCTTTACTATCCTTTTCAAAGATTTTATCATATATGTTTTCTTCGTATATATTAGTCCATCCTATCTGTGAGCCAGCAGCAATAAACATTGCAACTGAGATAGCTTCTGCAATTTCCTCCTTTGCGGCTCCTGCGGTAATTGCTCTTTGTGAATGGGTGTCAACACAAAACTGACAGCGCATAAGGACCGAAGAAGCGACAGCAATTAATTCTTTTGTTTTAAGATCCAGAAAGGCATCTTTAAATATGGAATCTCTCATCTTCCCGAAAGCTTCCGCAGTTTCAGGCAACATTTCGTTCAAAAATGACATATCAATACCCCTGTTTAAAAAATATTATTATAGTTACTTGCGAATCTTTTGAAATGGTTTCAGGTGACAGGATGCTTGTTTATAGGTAATAGAAGAGTGCCAGAATTATCTATAAAACGATCAGTTAGAGGTTACGAGATTTTTAGTATTTTTAATGACCTGGTCTTCTGCAAAAAGCAGAGTTCCATTGCATACTATTTCCTCGATTTTCAGGTTTATGTGTATATAGTAAGTCTTCATCATTTTTTGAGTTGTCTTCAGGTTTCTTTTCTTCCAATACTGCATCTTTCAATGCTGCATCTTTCAATGCTGCATCTTTCAATGCTGCATCGCTCTCTTTACTCATGTTCAATCTCCTTTTCTATTGGATATTTTAAGACTATAATTAAAAGAAGTTCAAATTTTAAGAATCCAGAGGGTGGTTATCAATTATTCTTGATACATTCTAGAACAACTGAGTGAATCATCAGTAAGTTGATATATCTTAGAGATTAAAATTTGATCAGGTTTATCAGGATACAGACCTTGTTAATTGGGTAAAAAGAAAAGAAACTAATAAAAATAAAATCATTTTCCTCATAGTGATTTTCATGTCACTTTTTTTGCCGTTTGGCTTTTACTTGTTTTTTTAATAGCTTTTATGTTAGATTTAAAATCAGCTTCCAGTACTTCATTTTCTCTTTGTATTTTTTCAGCAATCTCGCAGGACAACTCACTTGAGATCCCAAATATATTTTTGAGAGTGTCCGCAAGTTCCTCTTTACTTATATGTAATTTTTTATGCTCTCTCAGCGTTTTCAAAACTGATTTCATTAAAATTTCTTCTGTTACTGTTTCTCTTACTTCCACTCCTTTAATGGTAGA
>DAQQ01000168.1:0-11957 GCA_002508465.1 Methanosarcina sp. UBA7 | reverse complement strand
AGATTGTTTAATTTAGATTGTTTGAGTAGACTGTTCAAATTAAACTGTTAAACTTAATTGATTTGGTTATCTAATATAGTTAAGCTCTTTATCTCAGAATCAAACTTTAACGATTACTTTTTGTGAGCTCTTTACTTTCAAATTAAGCTTTCTTGCAGCCTCTTCTATCAATGGCTGTGACAGTTTCTGATTAATTTTTTCAAGTCCCTCTTCTCTTGACATTTCACCGCTTCGGACAAGCCCTGCTACGTCAAAGGCATATGGATGAAACCCGTACTTCTCCAGGTGGTTGTAACAGGCAAAAGAGTTCAATGTACAGTTAGTTGAATTGCTGTCATTGATTCCCGGAAGTTCCCACCCGATTTCAAGCAGGGTCTCAAGTACTTTATCTTCACTGTAATCCCAGAGGCATAGAGGGTGCAGTATACTCGGAACATTTTCACCTACGTTCTCAAGAACCTCTTTTTTTAGGAGAAAGATTTCGTCCTTGTCCTCTACGCCTATTTTCCGAAGTTGTTTCTCAAATAAGTCTCTGGACCACTGAATAAAATTAACTGATAAGTTGATTATTGGATTAGGAGACTGTCCAGCTGTAAAGGCAAATATTACGAAAGGCGCTTTTTGAATTATTGCCTGCTCTATTAACTTCTGTTTAATGATGGTGATGCAAACGTTGCATATGTCACTGGCTCGATATTTAGCGAATTTCGGAAATGCGTCATATGACTCTGCAGCTTTTCGAAATGTATTATACAGAATTTCCTTTTCCATTGTTAACTGGAAATAATCGCATCCTGTAATCTTGCATATTTTTCTTGCGTTCATTATTGCGTTTTCGGAAGTAAACCCGTTATCGAACTGTACAGCCAGTATCCTAAGGAAAGGATAGTCTTTTTTGAGTTTGTAGAGTGTGTACGATGAATCTTTCCCACCGGAAAGTGCATAAATTACATCGTAGTTACCTTTTCCTCCGTGCTGTTCAAAAAGTTCTTCAATTCTGGCCAGATAATTCTTTTTTTCCTGTAAACTAAGGGGAGTATATGTCTCACAGAAGTGACAGAGGCCAGTGTCCCCATTAATTTGTATACCTGGAATCTCGGAATCCAGAACACACTTTTTACATACTAGCTTTGACATGCTTGTATTCCTCTATAATGGATCTATTGGATATTTTCCCGTTTTCACTCAAGGGAAGGTGATCAATGAATAGTATTTCTCTTGGACACAGGTAACCTGGCAGGCTTTTTCGGCAGAATGCAAACAACTTTTCAATTTCTGTCCCTTCCGCAGGTATGACCATGAGGCTAATTGCAGTTCCCATAAGTTCATGGTGCACAGGTACGACAAAAACCCTTGATACTTCATTGTTTTCCTCTATGTTTCTCTCAATTTCTCTTGGGTTAACGCGATGATCACCGATTTTTATAAGATCGTCCTTGCGTCCTAGCAGTCTGATATATCCATTGGGCAATTTCTGTGCGAGATCGCCGGTATGCAACCACCCATTTATAATTCTCTTTTCCGTGGCGATTTCATCATCCAGATATCCCAGCATAATATTGTCTCCTGTAGCAACCAGCTCGCCCGTGATGCCAGGCTTTACTGGCCTGTACTCAGAATCAAAGACATCCAGTATAACCCCTGGAATTGCTTTTCCTATAGTGTCAACAAACTCGTCCACATCTTCTGCTGGCAAGTAGGCAAGCCTTGCGGTAGCTTCAGTTTGCCCGTACATAGGGAGAATCTCAATATCGGGAGCTAACTCCCTTATCTCTTTTACAATAGACCGGTCCATTCCTCCACCTGCCGATGCAGCCGTTCTAACGTTTGAAAAGTCCTTTCTAAATCTCTCCAGATACCGAAGGAGTATACGGTAGGTGCTGGGCACCCCATAGAATATGGACACATCTGACCCTATAAGGCTGAAAACCGAGTCTATAAAATTCATATTTCCAATTCTGACCGAGCTACCAGCCATTAGATGGGAGTTAATTATGGAGTTCCCAAAAGCATGATGCGGGGATATTACCAGTGCCCCTTTGTCTCTGGAACTTATACGAAGGATCTTTATTATTGACTCTGCATTTGCCACCAGGTTTCTGTCACTTAACATAACTCCTTTTGGGGTGCCTGTCGTACCTGAAGTGTAAAGAACTAGCCGTAATTCCGGATTATTCGCTTCTGTTTCAATCTTCTTGCGCAAAAATTCTCCGGAAGTATTGCCGGAAATAATTATCACAGTTCCAAAACGCTCAAAAAAGTCCTCTCCAAACCTTGAGTACTGTGTATCGGTTGTGATGATATTGTTGATATGACCAGTATAAAGGATTTTTTCAAGACTGAATTTAGGAAATTCTATTGGTAGAGGGACTGCAATATTGGTAGACCGATACACTGCCATGAGAATTTTCACATATAGCATGCCTGATTCTGCCAGTATTGCAAACCTGTAGTGTTTAAAATCCTCTAGTGTTAAAACAATAGTATTTATATCATTGTCAAGGCAGCTATAGGAAACTGAGTTTTTACCCTCTTCCAGGGCAATGTTTTGAGGAGTTTTTCTGGCGTACTCAGTGATATACGCATCAATTCGCATATCTTTTCACTTCGCCAGTTTTGTTATCATATTAGTAATTCCCTGTAACGAATCAAAATTTTCCGGTGTCAGCATATCTTCAGGAATCTCTATAGAATATTTCTCACATATATAGTCCATAAGTTCAAGTAATCCAATGGAATCTATAATGCCATTTTGAGTGAGAGAATCATTGTCCTTCAAACTACTGCCATTGTCCATAAAAGAATTCGATTTTAAATAATCTAAAATGTCATTTTTTATTTGTTCCATCTATTATTACCCCCAAAGTTTTCGTTCAGTGGACCAATAATCATAAATAATGCATTTCTGCTCATAATGACGTGAGTCCTCAGTGATAATTACGTAATCCAACTATATAAATAATTTGAGCCACTCATTGGCTGACAAAAGCCCTATTTAAGACGAAATATGAGTAAAAATCGATTGCATGCATTCTAATGTATTATATGATCTAATTTCTTTACCATGGAAAAATATATATTCAGTGTGTTATCCGACAATCGGGGATTCATACGTGTACGAATCAGCCTGAATAAAACAGAAATAGATGCATAGCTTTAAACTTCAGATTTCATCGAAAATCTTCAGTCCCAATAACATTCGATTTTTTGAAGATGATTTATAATAGTGACGTACGATCCCTGAGAAGTAACGATAGAGATTAAGTATTTGTTGTCCAAAACGTAAGTTGAATAGTTAACGTTATTGAGATCCAGTTCCTTATTAAAAACAAGATGCATCTTTTTATTTGAAAACTTGGAATAAGCTTCTTTTAAAGTCCATGTTTTTAAAAGATCGGTTTCACCTGTAATTTCGTCCACAAGTGGAGTTTTCTTATGGAAGTTTTTAAAAGTACCTTTAAGAGCTAGTTTTCTAGCAAGTTCGATATCAATACCAACATCAACCTTTGAGACTGCAAGGACTGCAAGGCTTTCGGTATATGATATACAAATGCGTATTTCATTGTGATTAAGGACGCAGATCTTCCCATATTTGTTTTTGTATGTGGATATTTCAGAGGCTGATTGCTCATTAGCAATCTTGCATATTATGTGTTTTAAAACCGTTCTGGAGACAATATATCTTTTCTTAAAGTAACTTGTCTGCAACCTCTCGAGATATTTCAATTCTATCTTGCTGAGGTAACTTGTACTGAATGTGTCATAGTTATCCAGGTCAACAAGAAAAACAAGAATATCACTCTGTTGCCACAGGTAAGGTACATATTCAAGAGAAATGGGAAAAGGCAATTTTAAGTACTCATTGCACATGCAGTCCACTTACATATTTTATGTTTAGTATATTCCATGCTTTTTATTATTGGAAACTTGCTGAGCAAGGGTATGAAAGCCGGATCAAGAAAAATTCCTGCCTTGCCTGATCTTTTACGGAAATAATCTCAAAAGTTGCAGATATCTGGCTCAGCTGTAGTGTTTCTACTTCCTATGCGATGTATCTTTGTCGTTTAGTTCTTTATAGCTAAGTTTCATATATACTACTTCTACTTCTTTAACATATTTTATAACTCTCCAACTTCCTTAAGCACTGAGATCAGAGAACTATAACTTATGAATAACATGGATCATTTATCGCCATTGACAGTATGCTGAAACTTATGTGTTGGTATTAGATTTATAATTTATATTAATAATTAAAAAAAGCAATCCTAAAATATATAAACGATAAGGATATAGGGTATTCGTTTCTTAGCGCCTCTACTAAGAGGTTGCATACTTTTCATAACTAAAAGAGAATAGTGAGCAATATAATGCTAAAGCAACATAATTCAATCATTAACTGAGGTGTCCGAAACTGCAAACTGCGGAAGAAAGGGTAAGAGCGAGATTGATTAAGTATCTCGGCAGGGATGAAAACGGGATACGCAAGGTTGTGCTCAATCTCTTCCTGACCGGAGACAAGTTCACCACCGGTGAAGTTTACGATTACCTGGATAAAGGAAATTTTGAGGTAAGCTACCGGGGAGTGTCGGCTATGGTCGGGCTTATGAACACAAGGCTTGGAATTCTGAGCATAAATGTTACTGGAGATCACAACGTCTATTCCCTGAAAGAAAGTTATAAAAACATTGTTGGCTCTGTGCTTGAAAACTACTGAGCCACTCTTCTTGCTATCTGTTTTTGGGTAAACATTTTGAAGTTGCTTATTGATTCTGCTAAAGCAGCGAAAAGAACGGAGTGATTAAAGAATTTAAATTTTGCTTCGAGGTACTCTGATTTACTTCAAGTAAAAACTGGGAACATTGGAGAGCTAAATACTTCCAAAATTTAGCTCGATAAGCGAGATATAGCGCATACAGTTTTTATTTCTGATAGAATCTCAGTCTAATAACTACTCCAAAACTTAGTTTTATTCTTAATATAAAAATCATTATATAAGAATCATCAGGAGTATTTTTATGATCGCAAGTTAGATTGGCCATTTAAGATATGAGATATAGAGACGCTTTAAAATATGAAATATAGAGACGCTTTAAAATATGAAGTATAAAGACGCAAGTTTTCAGTTTTTTAATAATTCTTGTATATGTTATTGATATCGTGGTATTTTTCATTCGAATTTTTTTACCCGTTCGTTGTTCATATATTTTTTATATATGAATTTTGAATATATTTTGTTGTTTATTATGTTAATTGTTGTATTCGGAGTATTCTTAACAGTTAAAAACATATGCATAAGGCTTTCTTTACATTTTCCTTAAATAAGATGGATATAATTGTTTTTTCAGAATTAATCATTGAACTAATCTCAAAATTCAAAATTACTTCTCTGAGCGTCAGATCTCGATTTTCTGATTCCGAAAATAGTTTTGAGGTTTTTATTACTTTGAGGGTAAAACGTTTTCTAGATGGACTCGACAGATAGGATTTTTAAGCAAAAGAGATATTAACATCCTGGATAACAGAGATATTAAGTTCTATTGAGAATTACGTGGATATTTCTTACATCTGGATATTTTCAGGAGGAAAATTCATTAAAAAATTAAATATTTTGCCTAAGAGCATGGGAATCTTTCGGGCGGGACTCCGTTTTTTGAAAAACCGCATATTTAGTATATTTTATCACGAGTATGAGCGAAGACTCCAGATAAAGATTTTAAATTCAGAAATTCCGCATCACATAGCTGTGATTATGGATGGGAACCGCAGGTATGCGGGGCAGCTGGGAAAGGATCGAAGTTTCGGTCATGCAATGGGGGGAGAAGTTATAGAAAAGGTAATTGAGTGGTGTTATGAGATCGGTGTAAAGCAGCTTACTCTCTATGCTTTTTCTACGGAAAATTTTCGGCGCTCTGAAGAGGAAGTCGACGTTCTCTTCAACCTCATTAACGAAAAATTCCTGAAACTTTACTCTGATTCAAGGACATATGAAAAAGAGACACAGGTTCGTGTCATAGGAGATAGGTCAAAATTACCTTCTTTTCTTAATGAGTCAATTGAAAAAATAGAAAAAGCTACGGAAAATTATGGAAAGTTTTATCTGAATGTTGCCATTGCCTATGGAGGCAGGCAGGATATTATTCAGGCCGTCCGCGATATTGCAGGCTGTATTTCCAGCGGGAAACTCTCTCTTGGGGAAGTGAACGAGAGTCTTATTTCAAAACATCTTTATCCTGCCCCAGGGGTCTCTGTTCCAAATGTGGATCTTGTCATACGCACCGGTGGAGATGAAAGGATTTCAAATTTCCTTTCCTGGCAGGCTAACGGAAGTGAATGTGCAGCTTACTTCTGTGCTCCCTTCTGGCCAGAATTCCGAAAAATCGATCTTCTCCGCTCAATCAGGGTATATCAAGCCAGAAAAGCCGAAAAAAAGCAGGATCAATCATATAGAGTCTTAAAAGTTGTAAATTTCCTGGAAGTAGGAGCTCGTGAGGAAAAAGGTGAAGAGATTGGACAGCTTCAGTCAATTAAAAAGCAAGGAATCTCCTGAAATACTTACCAAATTGTAGCTGTATGGGCAATGACCCGAAATAGTGTTTCGTCATTTAAATAACTTTTTCTAAACTAAAATGCGGGAACCTAAAATGAAACGAATATCCACGTTTCACAATTTTCCTGCCAATATTGCTTCTAAAACAGCCTTTCTTACCTGTTTATATATAAAAATAATCTCTCAGAATACCGATATATTGATATTCAGGAGACGAATATCTAAAGTGGGGAAATTTGCTGTACTTAATTTTTCATTTAAAAGCTTAGCGAGAGCTTAAAAGATATCATTGTATTGGGGATAAATTAAACCCACTCCAGAGTTGGTCATTCATTTAGAATGAAATCTATGGAGATCGGTGTTTAGATCAGGGGAGTTAGAATGGATATTATTAGCGAGTTAAATCTGCAATCCTATAAGACTTATTTTCAGAGAGCCTGGAAATCGGGACATACCAGATATGTAAATTTGGGGCAAGGCCATCCTTTATACTTGTTAAAATTACCGGAAACTAAGATCATCAGAGACATGGAAACTGCGATTTCATCTCTTTCGGGTGTGCAGGCAGAAATAGCTATCAGGACCCTAAGGAAAGAAATAGGAATAACCAAAGTCCTTAAAGGCAGAATGTTTGCCTGGCAAGAAATAAAAATCTGAAGAGTCTGGAGGGATTTTACTGGGAGAAAATTATAAAAAACCTAACCGCCTGATAAATGAAAAGAGTCCGTATCTTCTCCAGCATGCGTATAATCCTGTGGACTGGTACCCATGGGGAGAAGAAGCTTTTGAGAAAGCCAAAAAAGAAAACAAACCTATTTTTCTGTCAATTGGATATTCCACCTGCCACTGGTGTCACGTAATGGCACATGAGTCTTTTGAGGATGAAGAGGTAGCAAGACTCATGAACAGGGCTTTTGTTTGCATAAAAGTAGACCGGGAAGAAAGACCTGATATTGACAATGTTTACATGACGGTCTGCCAGGTTATTCTTGGAAGAGGGGGCTGGCCTCTTAATATTATTATGACCTCAAATATGAAGCCTTTTTTTGCAGGAACCTATATCCCCAAAAATTCCCGTTTTAGCCAGACAGGGATGCTCGAACTCGTACCCAGAATAGAAGAAATTTGGGACAGGCAGCATGAAGAAGTCCTTGAGTCGGCTGAAAAAATCACGTCTACTATACAGAATATGATCTCAGAGTCATCAGGAGAGGGTATAGGGGAATCAATATTGCAGGAGGCTTATGAAGAACTACTGATGTCTTTTGATAATGAATACGGAGGTTTTGAAAGAGCTCCCAAATTTCCAACTCCACATAAAATTTTGTTTTTACTTCGCTATTGGAGGCGCAGTGGAAACCCTGAAGCTCTTCATATGGTCGAGTATTCTCTGGAAAATATGTACAGGGGAGGAATTTACGACCACCTCGGTTCGGGTTTTCACCGTTACTCAACAGATAATATGTGGATTGTTCCCCATTTTGAAAAGATGTTATATGATCAGGCTCTTACTGCAACTGCATACACAGAAATTTACCAAGTTACCGGCAAGAGACTGTATAAAGAAGCAGCAGAGGGAATTCTTGACTATGTGTTAAGAGACCTGACATCTCAAGAAGGTGGATTTTATTGTGGGGAAGATGCTGATGTTGAAGGAGAGGAAGGAAAGTACTATCTCTGGACTTTAGAAGAAGTCCAAAGGATTCTTAGTCCTGAGGAGTCCGAACTGATAACAAAAGTATTTAATTTCAGTGAAGGAGGTAACTTTGAAGAAGAAATAAGAGGTAAAAAACTCGGTACTAACATTTTTTATATGTCTCGTTCTCTCGAAGCCTTATCTGCCGAACTGAATATTCCTGTTGACGAAGTTGAGAGTCGGATTAAAATAGCTAAAGAAAAACTCCTATCAGCTCGAAACAAACGTAAAAGACCTGCAAAGGACGACAAGATTCTAACTGATTGGAACGGACTCATGATTGCAGCTTTTGCAAGAGGTTTCCAGACCTTTGGTGAAGAGAAGTATCTGCAAGCCGCCGAAAAAGCCGCCGACTTAATCCTCCGTAGACTCTATAGTCCCGATAAACGACTGCTTCACCGATATCGAGACGGGAAATCCGGCATCTCCGGAAATGCTGACGATTACGCATTTTTAATCCATGGACTTATCGAGCTTTACGAGGCTGGATTTAAACTGAAATATCTTAAAGCAGCCCTTTGTCTCAATAGAGAATTTCTCGAGCATTTCTGGGACCCCATTCAAGGAGGTTTCTTCTTTACTGCTAATGACACTGAATCACTTATTTTCAGGAAAAAAGAGTTTGCGGACGCAGCCATACCCTCAGGAAATTCTATTGAGATGCTGAATCTTCTTAGACTTTCCCGAATTACTGCGGATTTGGAGCTGGAAGATAAATCTCAAGGGCTGGAACGCGCTTTTTCAAAACTCGTCAGAAAAATGCCCTCTGGGTATACTCAGTTTTTGTCAGCGCTTGACTTTGGTCTGGGTCCGGCTTATCAAGTGGTAATTTCCGGAAAATATGAGTCTCCGGACACTGGACACATGCTTGATGAACTCTGGACTTACTTCATTCCTAATAAAGTGCTGATTTTCAGACCTGAAGAAAAAGACCCTGAAATTACAAAGCTGGCAAAATATACGAAAGAGCAGATTCCTATCGAGGGAAAAGCTACTGCATACGTTTGCCAGAACTATCAATGTCAGCTTCCTACTACTGAGGTCAATGAGATGTTAAGACTGCTAAACATATGACTGTAATTGGAACTGAAGGTTTTAATCAAATGAGCTATTAAAATTAAAGTGGAGAAATGGAAAATGAAAGAATACACACTTGAGGAACTCGCAGAGTATAACGGTAAAAATGGTAAGATATACGTTGCCTATCAGGGCCAGGTCTATGATGTATCAGACAGTTACTTATGGGAGGATGGTATCCACCAGGGACTACATGATGCAGGAAAGGATCTTACCGAAGAAATGGACGAAGCACCTCATGGGCCTGAAATATTTAAGGATTTTCCTGTTACTGGGACTTTGAAAGAATAAAACGGTTTGGACTGGATAAACATATCTGGATTGGAAATATGTCATTGAGTTGTTTGCCTGAAATATATAAAACTGTCACATCAAAAGGTGTCACATCAAAAGGTGTCACATCAAAAACTGCCACGTCAAAAACTATCATATCATGAAAACTTAAACTGATGTGTTATGTGAAAAAACATTTTTTCGAATAACTTTTAGGGTTGCATTAAGTATAATTGATATAAATCCATTCTTTTTTCCATGTTAATAGGACTCACAGGTACACCGGGAACTGGAAAAACCTCAGTAAGTAAGTTTCTTGAGAGTAAAAGGCAATGGAAAGTGATCCGCCTTAATGAAATGATCAAAGAAGAGCATCTCTACACCGAGATTGATGAGGAGAGAGATGCGGTTATTGCGGACATGGAACTTGTCAGTCAGCGTCTTGAAGAGATTATTGGTGGAAGGGAAAATGATGTAATAATTCTTGAGAGTCACCTTGCCCACTACATCACGGATATCGTGATTGTACTCAGGCTGTACCCTCCTGAATTGAAAATAAGGCTGGAATCACGTGGCTATTCGGAAGAGAAAATAAGAGAAAATACTGAGGCTGAAGCTCTTGATGTGATCCTTATTGAAGCCTTTGAATGGTGTAAGAAAGTTTTTGAGATAAATACGACAGGAAAGAGCATTGAAGAAACAGGACAGCATATAGAAAAAATAATAGATTGTATTTTAAGTGATAGTGAAGAAGAATTGTCAGAATATAGACCCGGATCAATTGATTGGATTGATCTTGTTCCTTAATTGTTCTTGAACTTAATTCTTTCTGAATTAAAAAGAGAAGGAAATTGGTAAGGGATATGGGGAATATATCCCCGGAAGATTAAAACTTCCTTTTCCCTTAAATTGCTTAGTTACAACAACAGGACAAAAGTCCGAGGGACATTTTTAGCATTTGACTGCAATCGTAACAGTTGCACAATCGGTTTTTCCATCCTTACCTTTTATACAGTATTTGAAACTGTCAGTGCAAGATTTTTTGCAACTTGCTGGCTTTGTGTAGCAGAATTTACCGTTACTCTGCATACAGACCTTGCCGCCCAGTTTTGTAGTAAAACATCCTGTAGATGTAACTTTAAGGCTGCATCCTTTGTCATTACTTAGCACGTTATAGCAACAAGATTTACATTTACAATTAAATGTATCGTTTCTTGCATCGGTTTTACATTTACTGCATGAGGTGTTGCATGCGGCTGCTCCTGTCATAGACATGACAAAAAAGACTAGTGTGAAAACACATATTGTCTTGAATAACGTTCTTTGCATTTTATATCCTCCATAGTATACACTCAATCACAAAAATTTTAAAAATTATTGGTTTTTAAATCCGATTTTCACTGGCAATGAAAATATACTCTTCCGGATTAAACCCCCCGATTTATCAGGAGATATATTTTCATATGATTGAGTGAATTTTCTACGTTATTTCTCACCAAACAGTGTAAATTTAAATACATGTTTGTGTTTTTATGTACTCTAACTTCTTCGAAAACACAGGTTTTTTTCAATGTGTTCCTTAATTATATCGATTGCAGCAATTAACCTGAGACGTCATTTGAAGGTTAAAAGTTGAAACACAGTATAACAAAAACACATAGAAAATGTCCCCCATATGCATCAAAAAATTTTGAGAGTTCACACATGAAAATAGTACTTTCTTTTATAAGAAATTTTCTCTTAGAGACATCTATTATTGTTAATCGCGTCCACTTCTCTAAAAAATATTTAACTGTTATGCCCTATACATAACAAGAGTGAAACACCGATTTGTAAATTAAATTAGAAAACTCAGAACTAGTCTCACTTACAGACAGATCTAAGAATTTCAAGGATATCTTATACTTAGACTCAGGTCTCACTTTTAGAAAATTAAAACAAACTAAATGGTAAAGAAATTTTAAAAACAGAGGAAAATATAATGAAGGTTGGAATAAGAAAAAAGAAAAATAAGAATAATGAAAAATAATACGTAGATAAATGAGAACAATAAAAAATAAAGCGTAGAGATAAATGAGAACAATGAAATATAACCTGACTTTGACAGTTATATAAAAATTAGGGTCCTTTCAAATCAATGCTAAAACTAAGGGAATAAAATGCTTATTTTGGATAATAGATATGCATATAGAGTTTCCACAACTAAAGTACACTATAAAAATCAATTTTTTAAATAAATAAACCCTAGTACTCTTCTAAACCAATAAAAGAGTAAGAAAAACACTTAATTCCTTTACAATTTATATTTATTTATAAATAAGGCATCTGATCTCATTTTTATTCATACAAAGTTCAATGTTAAAA
>DAQQ01000149.1:0-11791 GCA_002508465.1 Methanosarcina sp. UBA7 | reverse complement strand
AGTTGAAGAAGTTGAAGAAGTTGGAGAAGTCGAAAAAGCCGGAAAAAAAGAAAAGGCCAGCAGAGAAATTTTTGTAGATTCTGACTCTATATTTGAACAGCAAGTCGTTTTTACAGGTACAGAATACCTTGAATCTGACACGTACAAACTTACCAGAGGAACCCATCTGGCAGCCCTGATAGACCGAAACGGAAAACTTGCGGTGCAAATAGTTGACGTCGGACGGCATAATGCCGTAGACAAAGCCGTAGGGGCTGCCTTTCTCAAAGGTCTTGACCTCTCACAACATTACATGCTCTCGACAGGTCGGCAGCCTGCCTATATGGTCATAAAAGCCGCTCGAGCAGGGGTTCCTCTTATAGCCACCAAATCCATGCCCTTCGACTCAGGCGTTGAAGCCGCAAAAAAAGCAAACGTATGCCTAATAGGTCAGCTCAGAAAAGAATCCATGCTCATCTTCGCCAGCGAATGGCGAGTAAAATTTTAATTCTTTTCCATTGGTCATCGGTTAAGGAATTTTCTTGCCTGAAAGCTATCGATTTTGCCTTAGAAGCCGTCCTTAAATTTTGGTCTATTTACATAAAATCGATACACTGTTCCAGCTCACAACGCATTAAAATTTTTGGCAAATGTTGTTGAAATTGACGCAATTTGTCACGATCCCTCACTTAACCGAAGACGCATGAATTCTTTTCAAGTTTGCTTCACTGAAAGGGAGTTTTCGCTCAAGCCTTTTTAATAAGGTTTGGCATTGAGCTTCTTCAAAAGCCATGCCATGTTCTGGCCCAGAGTCTGCATTGTTTGAATGCCCTCTTCATCTTTTTCAACGTCCCCTTCGGCAAGCCCGATTCCCATATTCCAGTAGCTTGATCCCGGGATTATCATCTGTGAAATTGTGAAGAAATGGTTGATTGAGTCAAAAACGTGAATTGAGCCTGCTCTTCTCACTGCAACAACTGCAGCTCCGGCTTTATGCCTGAACATTTCGCTGTTGGCTTTAGCAACAAAACCTGCTCTGTCAATTAAAGCTTTAAGTTCGGGAGTTAAGTCTGCAAAATAAGTAGGTGAAGCTAGAATTATGCCGTCGGCTTCAATCATTTTTTCTATACATTCGTTGACTATATCTTTGTCATTTATACATTTCTTATCCATTTTTTCGTAGCATTTCCCGCAAGCTGTGCAGCCATGAATTTTTTTTCCTCCTACCTGCATAACTTCGGTTTCTATTCCTTCCTTTTCAAGTTCTGCAAGGACATACTTTATAAGGACAGCCGTATTTCCTTCCTTTCTCGGACTTCCGTTAAACGCAACAACTTTCATTTCTTTATTCCTCCACTGGACTGTTTCTACTATCTATTCTCTATTCTTATTCTCTGTTTTCTCTTCCTTTTTTCGAATTGATCTCCTTTCAGGCTTTTCTCTATCTTTCAGGCAGAACCAGCATAGTTGCTTACAATCCAGTAATTATATTCCTCAATGGAATATAACCAGGGCGTTATTTCTATTTAAACATATTAATTATTTATACTCAGCTTTATAGGTAATTAACTCTTAAGCATGCCTAACATTTAAATTTTTTTAATCTTTATATAACTAGTGTTTCGATTCCAAAATAGATTCTTTATTTAGCATGAAAATGCTGCCATCAGCATTCATTTTCATATAGTTGTGCATGTTATTCCAGGAATATCATGTTTGTTTCCTGGAAAAATTCATGATCTCAGGTTCTATTCAAAAGTCAAATTTTATGAACCTATTTCAGAATCGCAATACTAGAAATCCGAATATTTTACATAAAAATATGTTTTTTAGTGGATATCCGCTAGAGTTAATCCCATTTGTTAGAAATACATATCTCATCGTCAGGGATACACGGTTGATAAGCTTTTTCAAAAAGTTGATAAACTCCCTGAAAAAAATGTTTATATTTACCTTAATCCATAAACAATATAACAAACTTTCAACTGAAGGGGGGGGGTCAGATGAAAGAGTCAAAAGTTTTTCTGTTTATGGCTTTTCTTACAATGTTAATATTATTTAGCATAATTCCGGAAGTCTCCTTCGCTACCAAAGATTACTCTGAACGCGGAAAAGGCAAACAAAACAAGTATATAAGCGAAGGTGCCTGCAATCTATCTAATAATAACACAGGTGACGCTGGTGATTTTGCGATAGATAAGGAAAGGCTTCAGATCAATTCCAGTGTAAAAGATAGGAACAGAACCTCAGACTACAAGCAAGAAAAAAACCAAATAATTGAGGAGGCAGAAAATGGTCAAGTTTGCTCACCTGCTCGTACTGTCAGCTTTAATTGTCTGGCTTGCAGGATCCGGTTGTGTCGGGGATAGTACATCTGAAGTAAAAGAGTCACAGGCAGATCCAGACGTTGCTGAGATGAAAAATGGCGAACCGGATGAAGATCTCGAAGCGGGACTTACGGAGGCTGAAGTTCAGGAGTTTGATTCTGAGATGAAGGATCTTGAGCACTTGCTTGAGAATGCAAGCCCTGAAGAAGAGATAGTAATTGAAGAGCTGTGGAATGAAAAGTGAAAAGTGAAAACTCTACATAAAATAGTAAACATTATACTTTATTGACTCATATTATGAATTTACTATTTGCAGCAAAATCACTTTCAAGACACATCTCATATTTTAGCCTCAAAAGGGCTCTTGTCTGGAACAGAAGAATATTGTTATTGATCTTGATTTTTCTCTGCCATATCTACTTTCTTCTTTTTAATTTACTTACTACTGCATTAATATGGTATTGATTTCCCAAAATTGTTCGGGAATAGGTTAAAAATTAAACAGATGGAACACACCTGAAATATTACAGTGTTTTTCTATAGACATTAACCTCAGTTTCTTTTTCAAGATATTCCGAAAGCAATGAAAATATTTTTTTAAAATAACTGGAATTTAAATGTTGATCAAGGCTTTTTTCATCTTTCCATTCTTCTAAGAATGTCAGGTTTCCTGAGTTTTCAAGTTCCTGGTACAACCCATAATCGATGCAGCCTTCATCCTTTAATGATGCTTCAACGAGTTTTCTGCATAATCCTAAAAACTCCTGAGTTTTCTCAGGTTTGACATAAGTTTTTGCAACCACACGTATTGTCAAAAAATCACCAGCATTTAGTAAAAATTATTTTCCTGAATTTTCAGGCTTTCAATACTTATCTTTATTGCTCTTGTAGTTGGTCTAAATTTTGTTCTGCCGGCTTTACAGTCTCACTCTCTTTTTTGGCCGTACCTGTTGTGGTAGATTTTTGTTTTATCAAACCTGTCCTGAGGACCTGGTTTCTGGTCAGGATAACCTAACGGTACAAAAGCTAGAGGGATTACGTATTCAGGCAGTCCAAAGGCTTTCCTGAAACCTTCAACCCGGTCCTTCATCGGATAGATCCCGGTCCAAACTGCCCCAAGCCCGGCATCGTGAGCTGCAAGCAGGAGGTTCTGGGTAGCTGCCGAACAGTCCTGAACCCAGTACCCTGGAACTTTTTCAAGAGTTGTATCCCCACAGACAAGAATTGCAAGAGGAGCTTCCCTGCACATGCCTGCATAAGGGCTGAAAGTAGGGACTTCATCAAGGAGCTTCCTGTTATCGATAACAATAAAGATCCAGGGTTGGGCGTTGACTGCTGACGGAGCACTCATTGCAGCTCTGAGAAGTTCGGTAACAAGCTCTCTCGGAACAGGCCTGTCAGTATATTTTCGAATGCTTCGGCGAGTGTGGATTGCTTCAAGAGTTTCCATATTCAGACTCCTATTCTTCCCTTAAAAATCTGGGTGAGGAAAACTTTTCAGGTTTTTCTCACCCTTTTTTATTTTCGTCCCGGTTTTGGGTTCCCGATTCTTTAGTTTCGGTTTTATTTTAATTTATTTTCCTTCATTTGAACAGGTTAAGACCTGCGTTTTTCGCTTTTTCCATAAGCTCTATATTATTCTTGACCTCACCCGGAACGTTATAGCCAACTCCTACAAGGACATCCTTTACTTCTGCCTGCATGAAGCCGGAAACTTGTCCTTTGAACTCTTCGTAGACCCCTTTGAAAGCTTCTGGGTCAGGAGCTCCCTGAACTCCTACAATTATCGCCTTTTTCCCGGCAGGGAGACGAGGAGAGAAGTCCGCGTTTATAAGGGAGTAGCAACGGTCAAGGAAAAGCCGCATTTGGCCTGTAAACTGGCCAAAATAAATCGGAGAACCAAAGACAACTCCGTCTGATGACGCAAGCTCATCGAATACTTCCGTAAGATCATCTTCAAGCTTGCATTTGTCATGGCTCTTACAATAGCCGCAGCCCTGGCAGCCTTTGTAGTTCATCTCGTTGAGAATAAATGTCCGGGTTTCAACACCTGCTTCTGCTGCGCTTTCCAGGATCTGCTGGACAAGAATGTTCGTGTTTCCATTCTTTCGGGGGCTTCCTACAATACCTATAACTTTCATTTTGTTCACGCCTCTTATTCTTTAAACTGGGTCTGACCTGAATTTGATTCTGACTGATTTCAGGTTTAGCCTGAAAATAGGTCTAACTTGAGATTAGGTCTAATTTCTTTTAGAAAAATGTATTAATTGATGTTTAATTTGCAGTAACTATACTTATATACTATACATGCAATCAGGATAGTAACTAACAAAATGGATACTATGTGAGCATATGGTGAGTGAGATAAGGAATAATAAACATTGTCATTGTCCTGTAGAAGCAACCCTGGAGGTAATTGGCGGAAAATGGAAGCCTATTATTCTCTGGCAGTTGAGAACAGAAAAACTGCGGTTTTCAGGGCTCCAGCAAAGTATGCAAGGTATTTCACCCAAAATGCTTACGAAACAGCTCAGAGAGCTCGAAGAAGACGGGCTTATTCTCAGGGAAGTTTATCCTGAAATCCCACCTAAAGTTGAATACTCACTAACCGAATTCGGAAAAACCGTGCTTCCGGTCCTGGAAGCTCTTTGCAAATGGGGAGTTGAGTATCTCGGAAGAGAATGCGTACTGGATAAGCAGTAATCACCCGGTGGAAATAGATCCTGACATCGAGAATAAGTCAAAGATAGAGGCTTACAAACGACGCTCTGCGCAACAAGTAAAAGTAAATAATTTTCCTGTATCTTAATTTTTAATATTGAATTTTAAATATTAGCTTGAATTTTAAATGTTAGCTTGAATTTTAAATGTTAGCATTAAATTTTGCTTTTATCCGGAAAATCTAAAGCATTAAGAAGATCTAAAATATTAGAATAGACTGATACTGAGCAAATTTAAAATAACTACTAATATCTCATTAACAATATTTTCAGGAACATTAAATACTTTACAAGTTCTATTCGCTATTCATCAAAAAGAATAAGTCACTGAAATAAGTCACTGAAAACATTGGAAATCGGAGAGATCCCAGGTTAAATGTATGATGCAAAAGAACGGATATATGCGGTATTTTACGAAACAGAGCTGTTACCCTAATCAGGCAGAAGCCATGGAGAAGATTCATTCGGCTCTCCTGAGCGAAAAAATTGTGCTTTTTGAGGGAGCGTGTGGGACAGGCAAGACTTTAAGCGCACTTGCCCCTGCATTGAGTGTGGGGAAAAAACTCAATAAGGTCGTTATTATAGTCACTAACGTCCATCAACAGATGGTTCAATTTATAAATGAGGCAAGCGATATTTCACGTGACAACGACATAAAAACAATCGTTTTTAAGGGCAAGACTTCGATGTGCCCTGAAAATCTCGATTACGAAGAATGCAGGCTCAAAGGGGAAAATACCTATGACCTTCTTGACCTTGAACGAGAAGTTTCTTCAAAAGAAAAAGAGCTCAAGGACGCCTATGAGAAATACAAACGGACAAAAGACCCTACGCTTTATGCCCTGAGAACCGAGCTTGAAAAAGAACTCGAAGAAACTAAGAAAAGAACTCGGGCTTTAAGGAACAATTCCTGCCCTGAATTATATGAAGTCCTGAAATTTGAAGGTAATGAATTTTCTAACTGGCTTTTTTCCGATGTAAGGAGCCCGGAAGAAATCCTGGAGTATGCTGAAGACCGGGACATGTGTGGATATGAACTGCTGAAAAAAGAACTCAAAAACGCCGAACTTCTAATTTGCAATTTTCATCATGTCCTCAGTGCCGAAATTTTTATGATGCTGCTTAAATGGCTCGAACGCGATCCTGAAGACATTATCCTGATCTTTGACGAAGCTCATAATATTGAGGCGTCTGCCCGTTCCCATTCTTCAATAATGCTCTCGGAACTGACTATTGAAAAAGCCCTTTCGGAAGTAGGCGAAACTCCCGAATCTCACAATTCACTTATGTTAGGAAAAGAAACTGGTTCCGGAGGTGGTATTCCTCTTGACCAGGACTATGCGGCTAGATTATATGCAAAAAGGCTGTTTACCTGCCTCCTTAATGCTCTCAGAGATACCTGTGACTCAAAATTGAAATTCGGGGAAAGAAACAGGCTTGGAAAACACTGGCAAGATATTCAGATAAGTGACCCCTACGAAAGGTTTGACATCCTGAAAGCTCGCTTTTTACGGGAAGCGATAAAGGAAGGTTTTGCGGATGAGGAAAAAGTCCTGACCCGGTTGAGGGAAATTGGCGAGTTTGGAGGAAGGTTGGAAGAGATTTATGCGGAAAACTACAAAAATGGGCTTCTTACAGTTCCGAAACGTTCTCAGATCCGATATGTTGCAGACTTTTTATCTTCTTACCTCGTACTTTCGGACAGGCAAAACTACTATCCAATTCTGAACGTGCGCAGAGATTTCAAAAGCGATAAAATTGCCAGCAGGATCGAGCTTTTCACATGCATCCCTAAAAATGTGACCCAATCCCTGTTTGATTCCATTTATTCGGCAGTGTTAATGTCGGCTACACTCCGGCCCTTTGAAATGATAAAGTCCACGCTTGGCATCTCAAGGGAAGTAGAAGAGATTTCCTACGGAACGACATTTCCAATAGAAAGAAGGCTGACCCTCACGGTTTCCATCCCTCCCCTTTTTTCAAAGAACCGGGACAGCCCGGACACGCTTGAGAACGTGAAAGAAGCCCTGCTTGCAGCTACTATTTCGTCGCCTGGGAATGTGACTATTTACTTCCAGAGCTATGCCGAAGCACTCCGTTATACCAAACTCCTTGAACCTGAACTTTCTATTCCCATTTTCCTTGATGAAACGGGGGTCTCAGCCCAGGAGATCCGAAAGGAATTTTTCAAAATCGGAGAGCAGGGAGGAAAAGCTTTACTTATAACCTATCTATGGGGAACATTAAGTGAAGGCGTTGATTTCAGAGATTCCAGGGGCAGAACAGTGATTATAGTGGGAGTCGGATACCCTGCTTTAAATGACCGAATTAAGGCAGTTGAATCTGCTTATGATGCTGTTTTTGGCTCTGGGGAAGGCTGGGAGTTTGCAGTCCAGGTACCGACTATTAGAAAGGTCAGGCAGGCAATGGGAAGAGTAATACGTTCTCCCGAAGACTACGGGGTAAGGATTCTTCTTGATTCGCGCTACCAGGGCTCACAAATGCGTAAACTTGGCAAATTTTCGGTTTTTAACTATTTTCCGCCTGAAGAAAAGAGAGAGTTCATCGACATTGCACCCAGGGACGTAGGAAGTCTCGTGGAAGAATTTTTTGCGCATGTCACATCCATTAATCGCGAAAATGAGCCGGAGTCCGAGGCTTCAAGTCAGATGGATTTCGGAAACCTTGCTGAAAAGCTTTGAACTCCTTTGAATTAACTGATAAAAATGTAAATGTTTAAATTAACTGTTTAAACTGTTTGATCTCCCAAATCTACCTGGAACCTATACTAACAATAATAAAAAGAGCTGCCTGTGGTTCTTATTTGAACTTGAGGCACTAAACTACTTATTAAGCAGGTTGCAAAAACCTGTTTTTATGAAACCTTTACTTACCTTAATTTTTTTATTTATGTTACTTTACTTATATCTTTATTTATTCTTTTACTTATGTTACTTTTATATAATTGGCTCTGGTCTTCGTGCCAGTACCTGCTGCGTTACTTGCCTTAAGTGTTACTGAATAGTTTCCTGCTTTTGAATAAGTATGTCTTGGTTTCTGTAATGTTGAATAGTTCCCATCTCCAAAATTCCAGTTCCAGGCAGTAGGAGTGTTTGTACTCGCGTCGGTAAAGGTAATCGTAAGAGGAGCAGTTCCAGAGGTTTGCGATCCCCAGAAGCTTACAACAGGTATTGTTGCATTTGTTGTATTGCTTTCTGTCACTTTTATGTAACTGGATTTCATTGTTGTGTTACTACCTGCAGAGTTGCTTACTTTAAGCGTTACACTATAACTTCCTGATGTTGAATAAGTGTGTACAGGATTCTGGACTGCTGAACTGGTTCCGTCTCCAAAATTCCAGTTCCATGCTGTTGGCGAACCTGTACTGCTGTCAGTAAAGGTTGCACTCAGAGGTGTATTTCCAGAAGTTGGAGATGCCGAAAATGCAGCTGTCAGAGCCTGGGAAGAAGTTCCTGTGACAGTTATGTATTTTGATTTTGTTAATGTAGAATTTCCTGCAGCATTGTTCGCTGTCAGCTTTACTGTGTAATTTCCTGCTGTCGAATACGTATGCTTAGGGTTCTGTACTGTTGAATAGGTTCCGTCCCCGAAACTCCAGTTCCATGCGGTAGGGGAACCTGTAGTATTATCCTTAAAAGTCACGCTAAGCGGCGCGTTTCCTGTTCTCGGAGATCCCCAGAAACTTACAACCGGCTTTGGCGATGTTGTTCCTACCGTAATATATCCAGTTTTTGTTACAGTGTTATTGCCTGCAGAGTTGCTTACTATAAGTGCTACCGTATAATTCCCTTGCGTAGAATAAGTGTGTGCTGGGTTCTGTTGGGTTGAAGTGGTTCCGTCCCCGAAATTCCACTTCCATGAAGTGGGCGAACCTGTACTGCTATCAGTAAATGTCACGTTCAAAGGTACGTTTCCTGATATCGGAGATGCCGAAAATGCAGCAACAGGCTTTACCATTCCGGATTTGGAAGTTACTAGAGGAAGGTTGTCAGAGTAGATGCTACCTGTTATGTTTTTGTATGCGGAATCGGACATTCCATCCCCATCTTTATCTACTGCGGTATTGGAAAACCCCGTTGCATCAGGTTTTCCCCAGAAGTTTCCTCCTATATACGGTCCGCCTACAATGTTGGTACCTGCGGTTTTTTTGGTGTTATAGGCATTTCCGATTCCGTTTCGAATAGTCATATTAGTGTCATTGAAATAATTGTTGTAAATTTGATTATTATCGCTTCTGGGACAGACATAAAGTCCGTAAACGTTGCTGTTTTCAACGGTGTTGCCTGAGAGTGTGTTGCCGTCTGAATTACCTATATGAATTCCACGACCGTTATTAAGGGCTGTATTTTCTGAAAGGGTGTTGTCTGTAGCAGTCCCAAGTACAATTCCATAATCGTTGTTACTTGTAGCTGTATTCTTTGAGAGTTTGTCCCCTTTAGAACGCAGGACATAAATTCCATAACAGTTGCTCAAAAGTTTGTTATTCTCAATTATGCAGTTACTGCACGAAGACAGACAGATTCCTGAATATCCGGATCGAGTAGCTCCCGTAATCTTAAATCCTGTTATTTTGATGTTGTCTCCCTGCAGGAGAAACACATTGCTCCCTGAACTTTTGGCTTTAATTACCGTATTATCAGGGTTTCCGGACTCTGATCGAATTGTAAGATTATTTTTAGTTACATTGATATTTTCAGTATAGGTTCCTGGTTTTACAGTAATTATATCTCCGGAAGACGAATTATTCACAGCTTTTTGGATAGAATTTCCTGGCTGCACTATAATCTCAGCTGCAGCTCCAAGACCGGATATAAACAGTAAAATTAAAAAAGTAACTACCAGATAGGTTAACGTTTTTATTCCAATTCCTCCATTTACTCAAAAATTCTTAAATGAGCACTCATTGTAACTGAGCAAATGTTTACAATGAGCGCTCATTTGAATACACGAATGTAGAGTATGCTTTTATTCAAAGAATTAATCTACCTGATGCAAAATTTTTCAGATAAAATCAATTTAGCTTGAAGAAAATGAGTATAAATTAATATAAATATTATCATTATCTTTTATTTTTTATATAACTAGTAATTGATAAAAAATTTCTTAGCCTTAACTTGCATTTAAGCTGTTGTTTAAACCTGTGTGCTTCAATTAATCATTTACTTTTAATTTGCTTCATACACTTTTTTACATGACAATTGCAGGTTGATTATACTATGGATAGCAAACTAATCTCAAAAACAAGCATTAATTTTCAAGATACCATCTTGAATTAAGAGCAGGAATAACAAATTAGAAGTGACAAAAAATTAACTATGTACAAAAAATAATACAAAGACTAAAATTTTTGGCAATTAATTTCCATATAAAACCTAATAGAACAAAAATAAAACGTAATCAATAGCCTGTGATTACAGGGACTAACTCAGATAGTCCTGTTTCAGTAATCCTATTAAAAACGGCTAGTGATTTTTTCCCAAGTTGAATAGTTTTTCTACTCGTTTTTTAAATGGTTAGCTTTTGAGAACCGGATTAACCTGCTATCAGATAAGTAAAACTGATTTTTATAGCACGTTCAGTCCTTTGTCATTTTGTCACTTTTACATAATTCCATTTTGTTTTTGTACTACTGCCTGCTGCATTTGTTGCTGTAAGTTTAACCGTATAATTTCCTGCAGCTGAATATTTATGCTTTGGACTCTTTTGTGTTGAGTATGTCCCATCTCCAAAATCCCATCTCCATGAAGTTGGGGATCCTGTGCTGGTCTCAGTAAATACTACCTCTAGTGGTGCTTTTCCTGAAAGTGGCCATCCCCAGAAATCCGCGACAAGAGCCTGCGAAGTTCCTGTCACTGATATATAATTCGATTTAGCGACCGTGTTACTTCCAGCTGTATTACTTGCTGTCAGTGTTACCGTGTATTTTCCTGCGGTCGAATATATGTGCGTTGGATTTTGAACTGTTGAATATGTTCCATCTCCAAAATTCCATTTCCATGAAGTTGGGGACCCTGTGCTGGTGTCAGTAAAGGTAACACTTAACGGTGCATTTCCTGAGTTTGCACTGCTGCTGAAACTAGCAACTGGAATTTGGGGAGTTTCTGACACTTTTATGTAATTCGATTTTGTTTTTGTATTACTTCCTGCTGTATTTATTGCTGTAAGTTTAACCGTGTAAGTTCCTGCAGCTGAATATGTGTGTACTGGACTCTTTTGTGTTGAGTATGTCCCATCTCCGAAATCCCATCTCCACGTCGTTGGCGATCCTTTGCTTGCCTCTGTAAATGTAACCTTTAGTGGAGCTTTTCCTGAGATTGGGGAACCCCAGAAATCCGCAACAGGAGCCTGTGAAGTTGCTGTTACTGTTATATAGTTTGATTTTGTTGCCGTGTTGCTACCTGCAGAATTGGTCGCTGTCAGTGTTACTGTGTATTTTCCTGCAGCTGAATACTTATGGGTTGGATTCCTGGCTGTTGATGATGTTCCGTCTCCAAAGTTCCACTTCCAGGAAGTTGGACTATTGGTACTCTTGTCAGTAAAGGTAACACTCAAAGGTAAATTTCCTGACGTAGGAGATGCAGAGAATGCAGCAACAGGTTTTGTAACTGATGTCACAGTTATGTAATTTGTTTTTATTTCCGTATCTTTACCTGCATCATTACTCACCGTCTCTTTCACAGTATAAGTTCCGGCTTTTGAGTATGTGTGCGTTGGATTATATTCAGTTACCAGGTCAGATCCGTC
>DAQQ01000099.1:0-7241 GCA_002508465.1 Methanosarcina sp. UBA7 | reverse complement strand
AGACATAAAAATAACTAAAATCAATAGATATTAAGTAAAAATAGTCATATCATAATAAAAGATCTCATTAAGCTTTTTTTTTACATTAAAGGCATCAAAAATCCTTATAAACGTACAGAAGACATGAGAAATCTTAGTTATTCTCTGAATCTTCAAGACTGATTTTTATGTGATAAAGGAACATTAAAGACTTAAATGGGAATAAAAGCTCTATTAAGCGATTAAATGATTCTAAAACCTGTTTTTATCCATATTATCTAGAAGTAACTTATTTAAATCCATTTTACTAAAGACCAGATTTGCGAAATTTAAAAATAAATTTGAAATGCTAAGTACATGTTTTATTTGATTCTAAACAGTACTACCAGTACTCCGATTCCTGCAAACACGAGACCGTAAATTATAACTTCCATACTTAGCTGAAAAAAAAGAAATAAAGTAGAAAGGACTCCAAGAAACGGAAGCAGGGGAAAACGGCCAATATTAAGGGGAACCTTAAAAGGGCGTTTTCTTCCAGGGTCAGTATAACGGAGCTTTATCAGAGAGAGATTGACCATAAAAAAGACAATAAAAATCATGAAATTAGCAATATTTGCTACAGTTGCAACATCCCTGAATAGCACAAACAGAGCTGAGAGAAAGGCAACTCCTAAAATTGCGACCCATGGTGTCCGGTAACTGGGGTGAACTTGAGAAAGAAAATTTGGTAGTGACCCTGAATCCGCCATACCATAGACAATCCTTGATCCCCCAAGCATAACCACAAGTACGGTATTCATAGTGGAAAAAAGGGCTATCCAGGACATGAGGACAAAAGCCTTATTCCCCATAGAAATAGCTACAACATCCGCAAGGGGAACACTTGAAAGTCCGAGAGCACGAAAGTCAAGAACACTTACGGCAGTTATCGCTACGCACATGTACAGGAAAACCGTAAAAAATATTGCAATAAGCAGTGCCTTTGGAGTTGTCTTTTCGGCTTCTTTTGTTTCCTGGGATAGTCGTACAATATCCTCAAAACCGAGAAATGCGAAAAAAATCAGGGTTGAAGCCTCGAATATTCCTGCCAGATCTGGAGTTTCGAAGTAATTTACCGTTCCAAGGTAAGGGAGACCCGTATAGATTACAATTAGAAGCCCTGATACTTCGATAAGACTTATGAAAATAGCCAGCCTGGCAGATTCCTTGATTCCGTAAATCATAATAAGGCTAAGAAAAATAAACAGACCTAAAGTTCCTATTAAATATCCGTTTCCAAAAAGGTTGCTGAAATACCTTCCAAAACCAAGGGCAACCGCAGAACTCGTTATTGCCACAAAATATATCACAAGCAGCCCAACAAACAGGCCAATGCGTTCTCCAAAAGCTCTTCTCACGAATCCGTATTCCGCTCCAGCTCTTGGGAACATGGAGGCAAGTTCCATATAGCTAAGGGCAGAAAGTGTGGCTGTTGCCCCGGCAAACAGAAAAGAAAACCAGACCATATTGCCTGCAAGCCCTGCGGCTTTTCCCATAAGCACGTAGATTCCGGCTCCGAGAATATTGCCAATTCCTACCAGAGTAACTTCAATCAGATTCAGTTCCTTTTTCAGTTCGGATTCCCCTTTCATAATAAAACACCGCTCACAAACTTGAAAAAATTCTGAACAAGATTAATAAAATTGACAATAATAAAAATGGAACCTTGGCCTGTTAGAAAGACTATCTTACGAGAAGCTGTGATTTTCCATTAACCGACTCCTTTTAACTCACTGACTCTTAATAGTTTTCTTTTCGAGAATTCAGAAGTTTTACCATTAAGTAGCTCAACAGACGGCTGACGAAAAAAAGCTAAGTAGGGGCTCAAATAGTCTACCGGATTTATCGGACTGGGACTTTACCGGGCTGAGAGATACCTTACACGCAAGCTTAGAATTAAGGTTTTCAGGTTTGAATGTACACATTTTCAGGTTATGCTTTCATTTTCCTGGCAAGTTCTAGGCCGATTTCCTCAACCTTTTTCAGATCTTCTTCCCTGGGTTTGCCCTTCACCTGAAATGTTCCAACAACTTCCATCTTCGAGGGAACCAGAATGTCTCCTGCCTGTTTCAGAGCACCTCCGCCCCAGCCGAAAGATCCGAGTATAACTCCGTATTTTGCAGGCGGATTGAGAGCTTTTACAAGGTAGGTGCCATAAAGAGCAAGAGGATGCATGCCTGCAAGGACGGTCGGAGTTCCAAGGATAATAGCGCGGGAATCAACCAGCTCTCTTGCAACATCTCCTGTGTCTGCGACTTCAAGGTTATAGACTCTGACATCCACACCTTCTTTCAGTAAGGTTTCGGCAATTGTCCTGATCATCAATTCTGTGGAACCCCACATACTCACATAGACAATAAGAGCTTTATTTTCGGTCTCACCTGCAGTCCATTTTGCGTAGGGCTCAATTATACGCTGAGGGTTTTTGTAGATAGGCCCGTGACTCGGTGCAAGAATTGCAATATCAAGATCCTTGATTTTTTCAAGAGCCTTTGCTCCCATTTTTCCAAAAGGCATCATGATTTCTCCGTAGTAGCGTTTTGCAAGAGGAATAAGGTCTTCCAGGTCCTCATCATAGACACCCTGGGCTGTATGAGCTCCGAAGAAATCACATGGGAAAAGTACTTTGTCTTCAGGCAGATATGTAAACATGGTTTCAGGCCAGTGGAGCCAGGGAGCTTCGATAAAACGCAGATTTTTTCCTCCCAAATCAATAGTATCTCCATCGGCAACGACTTTAATCCGGCCTTTCGGCAGGTCATTGTAAATGCTTGCCATTTTTACACCTCTTTCCGTAGTAACAAGCACCGAGCCAGGAGCCCTATCCATGACATAACAAATTGCACTGGCGTGGTCGGGTTCGGCATGATTCATAATCAGGTAGTCCAGTTTTTCAAGACTGGAAATCAGATTTATTTTCTCTTTGAACTCCTCTTCGAAACCAGGGTTCACAGTATCAATAAGCGCTGTTTTCTCTTCTCCCTTAACAAGGTAAGCGTTGTAACTTGTTCCCTGAGGCAGCGGAACCAGAGCATCAAACATTCTACGGTTCCAGTCTTTTGCCCCAACCCAGAATACATCTTTAGCAATTTCAGGAACACTGTAAATCTCCATATTTTTTACCTCCATTCTCCCAATACAGTAAACCAGCTCGAAATAAGACGCAGATAAGGATATCTGCATTTATCAACTCGACTGGATTTATTTAATTAATAGTTAAATTACTAGTTTAATTACTAATTTAATGACTATATTGTATTTGTCCGATATATTTATTAGGCAAAACTCTTAACTGATAAAACCTTAAACTTTAACTGGCTTTTTAGCTTGGAAAGAGACAAGTAACTTTAAATATCGAAAATGAAGCTTTACCGCCTCCTCTTTTTTATAGTATTTCTTTAGAAAAATTATAAAAAGAAAAACTTTATATAGACAGCAGTAAGTTATCTTCTTCCTAGCAGGCAAGAGTTAACAAAATTGTGTCCACTGTGACAATCCATAAGCCTGGAAAATATTCGGTATTGAAATGAGGCTTTAATACCTGGAATATAGCAGTTACTTAGAATGTTGCAGTTAAAAAAGAAGGGATAATTATGAAAACATCATCCGTAGAACTTAATCCAAATAAACTGGTACAGTACCTCAACAAACCAGCAAGCGAATTCACCAAAGAAGACATTATAAAGTTCATAAAGGAAAACGGCATTAAGATGCTGACTTTCCGCTATATTGGTGGAGATGGGAGACTCAAAGCTCTCGCTTTCGTGATCAGAGATGAAGAGCACCTTGACAACTTGCTTTCCGCTGGTGAGAGAGTCGATGGATCAAGCCTTTTTACATACATCGAAGCAGACTCAAGCGACCTCTATGTCCTTCCTAAATACAGGACTGCCTTCGTGAATCCTTTTGAAGAAATCCCAACCCTGGATATCCTCTGTTCCTACTTTGACAAGGACGGGAATCCTCTCGCAAGTGCTTCCGAAACCGTCATGAAGAAGGCTGCCCAGGCCCTGACTGAGAAGACAGGCTATGAACTTCAGTCAATGGGTGAACTCGAATACTATATCATTGCCAATAAAGAAGACGTCAATATGGCTTTCCCAGCCGTTGACCAGAGAGGATACCACGAATCCAATCCCTTCACCAAGTTCGACCAGCTCAGAAAGGAAGCAATGATGTACATCTCCGAAGCTGGCGGAAAAATTAAGTACGGCCACTCTGAAGTCGGAAACTTTACTGATGACAAATACTACTACGAGCAGAACGAAATCGAATTTGAGACTGACACACTTGAGAACACTGTCGACCGTCTGCTTGTCGCAAAGTGGATGCTCAGAATGCTTGCCGACCAGTACGGTGTAATTGTAAGCTTTGCTCCGAAGATTACTGTCGGAAAAGCCGGAAGCGGTCTGCATGTCCACATGAAGCTCCTGAAAGACGGAAAGACCGTTATGGTCGAGAATGGCGGAGTCAGTGACACTGCAAAAACTGCAATAGCCGGTCTTCTTGACATTGCAGCAGGAATTACTGCTTTTGGAAACAGAATTCCTACATCCTACCTGCGTCTTGTACCTCACCAGGAAGCTCCTACCAACATCTGCTGGGGAGACAGGAACCGCTCTGCTCTGATCCGTGTGCCTCTTGGCTGGTTCTCTGAAGAATCAAGCAAGATGGTAGCTATCGCCAATCCTAACTATAGTGAAGATTTCAAGAGCCACAGCTACAAGTCTACCTTTGAATTCCGTGCCGCAGACCCCTCAGCTGACCTCTACCTCCTCATGGCAGCCTTTGCTGTAGGTATTCGCCACGGCTTTGAAATGGACAACGCTCTTGATGTTGCAAAGAAACTCTATATCGATGTCAACATTTTCAAGGACGAACACAAGGACAGACTTGCCCAGCTTGAGCACCTGCCTGCATCCTGCTATGAGTCCGCTCAGGCCCTGAAGGAACTGAAAGACATCTTCATGGAGTACGACGTATTCTCCGAAGGTATGATCAACGATACCGTAAACTACCTTGAAGGTCTCGACGACAACAAGCTCAGTGAGAGACTCTACGGCAAGAACGAAGAAATCAGGAAACTTGTGGACTCTTACATCCACGTTGGATAATCCTGTTTCAGCACTTTAAAAATCTTTTTTCCACAGAAAAATGCAGAACCCTGCTTCTTAGAGAGTAGGATTCTGCCAATAATATTTTTCTGACAGTTTTCTGAAAACACTCTTCTGTCAACTTTTTCTGAACAAAGTGAGCTTCTTGCTACTTTTACTAGACATTTTGTTACATTTCTCTTACGGTTTTTACTGCTTTTCACTTCAGCTTACTGTATTTGTTTCAGATCTATTTTCACTCTTCACATGAGGCCTTTTATCCCGTCTCTTACCCCGGTTCTTAATATAGGGATTTTTTTCGTGTTTTTCTTCGGGCTTTATCTATTCAAATTGTTCAGGATAACACTTCATAAACTATTCAGGTTTACACTCAGACTACGGTACGGGGTTGAATTTATCTATCTTAACGAAATCTATAGGGACGTAAAGTGATAAGGACTCGAATTGATCAAAAATGAAAGAAAACAGCAATCCAAAAAACTCAGGGAGCCAGGAAAAAAGTCTCCTTGAAAACACTACCTCAAAAATAACAATCATTTGTTCTGCCCCCGACCTTGCCAGTCAGAACATTAAGACTCATCTTTTAAACCTCATGGAATGGAAACTCCTCGAACTTCCTGAAAACTCCGGATTCTCTACGGCCAGGGAATCGCAGGACGGAAGATTCAGGCTTGTTGATATTGAGGAAATGCATGTCTTCCAGGACGGACTCGACAGGAGACTCGAAAATGCAGGGTTGCCAGCTTCCCTTATAATTTTTGCATCCAAACACCGGAGCAAAGAGGAGATTTCTTCCCTTACCGTACACTGCACAGGAAACCCATCAGACGATGCAAGGCTTGGAGGCTGCCCTAAGTCTCTTGCAGTTTCTTCTCCGGCTGCTATGAAATCCATTCTTATGGAAATGAAGCGCCTGGCTGAGCAAAAAGGACTGAAGTACGACGTTACCCTTGAAGTGACCCACCACGGGCCTACAGAGCTTTCAGTTCCATCGCTTTATGCCGAAATAGGAAGCACTGAAGTGCAGTGGAAAGATCCTGAGGCAGGCGAGGTTGCTGCAAAAGCTATCCTGGAGGTTTCTCTTGACAAGGTGCCTGTTGCCATCGGTTTTGGAGGAGGGCATTATGCCATGCGCCAAACCGGACTTTTATTTGAAACCATTATTTCTTTCGGGCATAATTTTCCCAAGTACAAGCTGGAATTTTTGGATGAATTCCTGATCAGGCAAGCAATTGAGAAATCAAAGGCTGATTTTGCTTATTTTGATCGGAAATCTATGAAAAGCGAAGAAAGAAAAAAGATTTCCGAAATCCTTGAGAAACTGGGACTCAGTGTCCTTAAAGAATCCGAGATCAGGGAAAAATATGGGTATTAACATTATAGCAAGCATTAAAGCAAACCAAAATATCCATAAAGATTATGTAACTGTGTGTATAAGGTATCCTCCGTTACAAGGAATGGTATATAATGCTGAATATTGAAGTACTTCCGATTCTCCTTCGCTTTCTTTTTGGCGGAAGCGCTGTTGCGATTTCCGCAATTGTCGCGAAGAAATTCGGAGGCAGATTGGGAGGAGTTTTTGCAGCTTTTCCAGCAGTATATCTGGCAGCAATTCTGGGCCTGAGCATAGATTATAAGGGAAGCGAACTGCTCCTGATCTCAGAACAGATTTCGAAAGGTGCACTTGTGGGGATGCTGGCAGATATTTGTTGTGCTCTTGCCGCAAGTTATTTTATTCTCAAATCTGGGTGGAAAAAAGGGCTTGTTTACTCGCTTCTCCTCTGGACCGTACTTGCTCCTACAATCTACTTCACATGTTTCTGATTCTGGAAATAAATCTCTGGTCAAGCCTTTTTTTAAAAGGTTTGCTGAAACCGTTACGCCGGTTTATCACGCCTATAGGNNAAGGTTCTCAAATCCAAATGTTAACTCATCGTTTTCGCTCAAGCCTTTTTAAAAAGGCTTGTAGGTAAGCTTGTTACGATATACTATATTTTACAACATTGATTATTGACCGTTCTATCCCTCAGAAAATTTTCTGATGATTTTTAGCAGAAATAGTGATACTGATAAGTAACAATTACCTCTAGCTTATATTTGTTGAGCAGG